>NZ_JACYFG010000040.1:0-300000 GCF_014803405.1 Pelagicoccus enzymogenes
CCTTGTAGGTTCCCCACCATTGATTTCCAGCTTTTTGAGCCCTTCCGAGAATGAGTCCATAACTCGTCGGAGGAAGGGCTCGAAAAGCCCTCTGCAAATGGCATTTTCAGAGGATGCCAGGATCGTTCGAACCGGCGGCCACCGGTCCGAACGCGTTTCGAGTGAGATCAATCTGCGTCCGGAGCCCTCATTGAGCGAGCTCAGCGCTGAGCAGCGATCCCTCGAAGCGACCTGGCTTGGATATCAAACAGTTGAAAGAGCCCGTCATCAAAGACGCGAGCTCACCTCTACAAGACAGATACAAGCCATGAATCCCACCGAATACGACATTATCGCAATCGACATATCGAAAGATACACTTGAAGCGCTCAGCGACAAGCGAAGTTTCAGCGTATCCAACAAAGCAGACGCCCTTAGCGAGCTGACCGACCACATCGCCACCTTCAAGACGCCCTTGGCCGTCTTCGAGGCGACCGGCGGATACGAGCGAATCCTCATGCAGCAACTCCTCGCCAAGGGCCTCCCCTTCGCCAGGGTCAACCCGGCTCGAGTGCGACACTACGCCAAGAGCGAGGGGGTCAAGGCAAAGACCGACCCCATCGACGCGCGCATGATTCGCAACTTCGCGAAAGAGAAGAACATACGACCCCAAACGCCTCCCTGCGAAAAACGCCAGCAGCTCGCCGCCCTGCTCGACCGCAGAAGCCATCTGAGCGAACAGCTAAGCCGCGAGAAAAACCGGCGGCAAAACAGCGATCCTCTCATCCACCCATCCATCGAGCGCATGATCGCGATCGTGCAGAACGAGCTTGAGACGATCGAAGAGGACATCAGGGAGCTCGTCCAAAGCGACGCGAAGATGCGCTCCCAGCAAGGCATCGCCCTCTCGGTCTGCGGCGTGGGCGAAGTCACGGCTTGGACCCTGCTCGCGCACCTCAGCGAGATCGAGTCCCTCAACAGGAACCAGATCGTCGCCTTGGCTGGAATCGCCCCCTTCAACGACGACAGCGGAAAGACCAAGAAGAAAAGACGCATCCAAGAGGGTAGAGCCAAAGTCAGACGGTGCCTCTACATGGCGACCAAAACTGCTGCGGTGCACAACGAAGTGATAAGACCTTACGTCCAGAAGCTCAGGGACAAGGGCAAGCCGTACAAGTGCGCCATCGTCGCTGGAATGAGGAAGATGCTCATACACATACAAAGCCTGTTCAAAAAACTTAACTTACAGCTTGCTCAGTGACACAGTTGCTCAGCGGTTAAAAAAACTTTGCGTCCTCCGCGCTCTTCGCGGTTAAGAAAAGCCTTCACATGCAAAAGCTCCTTCCACTCTTCGCCATCACCCTCGCCACTAACGCATTCGCCTCCCCCCGCATCGAGTCGGATTCCATCACGAGCCGGCACGACATGCAGCTACTGCGCGACAACGGGGCCATCGAGAGCGCGGTGCTAACGTGGCCCTGGCCCCTCGGACGAGACGCCCTCGGCGATCATCAATCGGCAATCGGTGATCTCGAATCGATGGCTTTCCCGCTGTCTCGGATGGAATCAGTCTACTCGGAAGCAAGCGAGTTGGGCTTTCGCCCCACCAAAACCTCGCTTTCCCTCGCGTCTGATACGCTCCCTTTCCGGTCCTTCGGCTCCCAGCCACGCGAGCAGTTCGAAGCCTCGCTGTCGCAGTCCTGGCTGAGCGAGTGGTTCGCAGGGAACGTCAGCCTCACTTACGCGGACAATCCCCTTGACGGCGACGAGTTCCGACTCGACGGGACCTATCTGGCAATGGCATTGGGCAACTGGTCTTTCGGCATCGACCAAGTCGACCGTTGGTGGGGCCCGGGCTGGGACGGTTCGCTCATTCTCTCGAACAACGCTCGCCCCGTCCCCGCCCTCTCACTCACGCGCATATCGCCGGACGCCTTTGAAAACAAGTGGCTTCGTTGGATCGGTCCCTGGACCTTCACCACCTTCATGGGGCAGCTCGACAACGACGAAGGCGAGCGGCCTGGATCGGATGCTCGGCTCTTCGGCATGCGCATCGACTTCACCCCCTTCGGCTGGGAAAACCTCGATATCGGACTCAGCCGCACCGCTCAATGGGCTGGGGATGGGCGTCCTGGAGATTTGGATACGTTCTGGCGTCTTCTCATCGGAGAAGACAATCGCGTCAATGGAGTCACTTTCGAGAACGAGCCCGGCAACCAATTGGCGGGCATCGACTATCGTTTGAGAATCCCTGGGTGGAACCTCGCCCAGTACGCCCAACTCACCGGCGAAGACGAGGAAACTTACCTGCCCGACGCCAACATGTTGCTGGCCGGCCTCGAAACCTGGGGTGAGCTAGAATCAACGAACGCAACCTGGCGCGCCTACTTCGAATGGGCCGATACCCGAGCCGGATACTTGAGGCGCGATCCGCGCCCTGATCGCGATTTTAACACCGCCTACAACCACGGCATCTACCGCTCCGGCTACCGCCGCAAGGGAAGAGCCATCGGCCACGCCATGGACGGCGACGGCGTCATGCGCTCCATCGGCGGCTTCATCGTGCAGGAAAACGGCAATCTCTGGGGAGCTAAGTACCGCAACTACTCCCTCAACCGCGACGGCCGCGGCCCTCACTCCATCACCATCGATCCAGTTGAAGGAAGCTCGATCGAAGTGTTCGCGGAACTAAATGACCTCACCTTTCTACCTTTCGTCAGCGATCAGCGATCAGCCATTAGCCATCCGAAGCTCACCTTCGGAATCCACTACATCGACGAAGAGAATCAGGTTACGGGCGAGAGCGATTCCGATCTCGGAGGACATGTGTCGATCGTCACAAGTTTTTAGTTCGACTGTCGCCGAAATTGAAAACTGCAGATTTCGCATAGAAGATTAAGCAACCGCCGAGGACGCTAAGCTCGCGGGGAGCGATTGAATGGTTCTAGCAGACAAAAGGAGCAGCAGTTCAGACCAGGAGCAAACTAACGAACGACCCAAAACTTGACCGCCACCCATATTCCCATACACTCACCCATATGAAAACGACGATCGAACTTCCCGACGAACTACTAGCGGAAGCCAAGGCCGTGGCTCTGAAGCGAAAAACCACGCTTAAGGAAATAATCACCAAGGCCTTGCAGAGGGAAATCTCACCTTCAGCCAATGTCGACGACGACCTGTTCAAACTGGATGAATCGGGCCTACCCTACCTTCCAAAGCGAAATACCAAAGTAACGAACCACATCGTAGCCGAGCTGCTCGAAGAGGACTGTTTCTAGTTTCTCATGGTCCATCTCCTAGACGTCAACGTCATGATCGCGCTCGTCGACCAGGACCATACCCACCACAAGAAAGTGAAATCTTGGTTCAAGCATAACCAAAGCTCAGGATGGGCCACCTGCCCTCTGACTGAGAATGGATTCATTCGAATCCTATCGAATCCGAAATATCCGGGGAACGCGGGCAATGCACAACAAATCACTCGTCTGCTTCGAATCCTAAAATCCAACCCCGGTCACCAATTTTGGTGCGATAAAATCTCGTTCACCGACTTTCGAGGGTTCCAGCTTAACGGCACTGCAACCCACAAAGCAATTACCGACTTTTACCTGTTGGCCCTCAGCACCCTATACCAAGGCAAACTCGCCACGCTCGACCAACGCATCGATTCAAGTCAAGTAAACGGCGGAGAGGCAGCCCTTGCGCAAATTTAATACTTAAACGCCCTTCAACGATCCCCTGCACGGTCGAGGGGCTTCACTAGAGGACGCGGTACCAAGTGCCCCGCACGACAATTGAGAAGCAAGGCGACGAAACATTCGCAGAGAAAAGAGACTTCATTCCCAATGTCTAACTGAATCAAGAACCTCCAAACTCCGCGCTCTCAGCGACCTCCGCGGTTAAAAAGAGAAGCCTTTGGCGAAATTTAGCGTCTTTGCTACGCCATCTCCGCAGTGCTCCGTCGCGGTAAAAAAAACTTTGCGTCCTCCGCGATCTTAGCGGTTAACCTTCACCCTTTCCCATGAAGTTGCTCAATCCACTCCTTTTACTCGCCCTCGCCTTCTGCGCGGCAACCGCCTCGCAGGCGCAAACGCTCTCCGCCGAACAGCAGGCCAAGCTCAATTCCCTCCCTGCTCCCCTGCGAGCCCAAGCCATGGACGAGCTGCGCAAGTACCAAGCTCAGCAATCCAGCAGCAATGCAAGCCAAGCCTTGGAAACGCCAGAGGTCGTCAAGAAGAACGACGCAAAACCCAAAGAGGGAGACGAACAAGTAGAGGAGGAATTCGACGCGGCCGACAAGCTCGCCGACGAAGAAGAAAAGAGCGAAGCCAAAGTCGTAAAAACTGAGCTCAAGCAATTCGGCTACGACCTTTTCGAAGGCTCTCCCACCACCTTTGCCCCCGTCACCGAAATCCCCGTCCCCGTCGACTACGTTATTGGCCCAGGCGACCAGGTCCGCATCCAATTTTTCGGTAAACAATCCGCCTCCTACGATCTCTACGTCTCGAGAGACGGCGTACTGCAAATCCCCGACCTCGGGCCTATGTCGGTGGCAGGACAGAGCTTCAACGAGCTCAAGACTACCATCATCGAGCGAGTGAAGGAGCAGATGATCGGAGTAGAGGCCTTTGTCAGTCTCGGCGAACTCCGCTCCATGCGCATCTTCATGTTGGGCGACGTCAACCGCCCCGGTGCCTACACCGTCTCCTCCCTCTCCACCATGACCAACGCCCTCTTCGTGAGCGGCGGGATACGCCCCATCGGCTCCCTGCGCAACATCCAGCTCAAGCGGGCGGGCGAAATTGTAGCGACGCTCGACCTTTACGAGCTCTTGCTCAACGGCGACACCTCTTCCGACGCTCGCCTGCAACCGGGTGACGTCATCTTCGTACCGCCAGTTGGTACACTGGTCGGCATCGCTGGCGAAGTGCGACGCCCTGCCATCTACGAAATAAAGGAAGATACTAGCATACAAAGAATCTTCGACATGGCCGGTGGGCTCACCCCCAAGGCCTATCCCTCCATCTCGCAAATCGAGCGTATTACCCCTAGCGGCCTGAAGGAACTCATCGATATAGACCTAAGCGCTAGCGGACAACGCTCCGGCTTGGTGGAAAACGGTGACATCATCCGCATCTTCTCAGCTCTGGACCGCGTAGAAAACTTCGTTCGCCTGCAGGGTGCCGTCGAACGCCCCGGCGACTATGCCTGGAGCGAAGGGCAAAGGGTTTCTAGCATCATTCCCCACGTAGAGCAGCTGCTTCCCACCGCCGACCTCGACTACGCCTTGGTTGTATCCAGAAACCCAGTTACCGGCGTCACCACCACACGCTCTTTCAGCCTCGAACAACTCTTCCTGCAAAAAGACAGCAAACACGACCTGCTGCTAGAGCCTAAAGACCGTATCATGATCTTCGATGGAACTAAGGAAGAGCGCGATGGCCTCGACCAGGTAGTAGCACGACTGAAAGCCCAGAGCACCAGCGAAAATCCGCAAAAGGTCGTGAGCATCACGGGGCGCGTGCGTCACCCCGGTGAATACCCGCTCGATCGCTCCATGAATGTCTCCGACCTGGTACGCGCGGCCGGCGGTTTCACAGAAGACGCTTACACCCTGCAAGCCGAGTTGATCCGCTACCAAGACAACAACAAGACCAACCGCGATTCCCTGCTCATTCCCGTAAGCCTTGCTGGCTCCTTAAGTGACAACGCAGGCCAGCAAGACATTGCCCTGCAAGAGTTCGACCGATTGAACGTGAAGCGCGTTCCCGAATGGACGGAACATGAAACCGTGATCATCAGCGGTGAAGTAAACTTCCCGGGAAGCTACGTGATAGAGCGCGGCGAAACCCTTTCTCAAGTAATCGAAAGAGCAGGAGGGCTAACCCGACTCGCCCATCCTGAATCTGCCATTTTTCTGCGTGAGAGCTTGCGTCTAACCGAAGCGGCCAACCTAGCGAAACTGCGGGAACGCCTCAGCAGCGACATCGCCGCGGCTTCCATCCAAAGCGACGCCATTTCCTTAGACGGCGTAGAAACCGCCCAATCCCTCCTCGACCAACTGGAAAACACTCAAGCAGTCGGGCGCCTCGTCATCAACCTTCCCGACATCCTCGATGGCTTGGAAGATATCACAGTCATCGATGGCGACGAACTCATCATCAAGCAACGACCCCAAGCCGTTACCATCATCGGCAGTGTCAACTATCCCACCTCCCATCTCTACCAAGGCGGCCTCAGTCACATCGACTATATCAATCTTTCTGGCGGACTCACCAAAAAGGCCGACAAGAAACAAATCTATATCGTAAGAGCCAATGGCCAGGTCATCACCGAACAAAAATCCCGTTTCTTCCCCAAGGGAGGAACCATCATCGAAGCGGGCGATACGGTAGTGGTGCCGATTGATGTAGACCGCGTAGCACCGCTCAAGCTCTGGACCACCACCAGCCAAATCTTCTACCAAATCGCCCTCGGCGCCGCCGCCATCAACTCGTTCTAGCGACACAGCGTGTCGATTGAAGATCGTAGATTCTAAATTTAAGATTGATGGCAGCTTACCAATTCTTCGAAGAACTCCCTATTTGGCAGGAAGCAAGAGAACTTGTCCGCCTTATTTACAAACTCACCAAGCAAGAAGAATTTTCGAAAGACTTCGGCCTAAAAGACCAGATCCAGCGTGCTGGAGTGTCTATTATGACAAACATAGCCGAAGGGTTTGAGAGACGTACCACAAAAGAATTCCAGCAGTTCCTCAACTACTCGAAAGCAAGTTCAGGCGAGGTACGCTCACTATCGTACGTTTCGTTGGATCAAGCGTATGTAACCGAGGAGCAATTCAATTCTATTCGCGAATTCACCTTGCAACTATCTAGGTCCATCACCGGATTCGACCGCTACCTCGGCCAGTCGAACCACTGATCAGAACCAATTTTCAATCCTCAATTTTAAATCTTCAATCGCAATGAACGAAGTGAATCCACCAACTCCTCCACCGTATCCACAATACCCTTACCCGCCAGAAGAAGACGAGCTCTCCTTGATCGACCTCTGGAATATCGTCTGGAAGCGAAAATGGCCTTGGCTGACCTTTGGTCCCCTCTTCGCAGTGCTCGGTATTTTCTACGCCCTAAAGCAGCCAGAAATTTATCGCGGCGAAGCCACCCTGGTACCCAACTCCGAAGAACAAGGCGGCGGTGGACTGGCCGCCCTCGCCGGACAATTCGGAGGCCTGGCGTCCATGGCAGGCATCAATATCGGCGGAGGCGGATCCACAGAGACTGCGATCGCCACTTTAAGATCACGCCATTTCCTCATGCCCTTCATCGAAAGCGAAGCAGCGCAAAAAGCGATATTTGCCGACGAATGGGACGAGGAATCGAAGTCATGGACCGTATCCAAAGAGCGGAGACAGGAAGACAATCGGCCTACGAAGCTCGAAACCTACGAGCGATTCACCAAGGAGTGCCTCAACGTCTCGGAAGACAAAAAGACTGGCATCGTAACCCTTGCCGTAGAACTGCAAGATCCGGAGCTGGCAGCCGCATGGACTAACCAACTGGCGGACCACCTCAACGCTCACCTGCGCGAGCAGGCCAAACTCGAAGCAGAAAAGAACCTCGAGTATCTAAACAAACAGATCACTGAAACCCGCGTACTGGAAATTAAGGAGTCGCTCTACGGCCTGATCGAAAGCCAAACCAAAAACGCCATGCTGGCCAACGCGAAGGAGGACTACGCCTTCAAGGTCATCGACCCTGCGGTCACCCCAGAAGAACGGGTACGTCCCAAGCGGGCCCTCATCGTCGTCGCCTCTGGAATGCTAGGTGGATTTTTCGGCCTCTTCCTCTGCTTCGTACTGCATTTTGTACAAACGGCTAAGCGGCAGGAATCCAAAGCCTGAGAGGTCAAGTTTATAGCCAATAGTGGCGGGAGCATCTTGCTCCCGAATTAACCAACTTCATACGCGACCTAGAAGGTCCCGCCACTCTGCCTATGGTGGCGGGAGCATCCTGCTCCCGATTCAACCGAATGCATTCGCACATTCAGCAATAAGGCTCGCTCGGAGATCGAGCCCTACCTTGCAACCACCAGAGCAAAGGTTCCTTTACTTATTTCGCCTACGGTGCACGAGCAGCCTCAGCTGCTCTCGACCCCAGAAAACAGGCCCAATAACTAAATAGAGAAAACTCAGAGATCGCGGCAACTTGACCTTCTCGTAGGCGGGCGGCCAAACGAGCAAGGTTGAAATATGCCGCAGCTTTTCTCCAAATCCTCCATGCAGCGTCAACAACACCCAGGAGCGGCGCACCATGTTGGAAAACGTTCCTGAATACTCATCTTCAGCCAATAGCTGCTGCAGACATAAAGAGCTGGCTAAGAAAGGTGATTTTTCAGCACGGCTGGCCTTCCGATCTGATCCACCCCTCGTGGTGCCTAAGCTCCACTCTAGCGACTTCAACAAGGATCGAACGAGCTCCACCACACGCGAAGGCGGTCTACGATCTTCGCTTCTTAATTCCGGTGGCCGCAATGAAGTGACACTCGCACGAGATTGTAATTCAGCCCCCCGCCCTACAGCGCAAAAAGAGGAAGAGGCAGCATGAGCTACGGACCTGCCAGATCCCGCTTCCCTGATGAGTTTCACATCTAGAAGCCATTTCAATCGGTTCCAGCAATGGGAAGCCCCATGCATTGCTAGATAACCAATCAGGTGCCCCTCACCCAGCGTACTTACCTCCTCGCCCGAAACAGCAACTCTTTGCTTCGAAGCAAAGAGTTGCTCGATCGGAGTATTGATTAAGACATCATTTCTCGAAAGCCGCCAGTGAAGCTCCACCCCCATTCCATCCTTAGTGAGGTGAACATGATACAATCGCGTCCAAATGGGATCTTTGAGAGGTTGGGATGCTATTCCGAGGAGGTCCTGCTGCTTGAAGCCTATACTCGAAAGAACCCGAATCGCATCAGGAATGTCGCTCGACCGCACCAGCATATCCAAATCGTTACAATGCCGCTGTGTAGGGTCTCCGTACAGCAATTGGCTCAGCACCGGGCCTTTGAGAGCGATAAAATCGACTTCCTCTTGTCGCAAGGCTTTGCTGATCCTCAGAAACTCAGCCAGCAACGCAAGCTGGCGGAGCTGCAGTCGCCGCGCTGTTGTATCCAACTCGACTCGCAACTTTGGGGAAAGGCGTTCCCACAGCCCCATTCGCTTGAGCGCCGCGCAAAATACTACATGCACGCGGTGCCGAGCCAGTAGCCCCTTTAGCTTCGCCTCGTCGATACCTCCAAAATCGAAATCCCCCGGTCCACCGTGGCCATGTCGTGTCCCCGCACCAAATCCGAGCGTTAGCGCGATAAATCGAAACTCCGCAGGCAGCTCGCTTCGATCGACTCCCACTACTTAACAGTCGACCTATGCCGAATTCCCCTTGAAGGAAACCAGCTTGTCGCCGTTCAAGCTGGCCCCATCCTTTCGATACGCCGAACCTACTTCCGCATGCGAGGGAGCCCAAGTCGGGGCGGAGTAATCAGGCACATACTCAGGAACAAAACTGTGCAGCTTGCGCTTCAGGGCATTGTAGTCAGAGGAGCGGAGCAATGGAGAGAGTTCCTTGAGGAATTTTCGGACCTCTGCCTCGTTGGACTTACGCCCCGTAAAGCGGAACACCTTCTTGTTTTCCGTTAGCTCCAAGGTTTCCTGGCCATGCTGCAGCTCCTCGTAGAGCTTTTCGCCAGGGCGCAGGCCCGAGAAAACGATGTCGATGTCCTCTCCTTCGCGCAAGCCGCTCAACTTGATCATCTGCTTGGCGAGATCGTAAATCTTCATGGGCTCGCCCATATCCAACACAAAAATCTCTCCCCCCTCCGCGTCGACCGAGCACTCGAGCACCAAGCCAACAGCTTCCGGAACCGTCATGAAATAACGAGTGATCTCAGGATGCGTTACGGTAATCGGACCGCCTTCTTCGATTTGACGCTTGAAAGTCGGAATCACGCTGCCTGAAGAGCCTAACACGTTTCCAAAACGCACCGCAACGAATTGCGGAATGCGAGTGGAATCTTGCAACGACTGCAGGAAGATCTCCGCCAATCGCTTGGAGACCCCCATCACGTTGGTCGGGTTGACCGCCTTGTCGGTGGAGATGAATACAAAACGCTCCACCTCGTACTTGATAGCCAGATCGGCGAGCAAGGCAGTACCCAAGGTATTGTTGCGAATCGCCTCACCCGGCTGGTGTTCCATCATGGGAACATGCTTGTGGGCAGCCGCATGGAAGATGACATCCGGCAGGAACCCACCCATCAAAAAGTCCATGCGAGCTTCGTCCGTGATATCACCAATGAAGGCGTGGGAGGCGACGTCGGGGAACTCAGACTTCAGCTTCTGTTCCGTCTGAAAGAGCAGGTATTCCGCACGCTCGACCATTAACACCATGCTGGGATTACACTGGGCTATCTGGCGACAGAGCTCGCCTCCGATGGTCCCGCCCGCTCCGGTGACCATAACCACCTTCCCAGACAACTCACCAATGACTTTCTTGGAGTGGAGTTTGATAGAACGGCGTCCGAGCAGGTCGTCTATTTTGACAGGGCGAAGCTTGTCCACTCGCTTGCGACCTGAAGCCAGGTCTTCCCAGGAGGGTACGATCTCCACCTTCATGGAAAGCTTGCTGGCCTCCTCAGTGATCTCCCGAATCTTGGAGGGGCTGGCAGCGGGCATGGCCACGATCAGCTTGGTCGCTCCACAGCCCATATTGGTATCGCAGGCCTTGGAAATCGAGCTGTAGACTTTGAGCCCGTGAACGTTCTTGTCCCACTTGAAAGGATCGTCGTCAATGAAGGCCACCGGCGTGAGGGGACGATGTCGCTTGCCCATCAGATCAGCTGCCAAGGCTGCGCCGGTGTGACCCGCTCCATAAATGACAACCCGATGCTGGTCGCTAGGATCGGACAACACCCGAACGCCTGTACGTTTTTCGCGATAAATACGGAGGGATGTGCGAAAAACGCAGAGGAGGCTTACCGAGATAAAATAGTCGAGGATGATAGCGGCCTTGGAATGAAGGATGCCGAATTGGGTGTAGAACGAAGCGATGAAAAATAATACGCTTGGGACACCGAAAGCAGCTCCCACCCGGTAAACGTCCGGCAAACGGAAAAAGGTCAGCAGACCACGATACTGACCAAAAAAGTAGAGGGAAACCAGCTTGATGGGAATCAACCAAAAAACCGTGGCCCAAAGCATGCCTGCCGTTGCATCTGAGATCGTGAAGTCATCCCTGAACTCAAACGCGAGTGTGAGGCTCGCCACGCAGATGAGCGAATAAATCGCACTGAGCAGCGTTAGACGACTCAACTTATGGACCCGCATATTGAAATTGGTTTTCATCGGCATGAGGAGGCAGTGCGTGGATAGAACGCGAATCTTTGATCGCGAGCCTAAAAAGACAAAGAGGAGTCGAGATTCGCAACCTTGAGGATTTCTACGTAGATACGAATGTCAGTCACACGTGGGATTCAAAAAAAAGCAAGCCATTTGCTTCGTTTTGATTGCAGATGTAGGCCCAAAACAACACCCGTCGAAATCATCCCCATCCGAGTAGGATAAAGGCCTTTAGGGGGTCACACTTACCATGATTACTCCTCATCTCAGCCAATCCCAACCATGAGCGCGATCGCTGGTGGCACAGGAGCCGCACCGTAGCCGTTTCGCATCTAGACTTGGATCGAATAGCCCAGCCCCACGAACTGCATGGCCCGTTTTTGGAAAAAAAATGGCATGGCGATACGTAGCAGGCGAATCTGCCTCCACCTCTGAATTGAACCTCTAAGACTTCCCCAAAGAGAGCTGAGGACTACAGCAGCACAACTTCGATTCTCCGCTCAGCCCCATAAGGCTCGATCCGGATACAAGCAGAACCAAAGGTCGCAAGCTCCTTGAAACCAAGTTCAGAAGCCTTCCCTCCCGTGATAGGATTTCCCAGCGATGCGGTCCAAGCGTGCGCTCGCACCTTGCCGATTTCATCCTCTCTCACCCCTATGCCTACAAAAAGAGGCAGAGATCTCCTCCAAAACAGGAAACTGGCCGCCAAGGCTTGATGCAGGCAAAGAAATCGACAAGGGAGCAACTCAGAAGCCTGGGCGATTCTTACGGCTATTCCACGCGTCAAGCGGGGGTCATAGAAACTGAGTCCGCACCGGCCCGTCCCAAGGGTTCGTAGGACGAAAAAAGGCAGTGAAACTGGCGAAAAACGAACAAGCAGCTTGGCCGCTAGTAGCGCTAAGCAAACCTCCATCCCCTCCAACGTTGTGTCGCTTCTCACGAACTTCCTCTTGCAAAGAAACCGAACCAGCCTTGAACAAATAACAGTCACTTTCATCCATACGACCTTGGCTCATCTACTCATGGGCAATGCAACAGCCTCTTACCTACTAGTTCTATCTGCTCCAGCCAAGGGACTTATGCCTGCAGAGTTTTAAGGCCATCGGCAACAGATTTCGTGCTTCATTCCTCTATGTCATTCGCCTACAGAGCGTTCGGACTCACCATCCAATCCGAGATCCAACTGCCTCTCCTCCAAAACGACAGCGACAGCCCGGACATCGAAATTCGTTACGGGAAGTGCCCTCAAAACCTTGGCAAGGCGACCAAACACGGTTTGAAATTCGAAGCGAACTCGGACGAATTCCTCCTGAAAGTCGATGGGTGCGCCGACTATTATGTGACGGAGGGAAAGAAGGTAACGATACAGCCAAGGGACAAGTCAGAGTCCGCCGAATCAATCGTTTCCCTTCAACTCCTCGGCCCCGTGATCGCAGCGTTGCTGTTTCAGAGAGAAGAGTTGTTTTTGCTCCACGCAAGCGTGGTGGCACGGAACGACAAGGCATTTGCGATCGCCGGAAGATCGGGATCCGGAAAATCCACCTTGGCCACCGCCTTGCTAGATCTAGGCTTCCAATCTCTGGGCGACGACGTTTGCGCCCTTTCGTTTGACGCTAACGCTCGCCCGTACGCCCGCCCCTCCATCCCATCTGCGAAGCTGTGGAAAGATTCCATCGAACTCCTCGGCCTGGAGCCAGAGGGACTGAAACGGATCGCGCCAGCCATCGAAAAGCTCCACTTCCCCCTCTTCGATCGTTTTTCGCGGGTAGACACCCCTCTTGCTGGGATCTACCTGCTGACAGGAGAACACGGATTGGGTGACATCCTCAGTCCGCTCTCCGCCATCGAGGGCCTATCGGCGATAAAGGAGCACCAATTCCGTAAGATAATTGCCACGGGGGAATCGCAGCAACGGCATATCTTCAGCAGAAGCGTGATGCTTGCAAACGCTACGACCATCAAATCCACACACAGAGGCCCCAAAGGCACTACCCTAAAGGAACTCGCGACGCACATCCTGAATGACACCGAGCGATGGGAAAGATAACTTGGATCGCATCCTATCCGAAATCAGGGAATACTTGGTTACGCACGTTTCTAGCAACCCTTGGCACCTCCGGGAGCGACACCAAATTTGACAGACTCCAGTCAATACCAAGCGCCACATCGAGAATGCGCCTCGAAAAAGTGATGGGATTGGACACAAGCTGGATGCGGCTGAATGAAACAGAGGCGATACTTCCCGACTTTTTCAATCACTTGGCGGCCAAAACCGAGGGAACTCTCTTTTTCAAAACGCATCACGCTTTCTTGACCAACCAGAGCGGAGACTGGATCCTTCCACAGGAGGCGACACAAAAAGCGCTTTATCTGGTGCGAAACCCAATGGACGTCGCTGTTTCCTTCTCCTACCACAATGGGCACGAAGACTTCGACAGAACTATCGATCTGCTAGCCGACCGCGACGCCACCCTAGCCCATCAAACCGACCGATTCACTCATCAGCTCCCGCATAGAATCAGCAGTTGGAGTAACCATGTTGCAACCTGGCGAAACTCACCGATAAGGCCCTTAATCGTCCGCTACGAAGACTTGCTGGCCGAACCTTTCAAGTGTTTCGCCAATATAACAGAGTACCTCGAAATAAGCGCCACGACGACAACTCTCGCTAACGCGATTGAACGCTGTCGATTCGAGAAACTGAAACAGGTTGAAGAGGAGGTCGGATTCCACGAACGTCCCCCAAGCTCGAGAGCATTTTTCCGAAGTGGGAAATCTGGCGACTGGAGGAACCATCTATCCGCCAATCAAGTCAGCCGCATTGTAGACGCGCACCATATCCAAATGCAAAAGCTCGGTTACCTTGACGCACTCGGGAACCCTCGATAAGCACAGGGTCAACAAAATAGCAGATGCCGCTCCCCATGCACTTTCAAAGATCGAAGGAAAACGTTTCATGCAAACTCGAAGACGACACCGTCGTTCTCGACCCCAAAACCGGAGCCTACTTCAGATTAAACTCCGTAGGTGCCCGCATCTGGACCCTTATCGATCAACCTGCGGATCTCTCAACCATAGTCGAGACCCTCCAAGGCGAGTACGAAATCACGCGAGACAGATGCGAGCATGAATCCCTCGCATTCCTAGAAATGCTAAAAGAAAAAGGGCTGCTTGCATCCGATGCGTCATCAACTTAAAGAAGCTGACCATGGCAAATTCCAACCACTCAGACCCAGTCGAAGAATCCACTGCTCCCTCGAAGAAAACTTGGACCAGTCCCGTCTGCGAGGATCTCGATGATATCAAGATCGAGGGCGGAGGCATCCCAGGCGGTCCTGAGGATACGACTTTTACGTCTTAATTCAGGCCCTAGCATACCTTCGAAGCATCACGCTTATACCGAGCGACTGCATAAAACGGTACCGTCCGACAGGGTCCAAATCCTCTAGGCCCAGTGCCGCCTCACGAAATTCGGTCAGGTTTAACCAAGATAAATCGATCCCAGATTTCTCCAAGTCGCGCACGTAATTGCGGACCTCTCGCCCAGAACTTCGAAAATAATCCGCGACCCAAGGAATAGCAGGAACTTGCTTCAACTCTCCCCAGCGGATGCGACTGGGAAGTTCAGGCATCGCTTTCCGCAGCGGATACCTGCCAAACCCATCCCTTCGCAGCAAGCGGAGGGGGAGTTTCATGCAGAATTCCATGAGAGTTCGGTCCAACATCGGATAGCGAACCTCGATTCCAAATCGAGACGCAACCTCGCAACTTCCAGGCAGTCGACCACTCGCAAGAAAACCTTCGCTCACGCCGAAGATCCGCTTGCCACTGAAGTCGAGAGAGGCGTAGTAGCTTGAAGACTCCTCCAGCAGCTCGGTCACGATGTCTTTGGACAGGATAGAATCCGACAAGAATTGATTCCCTCCAAGTAAATAATTGGATCTCGACCGTCGCTTGAAAGAGGACAAAGGCATCAGGGAGGAGGCCAGCCGTGCCAATCGTTGCCGTGTACTTGTCAAACGACTGTCGAGCATTAGCTCCCTCGCAAATCGGATCCAATCGCCGCTTCGGAACCAGTCTCGATAAATCAAGGCATTCGCGGTACTGACCAGGTCGTCGCCCCCGGCGCCCGAGAGCAGGCAATGAATGCCCGCCGCGCCTGCTTTTTCGTACAAGGCTCGAGAGTAGACGCCCCACTGGTTCCATAGACCACCGCCCATTCCACTACTGGAAGCAGAAAGGAAGTCGATAAAGCCGCCTCCGTCCTGATGAATTTGGCAGGGAGAGGGGATCCCAAAATGGCGAACGTTGGATTCGACTAGCTCGAATTCCCGACCGTAATCGCCCGCTCTCTCAGAGCTCCTTTCTGACAACACATGAGAGTAAGAATGGACCTGTTTCGGAGAAAATCCACAGGCGATCGCAGCGGCGACAATTGATGAACTATCCAAACCTGCGCTCAACTCAAAGCCAGTCCGATCCGCTCTCCCCAGCCTCAGTTTGACCGAGCTAAGAAAACGCTCCCGGAACCCTTCTAGGCAGTCAGAATCAGAGAGCGATGAGTCTTCCCCCGGCTCGAGCTGCCAATAGCGGCTCTTGTGAACGCGACCATCCGAAAAACGGACGATCGAGGCAGGGGGGACCTGGGCCACACCCACGCAGGCTGTCAGCTCCAAGCTTTTCGGCCCGTAACAGCGCGTGGAGCTGGCGGCCAACCACCTCGGATCCAGCTCGAAAGTGCCGCGCCTTTGACCGACGAGCTCTTCAAAGCTGCTCCCAAACAACAGCGTCTCCCCATCGATCGAGTAAAATAAGCTCTTGGCACCCACCACATCCCGCACCAGCAAAACCTGGTTCTCGAGATGATCGACAATGCAAAACGCGAAATCCCCCAAAATCCGGTGGGCAAACAGGTCCCCCCACTTCCGATAGGCCATCCAGACGAGTTCACAATCCTCGACTGGTTTCTCTCTCTTCGAGCAAACCAGCAGCTCTTCCAGTTCCCTTCGATTATCGATTCTGCCCCCCCCTACGACGATCCAATCGACATCAAAAGTTGAACGCTCACGCCCAAAGGCGAGTCCAGTCGAGGTTCCTGAAAAACGGCAGCTCACACCTTCGCTTCGAAACCAAGAACGCCCCACATCAAACTCGATTTCGGGCGCGGGTTCCATGTGCTTCCGCAATAGCCCGAGCTGAACGCTTCCCCCAAAGCCTATCATCACGGGTGAGCAAGCCATGAATAACCCCGCAACTGAGCCAAGCTGAGCGACAAAAAAAGCATGCCTTCAAAGGCATGCTTTTTTGTTTGAAAGTAAAGAGGCGAGTTAACGCAAACGGGAACGGCGAGCAAACACGAGAAGGCCTGCGATAGAAAGACCCAGCATGCCAGCGGTCGCGCCAGCATCTGGAACAACGTTCGCTCCGAGGTAGGCAGTCGCAAGTTTCACCGAAGTGTTTTGATCCAAGTAGGTCTCGTCCAGTCGGACTACCCAGCTTACCATTCCGTCCGTTTCGATATCGACCTCAAGCTGAGCTTTGAGAGTCGCAAAGTCAGAAGTCTGGAAGGATATCTCGAACAAGCCTAGATCCGGCTCGACTGCGTCACCAGTTGTGGAGAACACCGGACCGCCAACAACGAGGTTGTTGAGGTAAGACCCAATGTTGAATTCAGCTCTGTTCACCGCCACTTGGGCATCTCCCACGAAATCGCGGAAGATAAAGCCAACAATAGCTTCAGAAACATCCGTGCCCACGTTGTAACCGTCTCTGTTGTAGGCGTCATTGTCGCCCTTGATGCCATTGCCGCCGGTGACGAGATTGAAGACGCCTCGGGCTTCCAGATCATTGAGACTCAGCGTCTCGTTTTGAAAAATGATGTGACGGTACTGCGCTTCCTTTAAGGTGATTGCGGATGCACTACCCGCGAAGGACGAAAGCGAGGCCGCGACCGCAAATAGCGAGATGAATAGTTTAGATTTCATGATGATGTTGTTTGGGTTTCGCAGTGGGATCTGCTGGATGAGAAAACAATCGCTCAAAAAAACTCCCTCAGCAAGCAACTCACCTTCAATAACTTATCTCTCAGCTTCCCCCTGATAGGGGTGATAGGGGCCCATTGTGCCATTCCTCTAGGGCACATGAGGAGCAGCGCTCAACGATTTCGTAAAAGGCGTGTTAACTACCGGCTTTTACATTCCTTTAACCGCCATTTTTCAGGATTCTTTACACTTTGCGGCGTAGATCCCTCGCAATCTAAGGGATCAACGCAAGGCCTCGTTCCTACCAAAAACACAATCGCTTGATTACGAAATACTTAACAGCAAAACAACCCCTATCAGGGAAACCCTCACAAAGGCATTTTTAAAGCTCAGCCGACCTATCCCCCGATCGACGATCCCGCTTTCGCGATCGGCAATCCTTTACACGATTCGCCTCAGGGCATCCGCCGAGATTTCCTTCGCGTAGCGCAGCACTGTGTCACGTTCCAGCACAGCCTCGCAAAACGCTGAGCGAGCCGCCTCGTTGGCGAAGTCGAAACCGATCAGGGCCCGCCCCACTCGCTCGCCGGTGTAGTTGTAATTGAAGTAGACGATACTGGCATCTTGGCAGTTGTTGCCCAAGAACTCCTTCAAGGCTCCCGGGCGCTCCGGAAACTCGATGCGGATGAAAAGCGGCCTCACCAGCATCGAGGCATCGTAGTGGATGATGCGAAACTCCACGTCTTCCTGGCCGGTCGCGTCCTCGTAGGGAATCCCTAGCCCCTGCAGGCTTTGCTCGAACAAGGCCAACACCTGCGGCATGGCGTCTACCCCGATCACCGGCTTAGCGGAACGCCCCTGTACTGCACCGTGCTGAAACTCCACGATGTTCACCCCCTCCGGAAAAGTCTCCAAAAGCGAAAGCAAAGCGCCCGGTCGTTCCTCGATCTCAAAGCGATAGTACTTGCGATGAGCCGAGCCGATCCCCGCGTGGCGAACGATCCAGGACAGCTGCCCGAAGTCCATGTTGCCGCCGCACATGATGGTCAGCACTCGCTTGCCGCGACAGCGCTCCCGCTCCTTCATCCAAGCCGCTAGGCCCATGGCCCCCGCCGGTTCCGGGATCGCCCGCAAGCGCTCCCATAGCAGCTGCACTGCGGCGCACACCTCGGCATTCGTCACCGTCACGAATCGGTCCATCAGCTTCGCGCAAAACTGGCTCGTCAAATCGCCCGCTCGCTTGACCGCGGTGCCGTCGCAAAAAACGTCCAAGTAATCGAGCGTCACGGGACTGCCGTTTTTCACCGCGGCCGCCATCGACGCCTGATCCACGCCCTCCACTCCCACGACCTCGATCTCCGGATAGTAGCGCTTGAGCCAGCAGGCCACCCCCGCGGCCATGCCGCCGCCACCGATCTGAAGGTAGACCACGTCAAAGGCTCCAACTCCCGCCATCACGATCTCGTCGGCCATGGTTCCCTGGCCCGCGATCACCGCCATGTCGTCGTAGGGGTGCACGAAGGTCTGGCCCGTTTCCGCAGCCAGAGCCTTGGCCGCAGCGGAGGCCGCATCGTAGGCGTCCCCTTCCAGAATCACCTTCACTGCCGCGCCGCCGATAGACTTCACCGCCTCCTGCTTCATCAGCGGAGTCGAGCGCGGCATGTAGATCGTGGCCGTCGTTCCCAGCTTGCGGGCCGCCAGGGCAACGCCCTGGGCATGATTGCCAGCCGAGGCGCAAACGACGCCCCGCTCCCGCTCTTCATCGCTCAGCAGCTTCATGCGGTTGTAGGCCCCCCGCCATTTATAGGCGTGGATGGGCGAGGTATCCTCCCGCTTTACGTAGACTTCCTCGTCGGTGCCGAGCTCCAGCTTTTCCAAGGGCGTCGCGCCCGCCGCTTCGTAAACCCGGCGGCGAGCCGCCAGAGTCTCGTTGAACAAGACTTCCAAATCCGCTTCGCTCACGAGTAAAAGGCTCCCCATAGGCTCATGAAGAGGACCGTGCCGATCCAAGCCGACCCAACCGCAAGCGGTCCCAGCTCAGGCATGCCAAACCACAAAACCACGGAAAACCCAGTCGCTACCGCGACCGGCAAATAGATTGTACGAACCTTGCTCGGTTCCTTCGGTTCCTCGTCCATGTGAGGCAACCTAGAACGCCCCATCAGAAATCCAATGCCAAAAATGGGAGAGGCGTAGACTACCTGACGAGATGGTGGGACGTCCGTTCCGTGGACGTCATCTTTCGCTCCACGCGCCCGCGGAGCGGTCGCGCCACCTTCCGCCAGCCCAGCGCCCCAATCGCAATGCGGTCATCAATCACCGAACAGGCGATCCATATCCCGGCGCTCCCGCTTGGTCGGCCGGCCCGTTCCAGCCGCTCGCTTGAGCACCGTTTGAGCCAGCGTCTCCCTCCTCACCTCCAAACGCTCCGGCGGCGTGAGGTCCTCCACGAAATTGGCCACCACCTTGGCTCCCACCCGCTTGAGCAAGAGCCCGACCACGCGGTACTCGCGCAGGACGCCGTCCTTCATGACCTCGATCGTCTCGCCTACCCGCACCGGACGCGAAGGCTTCACGTTTTCGCCGCCGATTTCCACCTTGCCCCCCTTGCAAGCCTCCGCCGCATCGCCCCGCGTCTTGAACACTCGCGCCGCCCAAAGCCAGCGATCGACGCGCACCTTTTCTAGATCCTTCGCTTCCAAGCCTTTTAGATAGAAAACAAATCCCCGCCCTCGCCACTCTTTTTCCTTCCCATTTCCGCCGGCCCAATACCAATCTCGGAGCCGCAGAGGACAGACCCGGCTACGCCAGTCCGATTCACCGCAATCTCCTCGCTACTCACCATTCCCTTCCGCCTTGCTCCCATCGTCCAACAAGCATCACCATCCACGGGTCGACCTGATCAATCCGATCTGCATGCTGTTGCTCGCCTGCATCGGCATCCTGTTCATATACAGCGCCCAGTCCGCGCGCGGCGGCAGCGAGTGGTTCAGCCAAATCGCTTGGCTCTTCATCGGCATGAGCCTCTACACGGGCGTCTCCCTGACCAACTACGCCCTCTTCATGAAGTACAGCCACTGGATCTGGCTGCTGGCAGTGGTGATGCTCGTCATGGTCAAGTGGAGCCCCCTCGGCGTTTCCCGCTACGGGGCGGAGCGTTGGCTCAACCTCGGATTCTACACCTTCCAACCCGTCGAAATCGCCAAGCTGGCGGGCATCGTCATCAGCGCCAGCATCCTCACCCGATCGGAAGTCGGCGACATCAAGGATTCCGTCCAAGTGCTTGCTAAAATGGCGCTTGCGATTTTGGTGCCGTTTCTATTGATCTTGGCTCAGCCTGACCTCGGGTCCTCCTTGGTCATCCCCATTTTCGTGTTCGCCCAACTCTACGCCTCCAACCTTTCCAAACGTTTTTTCACCACCGCCATCGTTCTCTTCGTGGCCTTGGTGGGAGCCATTTTAATCGATAACCACAACTACGTTAAATTTTTAGACGAAAACGGCATCGACCCTCAAAACGTCAATGGCCGCTACCAGGAAACCACCTGGTTCCCCCTCAAAGACTACCAACGCAACCGCATTTTAACCTTCGTAAACCCCGACAAGGCCGACCCCCGTGGCACCGGCTGGAATCGGGAACAATCCATCATTTCAGTCGCCTCGGGCGGCCTGTTTGGCAAAGGCGTCAAGCAGGGCTCCCAGGCCCAACTCGGCTACCTGCCCCGGTCGGTAGCCCATAACGACTTCATCTTCTCCGTCATCGCGGAAGAAGCCGGCTTTATTGGAAGCGCAGTCGTGATCAGCCTCTTCGGAATAATTCTAGCAAACAGCCTGCGCATCGCCGGCCAAGCAAAGGACCGCTTCGGTACCTTGCTGGTGCTCGGCGTCGTCGCCCTGTTCTCCGTACACGTCTTCGTGAACATCGCTATGACTATTGGCCTGATGCCGATCACAGGATTGCCGCTCCCCTTCTTAAGTCATGGAGGCACCTTCATGGTGAGCTGCTGCATCCTCCTGGGACTGGTTCAAAGCGTCTATCGCTATCGAAAGGATTTCTAAGTCTGCCCTAAACAGCCGACGCGCCCAACGCCTTCGAGAAATACCATCCAATCAGGAACAGAAACCGCCGCCGCTCCCCATTCAGGACGCCCCCTGCAGAAACACAGGAAACGCGCCCAAATGAGCGAAAAAGAAACACCACAAAACCAAGCATCAGACCAAGCCAACAAACTAGACGAAGAGCTTCGTAACCCACCCAAGCCCCAAACCGGCACCCGTGTCGACCAGGATAAGCTCAGAGCGGAAGCGAACCAGCGAGCCAAGAAACGGCCGCTCATGACCAAGATCATCGAGAAGTTCAAGGGCGAGAAAAAGCCCTACCGCGAACTCATCATCAACTCCGAGCCACTCGAAATCCGAGTCGGCTCCCTCGTCGACGGCATCCTCGACAAGTTCGACATCGAGCGCCGGCACTCCGCCCAGCGCATCGTCGGCGGCATCTTCAAAGGCCGCATCAAAAACCTCGACCCCGGCCTCAAAGCCGCCTTCGTCGACATCGGCATGCCCAAGAACGCCTTCCTGCACTACTGGGACATCCAGCCCCAGGAAGCCGACTCCTCCATCGAGGTCGTCCGCGTCAACTCCTCCAAGAAAAAGAAGAAACAGGCCAAGATCCCTCTCAAGGAGATCCCCAACCACTACCCCATCGGCACCGAGATCGTCATCCAGATCACCAAGGGACCGATCGGCACCAAGGGGCCTCGCTCCACTACCAACCTTTCCATTCCCGGACGCTTCATCGTACTCGTTCCCAACTCCGACCAGTGCGGCATCTCCCGTAAGATCGAGGACAACAAGGAACGGGCCCGCCTTAAGAAAATCATCCGCGACCTCACCATCCCGGAAGGCATGGGCATCATCGTGCGCACCGCCGGCGAAGGCAAAAAGGCCCGCTACTTCGTGCGCGACCTGCACATCCTGCTGCAGACCTGGGAAAAGATCCAAAAGAAAATGGACTCCGCCCGGGCCCCAGCCTGCCTCTACAAGGAGCCAGACCTCGCCGAGCGCACCGTGCGCGACTTCCTCACCGAAGACATCGACCGCGTGCTCATCGACAACGCCGAGGACCACGAGCGCATCTCCGAGACCGTCGCCCAGATCTCCAAGCGATCCACCTCCAAGATCCAGCTCTACCAGGATTCCATCCCCATCTTCGAGCGCTACAACATCGAGAAGCAGATCGAGCAAACCTTCCAGCGACAGGTTCCCCTCCCCTCCGGAGGCGCCATCGTCATCGAAGAGACCGAGGCCCTCATCGCCATCGACGTCAACACCGGCTCCCACAAGAATAAGGGCAACGAGAACGACACCATCTTCCAGGTGAACTGCGAAGCGGCCGAAGAAGTCGCCCGCCAGATTCGCCTGCGCAACATCGGCGGCCTCATCATCATCGACTTCATCGACATGAAGCAGCGCCGCCACCGCAACGCCATCCTCTCCCGCATGAGGGACGCCATGTCGCACGACAAGGCCAAGACCCACATCCTGCCCATCTCGCCGCTCGGCATCATGCAAATGACCCGCCAGCGCATGCAGGAGTCCGTCTCCTCCGGCCTCTACACCGACTGCCCCTACTGCCGCGGCAAGGGCATCGTCAAATCCGGCACCACCGTCTCCGTGGAACTGCAACGCAAGCTCTCCGGCATCATCCGCCGCGCTCGCAACCGCACTCCCGACCTCGAGAAGCCCATCAAGCTACGCATCCTGGTCAACCCGTCCATCATCGACCGCCTGCGCGAAGAGGACGCTGACCTGCTCATCAGCCTCGAGAAAGACTACAACGCCCAGCTCACCTTCCGAGCCGACCCCAACTTCCACGTCGAGAACTACCGCGTCATCGACGTCGAGACCGGCGCCGCCTACGGCTAAGTGTAGGAGCGTGCTTGCACGCGATTCCAACCCGATAAACCCTTACCCACCCCAAATCCAACAGCCCGGCCGCGAAAGCAGCCGGGCTGTTTTGCTCCCAATCTGGAGGGACGGCTTCCACGCCGTCCGCATTGCAGGCTTCCGCAAGGTGCGGGCTTCCACGCCGTCCGCATTGCAGCCCTGCCTACCACCCCAGCTACACAAAAAAAGCGCAACGTTATGTTTTATTTGCGCACCTCGCGTATCAACTCTCCCTAACGCCCCCCACAACCCCCTCTAATACTTCCTCCCAAATCCCATCCTCCCATTGCCAGCCACGCCAGGTCAGGCGAGACTTCATCCGTTCCGGAGGACGTTCATGGCTATCGAATGGAGAAAGAATTTCGCTACCAATGACCCCCATATCGACGAACAGCACCAGCAGATCTTTCGCTTCGCCAACAAGCTCGAAACGATAGCTCAGCAAGCGGACGTCGATACGAGGGAGGTCGACCATTTGCTCAGTTTCCTGGAAACCTACATCCAGAACCACTTCCGCTACGAGGAAGCCTGCATGCTCAAGCGGCGCTGTCCCGTCGCCCAAAAGAACCGCTCCGAGCACGTCGCCTTCAAGGCCTTCCTCACCCGGAACGTCGAAGCCTACCGCCATAACGGCTATTCCCAGCAATGGGCCCAACAACTCTTCGAGAAACTCGAGAACTGGCTCTCCAACCACATTTGCCGCGTCGACGTGAAACTGCGCGACCACCCGGAAAAGACCACCGCTTCCTCTTCCGCCGCCAACCGCTAGCGCCCTCCACTTAGAGGCACGCTCGAGCAGCCAAGCGTTCCCCTCTCTCCTGATACCCCTCGAGCCTCCCGCCCGCTCAACGGTTAGACAAGTTTGCATGAGTTCCCACCAGCCATTCGTCTGGCAATTGGTTGAAACCTCACAACACTCACTTGCCTACACCAATGAAGTTGAACGCCCCCTTACTCCTCCTCCCCCTCGCCACGCTCGCAGCTTCGCTTGACGCCCAAAACCGCATCGGTTCCGGCGATGTCAGCGAACTCTTCAAGACCTACTGCGCCACCTGCCACGGCGAAAACCTGCGCGGCGGACAAGGCAGTTCCCTCGTCGACGACGTCTGGGCCCACGGCAGCAGCGACGCCGACCTCGCCCGCGTCATCGCCGAAGGCATTCCCGACACGGAGATGATCCCTTGGAAGCACTCTCTCTCGGACGAGCAAATCCGCGCCCTCGTCATCTACATTCGCGAGCAAGGCCAAATCGCCGCCCGGGCCGACCTCCCCGAAGACGCCTTCAAGCCGAAGAACGGCATCTTCACTTCGGAAAAGCACTCTTTCACCCTCGAGAAAGTCGGCGAAGGCGACGGCATCCTTTGGGGAATGGAATTCCTCCCCGACAATTCACTGCTCGTCACTCAACGCGACGGAACGCTCTGGCACTTCCAAGACGGAAAACGTACCGCCATCGAGGGAATCCCAGCAGTGCGGGCCCAAGGCCAAGGCGGGCTTATGGAAGTGCGCATCCATCCAGACTACGATAAAAACGGCTGGGTCTACCTCGGCTACTCGGAGTCGCTCGATGGCGGCGAAACCGGAAACACCGCCATCGCCCGCGGCCGCATCGTCGACGGAGCCTGGACCGACCATCAGCAAATCTACTCCGCCGACCCCAAGTTCCACACCAGCCGCGGTCACCACTTCGGCACTCGTATCGTCTTCCAAGACGGCTACCTCTTCTTCGGCATCGGCGATCGCGGCCAGCAAGACCAAGCCCAAGACCTCGACCGCCCGAACGGCAAGATCCATCGCCTTCACGACGACGGACGTATACCCGCCGACAATCCCTTCGCCAACACTCCCGGCGCCTTGCCCACCATCTGGTCTTACGGACACCGCAATCCACAAGGCCTCGCCACCCACCCCGAAACCGGACAACTCTGGGAAGTCGAGCACGGCCCTCGCGGGGGCGACGAAGTCAACCTCGTACAGCCAGGCAAAAACTACGGTTGGCCGGTCATCACCTACGGAATGAACTACAACGGCAGCCCTATCACCGGCATCACCGCCAAAGAAGGCATGGAGCAACCCAAGCACTACTGGACTCCCTCCATCGCCATTTGCGGTTCAGAGTTCTATACCGGCGACAAATTCCCGGCTTGGAAAAACAACCTCTTCGTCTCCGGCATGGCCTCCCAAGAGCTGCATCGCCTCACCATCGAGGGCGATAAAGTTGTGGCCGACGAAATCGTATTCAAAGATCAAGGACGCATCCGCGACGTCTACAGCGGCCCCGACGGCTACCTCTACGTCCTGCTCACCCAGCAGTCCCCTCGCGTCGGCGCCATCTACCGCTTGGATCCAAGCTCGTAGCGCGGTGCTTCAGCCCGCGACCGCATTGCAAGATCCCGTAGGGCGCGGGCTTTATTGCCCATCCCGCAGCAGACTCAAGTTACTGCTGAAGCACGGACGACACGGAGGTCGCCCCTCCATTTTGCTCATCCTGGAGGAACCGGTTAACGTGCCGCAACGCTCGGCACTACCCGGTCCGCAGCAATGCAATTTCCCCTCAAAAAAAGGTTCATCCCCTTTTGAGTGGATCCTGATTTCACAGTGGGAAGTGCCCTTGTGGCACGATCGATCCTGCCCAATCGCGGCACAAGGCCGCTTCCCACAGTTGGACCGAATACATAGCCAGCAATTTCCACGGTCTTTGGTGCTGAACCAAAAAAACGGCCCCTCCCTGTCACATCCGCGTTCCCCATCTCGTCATCCTCAGTGATGACAACTGAAACCACACAAACCACCGATCCCAAACAGGCGGCTCTCAGCCAAATAGAAGCCTTCGAGGCCGCCTACGGCTACGACGCCACCTATATGAAAGCCATGCTCGAACACGCCCCCGAGGCACTCGAGGTTTTCAATGGCTTCGTCCCCATGGCAGGGCACCGGGAGCACGCCCCGCTCGAAGTCTACTTCGCCGCCAAGCTCACCGCTTACCGCATCGCCGATTGCGGCCCCTGCCTCCAGCTCGCAGTGCGCATGGCTCAGGAAGCCGGAGTTTCCGATGCTCTCATCAGAGCCCTCGTTTTCGATAAGGGCGAGCTATCCGAACTGCTAGCGCGAACCCGCGACTTCACCCGCGCCTGTCTCGCCAACCAGCCCGATTGCGAATCCCTCCGCACCGAGCTAAGCTGGGAACTTGGCCCCGCAGCCATGAGCGAGCTCGCCCTCGCCATCGCCGCCGCCCAAGTTTTTCCCGTGGTCAAACGAGCAACCGGCTACTATCAATCCTGCTCGCTTGTAACGCTTGAAGTTTGACCATGCCAGCCGACTCCTACGACGCCACCATCGAGGCCCATCGATCCAATTTGGAAGGCCTCGCCTACCGAATGTTGGGCAGCTGGGCCGACGCCCAAGACATCGCCCAAGAAACCTTGGTCAAATGGCACAGGCTCGCGGAGTCGGTTCGCTCCACCATTCGCGAGCCCCTCGCCTGGTTGCATACGGTAGCGAGCCGGCTCTCCCTCGACCGGCTCAAGTCCGCCCAGCGACGCCGCGAAAGCTACGTCGGCCCTTGGCTTCCCGAACC
The DNA here is from genome assembly GCF_014803405.1 of Pelagicoccus enzymogenes. Classification (NCBI taxonomy): domain Bacteria; kingdom Pseudomonadati; phylum Verrucomicrobiota; class Opitutia; order Puniceicoccales; family Pelagicoccaceae; genus Pelagicoccus; species Pelagicoccus enzymogenes. The sequence continues at coordinate 26,879 of NZ_JACYFG010000040.1, forward strand.
CCTGCTCACGACCGACGAAACTCCAGCCGAAGCCGCCAGTATCGACGATTCAATTACGCTCGCCCTTCTCCACGCCATGGAACGGCTCAGCCCTAGCGAACGCGCCGCCTTCATCCTGCACGACGTCTTCGACTACTCCTTCAAGGCCGTCGCCGACATCCTGCAAAAAGAACCCGCCACCTGCCGCCAGCTCGCCTCCCGAGCCCGCAAGTCCATCCGTTCCCAACGCCCCGCCAAATCCCCCGTCGACCCAAATTCCCATCAACGCCTGCTCGCCGCATTCCTGCAAGCCGCCTCCCAAGGCGACGCCCAAACCCTCGAGCAACTCCTCGCCGCCGACGCCATCCTCTACTCCGACGGCGGCGCCAAAGCCAAGGCCGTTCGCAAGCCCCTGCGCAGCCGCGAACTCATCGTCCGCCTGCATGTCGGCCTCGCCCGCAAAGCCCAAAAAAGCGGCCAACAAAACACCGTGCGCTTCACCCAGCTCAACCAGCAGCCCGCCGCCCTCGTCTACACCGACGGCTTCCTTTCCTCCGTATTCAGTATCGAAATACAAGACGGAAAGATCCAAACCCTCTACATGCAGCGCAACCCCGACAAGCTCCGCCACCTAAGTAGCGCTGTGCTTTAGCAAGCGGCCGCATTGCAGGATCCCCTTCTCCTGTAGGGCTGTCGCTCGTTCCAAACCTTGAGCCCTGACGAAAGGCGACACGCCGCGTCTGTGTAATCCTGCACCGCGGTGCGGCGCAAGCCCCTCCCGCATCGCAACAACCCGCCCCATCCATTCGTTGTAGGCCTTGACGCCTCAACGAAATGCAAATCGGAATAGACAGCTTCGTAGCCACGGACGCCGATCCCCAGACCGGCAAAACCGTGAGCCCTCGCCAACGCGTAGCGGATCTCTTGGAAGAGATCGAGCTCGCCGACCAAGTAGGACTGGACGTGTTCGGGATCGGCGAACACCACCGCGAAGAGTACCTCGACTCCGCGCCCGCCGTACTTCTATCTGCCGCCGCAGCCCGCACCCAAAACATTACGCTCACCAGCGCCGTTACCGTTCTCAGCGCCGCAGATCCCGTACGCGTCTTCCAACAGTTCGCCACTCTCGACCTCGTCTCGCAAGGCCGGGCCGAGATGGTGGTGGGACGGGGATCCTTCATCGAATCCTTTCCCCTTTTCGGTCTCGATCTCGAAGACTACGACGAGCTCTTCATCGAGAAGCTCGCCTTGCTTCTCGAACTTCGCGACAACATTTACGTCAACTGGAACGGCAAACACCGCCCCGCCCTCACCGGCCAGGGCGTATTCCCTCGTCCCCTGCAAGCCCCTCTTCCCGTTTGGCTCGGGGTAGGCGGCACCCCCCAGTCATTCGCCCGCGCCGGACGACTAGGACTGCCGCTCATGGTCGCCATCATCGGAGGCGAGCCCCATCGCTTCCGTCCGCTCATTGACCTCTACCGTCAAGCCGGCAAAGATGCCGGACACGATCCGGCAACGCTCAAGGTCGGTCTGCACTGCCTTGGCTACGCCGCTGAAACCGATAGCGAGGCCGCTGACGATTTCTTTCCTGGATACGCTCAAGCCTTCACCGCCATCGGCAAGGAGCGTGGTTGGCCTCCCGTCACTCGCTCCCAGTTCGACGCCCTCTTAGGCCCCACCGGGGCCCTGCACGTAGGCTCTCCAGAAACCGTAGTCGAAAAAGTACTACGCCAAAATCAGGAGCTCGGAGGAATCGATCGATTCAGCTTCCAAATGTCAGTCGCCTCCTTGCCGCACGCAAAACTCATGAAAGCCATCGAACTGCTCGGCACTGAAGTTGCCCCCGCCATTCGCAAGGAACTTGCTACCGCCCCTTAAGCTGTGCACTATCGAAACAGTTCCAAACCTGACACCACAGAATCCAGCAAAACGAACGAAACGTTATGAAAATCCTCTCATTCGGAGCCTCTACCAGCTCGACTTCCATCAATCGCCAATTCGCTCGCTACGCCGCAGGCTTGATCCCAAACGCAAGCATCACGGACCTCGACCTGAGCGATTATGACCTTCCCATCTACAGCTCCGACGAAGAGGAAGCCAACGGTATCCCAGCCGCCGCAAAGGCATTTCTCGCGGAAATCAAGTCGCACGACGCTCTCGTCGTTTCCCTCGCCGAACACAACGGCTCCTACAGCGCTGCCTTCAAAAATCTCTACGACTGGGCTTCCCGCGCCGAAAACAAAGTGTGGGCCGGCAAGCCCATGCTGCTGCTCTCCACCTCCCCCGGCGGACGCGGCGGCGCCACCGTGCTCGCGACCGCCAAGGAAACCTTCCCGCGTATGGGGGCCGACTTGAAGGCTAGCTTCAGCCTCGCCAGCTTCTACGACGCCTTCGACAGCGAGAAAGGGGTCACCGACTCCATGCAACTCGAGCTGCTGCGCAACGCCGCCGCTCAACTCGCAGCAAGCTGACCCCGCTTCGCCCCCCTCCATCGCCCACACTCCCTCGTATGCAAATCCCCAACTCCCTGCAACGGGCCCTCGCGCTCTCGTTGGCCATCGGCTTAACTTCCCTGCTCTCAGCCCAAAAGTACGATTTCGAAACGCTCGACGGGGAAACCATCAAAGCCGATCTCATCGGCGTCTACAACGGCATCGTGTTCTTGGAAAAAAAGCCGGGGGCAACCCAGTTCATCAACTATCACGGACTCGCGCCGGAGAGCCAGAAAGTCGCTCTGGAGTGGATCAAGACGCGAATTGCCGCCGCTGGAGATCCACCGGTCGCGGCGAAAGACAGCGACTCCAAGCTCACCCAGTTCCTCGTCAAAAGCCTAGTGACCAACAAGGACGGCAAGCTCGAAGCCTACGCTTTCGAAGACAAAGCCGAACCGGAATTCTACGCCTTCTACTACTCCGCCCACTGGTGCGGGCCCTGTCGCCGCTTCACCCCGAAACTGAGGGCCTTCTACAAAGCCATGCGCCTCTTGGGTCACGACAACTTTGAAGTCGTTTTCGTGAGCAGCGACACCAGCGAAAAGATGATGCAGCGCTACATGGAGGAAGACCAAATGCCTTGGGTTGGCGTCAAGTACTCCAAAAAGTCAAACTCGAGAGTTTCCAGATACGCCGGAAACGGCATCCCCTGCTTGGTCGTCACCGACCGCCACGGCAGGCTTCTCTACCATTCGTATCAAAACGGTGAATACATTGGACCAAGCGTTCCGCTCACCCATTTGGAAAACCTTCTTAACTATACCGCCAAGCTCGAAGCGATGAAGCCAGCAAACGAACAGCCCGAAGATCGAAGCTAGAAACGCCACCCCGCACACCGACGACATGCCAAGCAATTCCTTGGGAGAACTCTACGACCGCGTCAACGGCGAGGAAGAAACCCGCCTTTGCAAGGACATCCCCGAAGCCGCCTGCAAGCACCTGCCGCGAAACTACTTCGCTTACCTTGCCTCAAACGTCATCAGCAAATTGGCCGACGAACTGAGCAGCGCCCGGCTCGTGTTGCCTTGGCTCTTCAGCTCTCTCGGAGCGCCCATCGGCCTGGTAGGCTTCATCGTCCCCCTGCGAGAAGCAGGAGTTCTCATCCCTCAGCTCTTCGTATCCGAATACTTGAGACGCAAGGAAAAGCGAAAAGAAGCGTGGCTCGCGGGAGCAGCCTTTTCTGGGCTTTGCCTTTTGCTCATCGGAAGCATCACGCCCTTCCTCGGCAGCACCCTCGCTGGATACGTCACCCTCTTTCTTCTGCTCGCCTACAGTCTCGGCCGCGGCATCTGCTCCGTTTCCGCCAAAGACGTCATCGGGAAAACCGTATCCAAGAAACGGAGAGGCACACTCATGGGCTACAGCGCCGGACTCTCCAGCGCCCTCGTACTCTTCGTCGGTCTCTGGCTTACCTTCGCCTTGGAGGACGGCGGCGATTCGCTGCCTTTCATTCTACTCCTCGCAGCCGGACTGCTCTGGTTCCTGTCCGTCTATTGCTTTTCCCGCATCGTCGAGGAGCCAGGAGCGACCGAAGGCGCCCGCAGCCCTATCGCCGCGATTCGCGAAAACATCGGCTTGCTCACCGACGACCCGGACTTCCGCCGCTACCTTATCGTGCGGGCTCTCCTGCTAAGCGTCGCCTTGGCGCCTCCTTTCTACGCCCTCATGGCGAAAGAGGGCAACGACACTGCCAGCACCCTCGGCTGGCTCATCGTAGCGGGAGGTATCGCCGGCAGTATCGGCGGACCGATCTGGGGACGTTTCGCCGACCTCTCCAGCCGCATGACGATGTCCCTCGCTTCCCTCGCTTGCGGGATTTTCGGCATCGGCATCGCCGTCGTACAGCATTTCGGCGACAGCCGTTGGCTCGAATCCTCCATCGCCCAAGGCTTCCTCTTTTTCGTCGTCAGCGTCTTCTACGCCGGAGTGCGGCTCGGACGCAAAGCCTACCTCGTCGACATGGTGAGCGGCGACAAGTCAGGATACGTCGCCGTCGGCAACACGCTCATCGGTATCGCCCTGCTGGTGATGGGCAGCCTAGGCTTCCTCGCCCAATTCCTCGGTCCTAGCGGCACTATCGGCGTGCTCGGACTCATTTCCGTGGGAGCGTCCCTCGCCGCCTGGCGACTCCGCGAAGTCAGCGGCTGAAGCTCCCCTGTGGAAAGCGGCCTTGCCCCGCCAACGGCAAAGCTGAAGACAGGGGCCCCGCCGGCTCACTGAATCAGCCCACCCCTGCAGTCGCATCCCCCTGCCCAATCGTGCAACTGCAATGAATGAACGTTCATTTTTGGTTGACTAGAGAAAAATGAATGACCATTCACTCACAAAAAAAAACGAAGCCATGAAACCTCTATTCCAGCGAAGCGCTCCCATCCTTCTAATTTCCGCAATCCTCGTAGGCTGCAGCCAAGAGCAGGCAGCGCCCCAGGCCGGTCCGGCTCCCACCGTCACGGTGGCCGCCATCCAGACTGAGCCGGTTACCCTTCAGCGGGAGCTTCCGGGACGAGCGGTCCCCTACCTCGTGGCCGAAGTACGGCCTCAGGTGAACGGCATCGTAGCGGAGCGCCTCTTCCAGGAGGGCGGAACCGTGGAGGCGGGCCAAGCGCTCTACCAGCTGGACGACGCCATGTACCGGGCCAATACCAACATCGCCGAGGCCACCCTGCAAAACGCCCAGGCCGCCCTCGCCCTGGCCCGCACCGAAGCCAAGCGCAGCTCCGAACTGTTCGCCGCCAAAGCCATCAGCGCCCAAGAGTACGACAATTCTCAATCCAAGCTGCAACAGGCCGAAGCCCAAGCCAAGCTTGCCGCCGCCAGCTTGGAAAGCTCTCGAATCACTCTCGCCTACAGCCGCATCACCTCTCCGATCAGCGGCCAAATCGGACGTTCCGCCGTCACCAAGGGCGCCCTCGTCACCGCTAACCAGAGCGCCGCCCTCGCCACCGTCCAGCAACTCGACCCCGTCTACGTCGACTTCACCCAGTCCAGCAACGAGCTGATCCAGCTCCGCCGGGCCCTCTCCAGCGGCGACTTGCAAGCCGTCGACCTGCCCGTGCAAATCCTGCTCGAAAACGGAACTCCCTACGAGCATCCGGGAAAAATCGCCTTCTCCGAAACCACCGTGGACCCGAGCACCGGCAGCTTCACCTTGCGGGTGGAGGTTCCCAATCCCGACCACCTCATCCTCCCGGGCATGTACCTGCGAGGACGGGTAGGCGAGGGCCTGCGCCAGAACGGTATCCTCGTGCCGCAAAAGGCGGTCGCCCGTACCTTCGACGGCAGCACTTCCGTAAAAGTCGTGGCTCAGGACGGCACCGTGGAAACGCGCAAGGTCACGCTCGGCCAAGCCGTCGGCAACCGCTGGGTGGTGGAGAGCGGACTCTCTGCGGGCGACCGTGTAGTGACCGTTGGACTACAAAAGGCCATCCCCGGATCCAAGGTCCAAATCAGCGCCACAGAAAACGCCCAGCCCTAAGCAAGGCCTCGCCAAATCATCTTTTAACGCACCATAGCCATGGCACGATTCTTCATAGACCGACCCATCTTCTCATGGGTGATCGCCCTTTCCATCATGATCGCGGGAGCTCTCAGCATGACGCAGCTGCCCATCTCCCGCTATCCGACCGTGGCCCCGCCATCGGTCGCCATCACTGCCGTCTACCCGGGAGCCTCCGCTCAGGTCGTGGAAAATTCCGTGACCCAGATCATCGAGCAAAGCCTCACCGGCCTCGACGGACTCATCTACCTCTCCGCCACTTCCGACTCCTCGGGCGCCTCGCAAATCACTGCCACCTTCGCCACCGGTACGGATCCTGACCTCGCTCAAGTCCAGGTGCAGAACAAGATCCAGTCGGCCACCGCCCTGCTGCCCAGTCAAGTGCAGCAGCAAGGCGTCACCGTATCCAAATCGGGCGAAGGCTTCCTCATGGTCATCGGTTTCGTATCGGAGGACGGCAGCATGGGCCGCGTCGATATCGCCGACTACCTGGTAGCCAACGTGGCTGACCAAATCGCTCGCGTGGACGGAGTCGGCGGCACGCGTGTATTCGGAGGACAATACGCCATGCGCATCTGGCTCGATCCCAATACGCTGCACTCCTACCAGCTCTCCGTCTCCGACATCACATCCGCCGTTCAAGGCCAAAACCAGCAAGTATCCATCGGGCAAGTCGGTGGGGCTCCCGCAGAAGAAGGCCAGCAAATCAACTTCACCATCAACACGCGAGGCCGCCTGCAAACCGCCGAGGAATTTTCCGATATCGTGATTCGCAGCAACCCGGACGGCTCGCTGCTCCGACTCGGAGAAGTCGCCCGCGTCGAGCTGGGCTCAGAGCAATACGGATTGGAAACGCACTACAACGGGCAAATGGCGGGCGGCATGGCCGTCACCCTCGCCTCCGGAGCCAACGCCCTCGAAACCGCAGCAGCGGTCAAGGAGCTGCTCGACGAGATCGCCCCCTTCCTGCCCGAAGGACTGAAAGCGGAAATCCCCTTCGACAATACGCCCTTCGTGGAAGTGGCCATCCAAGGCGTGGTAACTACCTTGCTGGAGGCCGTAGTGCTGGTCTTCATCGTCATGTTCCTCTTCCTGCAAAACTGGCGAGCGACCCTCATTCCCACCATCGCCATTCCCGTCGTATTGCTGGGAACCTTCGGCGTATTGGCTGTATTCGGATTTTCGATAAACATGCTTACTATGTTCGCCATGGTCCTCGCCATCGGCCTCCTCGTGGACGACGCCATCGTGGTCGTGGAAAACGTGGAACGCCTCATGAGCGAGGAAGGGCTCAGCCCCAAGGAAGCCGCTCGCAAGTCGATGGACCAGATCACCGGAGCCCTCGTAGGCATCGGTGTCGTGCTCTCCGCCGTCTTCGTGCCAATGGCCTTCCTCGGCGGCGCCACCGGAGTGATCTACCAGCAGTTCTCCATCACCATCGTATCGGCGATGACCCTTTCCGTGATCGTCGCCATCGTCTTCACGCCCGCCCTCTGCGCCACCATGCTGAAGCCGATCCAAAAAGGTCACCACATTAAGGATACAGGATTCTTCGGCTGGTTCAACCGTACCTTCGACCGCGCCAACGACCGCTACCAAAGCGTCGTCAAAGGCATCATCGGATTTCGCAAGAGCTTCTTCGCCGCCTTCCTCGTCATCGTCGGCCTCATGGTCTTGCTCTTCCTGAAGCTCCCGACCGGCTTCCTTCCGAACGAGGACCAAGGCTCCATCTACGCCCAAATCATCGGCCCAGTAGGCGCGACCAAAGAACACACCATGGAGGTCATCGAACAGGTCGAAGACTACTTGCTCAACGAAGAAGCAGGAGTCATCTCCGACGCCTTTACGGTGCAAGGCTTCAGCTTCGCCGGCTCTGGCCAAGCAAACGGCATGGCCTTCATCAGCATGACCGACTGGAGCGAACGGCCAAATCCAGAGCAAAGCGCCCAAGCCTTGGCCAACCGAGCTAACGCCGCTTTCAGCAAGATCGAAGGCGCCACCATCTTTGCCTTTGCTCCGCCGCCGATCACGGAGCTCGGCAACTCCGCTGGCTTCACCTTCTACCTGAAGGACAACGGCAGCCAAGGGCACGAAGCCCTTATCGCCGCTCGCAACCAACTACTCGGCCTCGCCGCCCAAAACCCGAAGCTTACCCGCGTACGTCCCAACGGACTGGAAGACGCCCCCCAGTTGAAGGTGCTTATCGACAACGCCAAGGCTGCCGCCCACGGCCTCTCCATACGAGACATCAATACCACCTTGGGCGTGGCCTGGGGTGGACTCTATATCGACGACTTCATCGACCGCGGCCGCGTCAAGCGCGTCTATCTTCAGTCGGAAGCGGAATACCGGATGCAACCAGAGGACTTCGAAAAGTGGTCCGTGCCCAACAACCAAGGCGAGATGGTTCCTTTCTCCGCTTTCGGTACCACCGAGTGGGACTACGGTTCGCCACGGTTGGAACGCTACAACGGCGTATCTGCCGTTCAAATACAAGGCGAAGGAGCCAGCGGCACTAGCTCCGGCGACGCCATGCTGGAAATTGAGAAGCTGGTCGAGCAGTTGCCCGACGGTTTCGGCATCGAGTGGACCGCTTCCTCCTATCAAGAACGCCAAGCAGGCAATCAGACCACCCTATTGTACGCGCTCTCGCTGCTCATGGTATTTCTCGCCCTCGCCGCCCTCTATGAGAGCTGGTCCATTCCGACCGCCGTGCTGCTCGCCGCACCGCTGGGCATCGTGGGAGCCGTATTGGCAAATATGTTACGCGGCTTCGAGCGCGACGTCTATTTCCAGGTCGCCATGCTCACCACCGTCGGTCTGACCAGCAAGAACGCCATCCTTATCGTCGAGTTCGCCAAGATCAACTTGGAGAACGGGATGAAGCTTATGGAAGCGACCTTGCACGCAGTTAAGGACCGTCTGCGCCCGATTCTCATGACCTCTCTCGCCTTCGGCCTCGGCGTCGTTCCGCTCGCCATTGCTAGCGGCGCCGGGTCCGGGGCCCAGCAAGCCATCGGCACCGGCGTACTCGGCGGCATGCTGGTCGGCACCTTCCTGGGAATCTTCTTCGTCCCCCTCTTCTTTTTCCTGATCGAACGCCTCTTCATCCGCAAGAAAGGACACCAGAGCCATGCGTAAGCTTAACACTCTCCTACCTGCCGTCGCCGCAGCCTTCAGCCTCGCTGGCTGCGCTTCGCTCCAGACTCCGATTCCCGAGCCCGATGCCAACATCGGGGACTCGTGGCCAACCGGCATAACAAACTCAACGCCAGTCGAGCAGGCAGAAAACGCCTTCGGCACGCTTGCAGCGACCGATATCGGCTGGCGCAATTTCTTCGTGGACCCGCGTCTCGAAACCTTGATCGAACGGGCCATCGCCAATAACCGCGACCTGCGAATCGCTACCCTCAACGTTGATCGAGCCCGGGCCGTCTACCGTATCCAAAAATCGGATCGGCTCCCCTCCGTCAACGCCAACGCCAGCCTGACCCGCTCCGGCGGCGACTCGGTCACCGAAGTGGAACGCTACCAAGCCGACCTTGGTCTGGCCCAGTACGAGATCGACCTCTTCGGCCGCGTCAAAAGCCTTAGCGAAAACGCCCTCCAGCAATACTTCGCTACCGAGCAAGCTCAGCGCAGCGTCCAGCTCAGCCTCGTAGCCGAGGTCGCCAACGCCTACCTGACGCTTTCCGCCGACCTCGAGCTCCAACGCATCGCCACCGCCACCTTGCAAAGCTACCAGGAGCAACTGGAAATCTCACGCCGCGGCAACGAGCTCGGCAGCGTATCCAACCTGGAGCTCAGCCAAGTCCGTACTCTCCTGGCCAGCGCCAAGGCGGAACTCGCCTTCTACGAGGGTCAAATCGCCCAAGACCGCTCCGCCCTCGCCCTGCTGGTCGGTGGGCCGCTGGAAGCCGAACTCCTGCCCGAACGCTTCGATCCGCAGCTCAGCGGATTGGCCCCGCTGCCCGCTGGACTGCCCTCGGAAACCCTTTTCCAGCGCCCCGACCTCCAGCAAAAAGAGCATGAGCTCGCTGCTGCCCAAGCCAACCTCGCCGCCGCTCGGGCAGCCTTCTTCCCGCGCATCACGCTGACGGGTTCGGTAGGGAGCGCCAGCGGCGAGCTGTCGGAACTATTTGGAGACAACACCGGCGTCTGGAGCTTCATGCCGCAAGTCAACCTACCCATTTTCCAAGCCGGCAGGCTGAAGGCCAACCGCGACACCGCCGCACTCGCCCGCGATATCACCCTCGCCGACTACGAAAAGACCATCCAAGCCAGCTTCAAGGAGGTATCCGACGCCCTCGCTCTCAGCTCCACCCTAGCCCAACGCCGCCAAGCCGTCGAGGAGCTGGTGGAGGCCGCCAGCGAAACGCAAAGCCTCTCCCAGGAACGCTACCAAGCGGGCCGCGACAGTTATCTGACCTTGCTCGACGCCCAACGCACCCTCTACAGTGCCCGACAATCCCTCGTCCAGTCTCTCCTCAGCGAGCAAAGCAACCGCATCGCTTTGTACAAAGCCCTCGGAGGCGGCTGGAATGAAGAGTCATGAAATCCTCCGAGAAAGATAGTCCCCGATCCCCTGAGCACGCCGAGGCCCAGCGCAACCGCATCCTCGACGCCGCGGAAGCCTGCTTCATCCAGCACGGCTTCCACGCCGCCAGCATGGCCCGCGTGGCCGAGACCGCCGGCATCAGCCAAGGCCTCGCCTACCGCTACTTCAAGAGCAAGAGCGCCATCATCCTCGCCATCATCGAACGCCAACTCTCCCAGCGCCATTCGCTCACCGAAGACTCCGACACCGCCGAAGCCTATATCAACAAGCTTTTGGAACTCATCCAGGAATGGGGAAAAGAAGGGAGCTCCAAGATCAACCCGATCCTCTTCATCGAGATGTGCTCCGAAGCGTCCCGCGACCCCGACATCCATGCCGCCTTGACCCGCGCCGACTCCACCTACCGCGAGGAGTTCAAAAAGTGGATGGCCCTCATCGCCAAGAAATCCGGAACCAGCATTTCGGACGAAGAAATGAACCGACGCTTCTACGCCCTGCAATGCATGGTCGAAGGCTCAGCCATGCTCACCACCCGTCAGTCGCAAACCGAGGAAAACAACGCCTACCTGCGCACTATTCTCCGCAGCATCGTCTCCCCGTAAAGCAACCTTCCGTGGGAAGCGGCCTTGTGCCGTGATTCGAACCGTAACCCATCGCGTGACAAGCACGCTCCCACACGCTGAACCCGTCACCGATTCAGCTCTTCCATCTTCTTTTTGAAGAATGCCCCTTGCCGCGTGGGCGTGTAGTCCTCGTCCGAATACAGTTGGGGCGACCAGCGGTAGTCGAAAACCCAAGCGGTCCAAGAGATCCCCTTTTCCTCGAAGTAACCGATCAAGGCTTCGCCGTAAACCTCGTCCCCAATCACCGGCACATGGGCGCCCGGTCCATCTTCAGACATGAAGCCGAATTCCGTGCAAACCATGGGGAAGCGATCCGCCATGAAGCCCCAATCCCGCTCCCAATGCTCTATCCAAGGGGCCGGACGCTTTTGCGGGTACGGATGGGAAACATAGGCCACGCCGGGAAAGTCGATCGGGTCGTTCTTGGCCATCGACAAGTCGTAGCCCCAATTGAAGCCGGCCACCAGGGGAATAGACGTTTCGTCGATGGCCCGGATCATGGAAATCAGCTCCTCGATGTACTCCTTGTACTCGGACCACGGCAGCCGCCCCATCTTGCCGCCGCGGTTGGTCGGCTCGTTCCAAAGCTCGTAGCAGGCCACCGTGCTGTTGCCCGCATAGCGCTGGGCGATGGTGTACCAGAAGCGAAAGGTCTCGCCCCGCGAAGTCTCGTAGATGTCGCGATGGAATACTTCCGTCAGCGGGTTCCCGATGGTGTGCCAATCGATGATCACGTACATGCCCAGCTCGCCGCTCCAGCGCACCGCGTCGTCCAGAGCCTGCAGGTACCAGTCCTTGCCCATCTGCCGCCACCAAAGCGGATGCACCGCCACCCGAACCACGTTCGCGTTCCACGAGGCCGCCGCCTCGAAATAGGAGCGGTCCCACTGTCCCCTTCGTTCCAGCTCCGCAGGATCCACCGTCGCCACGCCCCGCAAGATCACCGTTTCCCCATCCGGATCCACGAAGCGGTTCCCTTCGACCGAAATCTTCGGCAAAGCGGCGACATCGCCCAAGGCCACCTGCCCGTCGCTGAATGTCGTTTCCGCAAAAAGGAAAACAGGAGCCAGGCCGGCAACTAAGAAAGTCGTCCAAGAGACGAACCGTTTGGGTAAGCTAAGCGCAGATTTCATAGGATTCAGGGGACGTTTTCGCACGAGAAAGCAAAACGAAGGGCCGACACGCAACCCTCTGCTTACTTATCCAAAAGAGTTCGGAAGGCACCCAGCGAATCGAATGCAAGCGCTGGCTTAGCCTTAGCGAAGGCCTTGCAACACCTCCTCTAGGCTGGGAAAACTGCTCTGGGCCCCCGGCCGCTTCACCGCCATCGAAGCAGCCGAACAAGCAAAGCGGGCCGCTTCCACCGGAACAACGCCACGCGACAAGGCTGCAGCAAAAGCTCCATTGAAGCAATCTCCCGCGCCCGTCGAGTCCACAGCTTTTACGCTCGCTGCAAAGATGCGCTCGTAGCCGTTTTCCTCTACCAAAACGGCCCCTCGGGCCCCGAGCTTGGCGAGCACCTTGCCCACGCCGAACGTCAAGAGCGAGCGGGCCGCCTGCACGATCTCCGCTTCGCTCGATTCCTCGCCCAAGGATTCTCCCGACAAGACCGAAAGTTCGCTTAGGTTCGGAGTCAGGTAGTCCACCTTTCTCAAAATCGCATCCTCCAAACGTCTCGCAGGCGCTGGATCCAATAGGGTGATGCAGCCTGCCAGCCGGGCAAGGTCCAGTCCCATGGCAACCGTTTCCAAAGGGGTCTCCAGCTGGAAAAGGGCAAGCTTCGCGCCTTCGAAAAAAGCGACATCCTTTTCCAGCTCGGCTGGCGAATACGCTCCATTGGCCCCAGGCACTACTACGATCCGATTTTCCCCGCTGTCCTCGACCGTAATGGCTGCCACCCCCGTAGTGACTCCTTCAATACTTGCGACGCCTTCGACTGAAGCGCCCACAGTCACGAGCCCCTCCTTCAGATTGCGCCCATAGTCGTCGTCCCCTACCCGACCAAGCATCGCCACCTCGCCGCCCAGCCGCGCAGCCGCAAAGGCTTGGTTAGCCCCCTTGCCGCCATTGAATACCGCAAAATCGGCGCCTGTCACCGTCTCCCCTCCCTCGGGCGCTCGCTCAGCGCTCACGACGAGATCTGCGTTCAAACTTCCCAGAACTACGATATCAGCCATGAGAATAAACTACCGAGCGAGGCCGGGAAGGAAAAGCTCTTAGATTTCCCCAACTCAACCTTTCGCTTACCTACGCGCGCCCCGTTCTCACATTGACGCAAGCCTCAAGCCCAGACAACCTCGAACGCTGCCCCCATCCCCCCAGCTAAACTTGGAAAGCTAACAATATGAGATACCTTCCCCTTCTCGTTGCGATTTCTATTCTTGGCGTAATCAACGTCGGTGCCACGGAAGTCACCCTCGCGAGCTACAACATTCGCCTCGATTTGCAAAGCGACGGCCCCAACCGCTGGGACGGACGCAAGATCCAGCTCGCCAGCCAAGTGAAGTCCTTTTCCCCCGACATCCTCGGCATCCAAGAGGGCCTGTCCCATCAAATCGAATACCTCGAACGAACGCTGGAGGGCTACTCTTACATCGGCGTGGGACGCGACGACGGTGTTCGAGAGGGCGAGTTCAGCGCGATCTTCTACCGGCCTGCCAATACCGAAGTCATCGCTTCGAATACCTTTTGGCTGTCCGATTCGCCCGAATCGCCCTCCTACGGATGGGGCGCCCACTACCGCCGCATCTGTACCTATGGGCACTTCCGCGACCGAGCCTCCGGTTCCACGTATTGGGTTTTCAATACGCACTTCGACCACGAAGTCCCCGCAGCGCGCCTCAACGGCGCCAAGCTTCTTCTCGATCGCATCAAAGAGCTGGTCGCGCCCACCGAAGACTACTTTCTCATGGGCGACCTCAACGCCACCCCTGAGTCCCCACCCATTCGCCTTATTTCCCAATCCCTGAACGATAGTCGCCTGCACGCTAGCGACAACTCCTTCGGAAACGAAGGAACCTTCAACGGCTTCGATCCCAGCGCTCCTGCCGATCGCCGTATCGACTACATCTTCGCCTCGCCCCGCACGAAGCTATTGTCTAACGCCGTGCACAGCGACCTCATCGGCCAACGCTACCCGTCCGACCACTTCCCCGTGGTGGTCACAGCTAAACTTGCTCCCTACCTCCCCAACCAGCTTCACGTATCCAAAAACAAGCGACACCTCGTCGACACAAACGAACGCCCCTTCTTTTGGCTCGCCGATACCGCTTGGGAGCTCTTCCACCGCCTATCCTTGGAGGAAGCCGAACTCTACCTCGACCTTCGCGCAACCCAAGGCTTCAATCTCGTGCAAACCGTCATCCTGGCGGAACAGTCCGGACTCACTGTTCCCAATGCGAACGGCGACCTCCCTCTCTTGGACCAAGACCCCACCCGTCCCAACGAAGCCTATTTCCAACACGTCGACAACATCATCGCCGCCGCCAACAAACGCGGCATAGTGATCGGACTGCTCCCTACTTGGGGTGACAAGTTCAACCTGAAGTGGGGTGTCGGACCAGAAATCTTCACCCCTGAAAACGCTGAAACATATGGTCGCTACCTGAGCGAAAGGTACGCAGACGCATCCATCGTCTGGATACTTGGAGGCGACCGCCCCCCCGAGGAGCCCGAGGATTACGAAATCACGCACGCTATGGCTCGCGGTATCCGTTCCGCAGCAGGAGGCAGACACCTGATCACCTACCATCCGTCGGGAATGAGCAGCTCCTCGAAGTTCTTTCACGACGCAGAATGGCTCGACTTCAACATGTTCCAAAGCAGCCACGCCTTACTGCACAATCCAAATTTCAAATACATCCAGCGCGACCTCTCCCTCACGCCGCCAAAACCGACCCTCGATGGCGAGCCGTGCTACGAGTACATTCACGTTGACTTCAAAACCGAGAACCCGCGCTTTACGGACTTCCATAGCCGACGGGCAGGCTACTGGTCCGTGCTCGCAGGAGCCCTAGGACACACCTACGGGCATAACAGCGTCTGGCAAATGTGGAGACCTGGACTCCACCCAGTGCTCGGCGCTGACGTACCTTGGAACGAGGCCATCTACTATCCTGGATCCTACCAAGCCGGCCATATGCGAAAGGCCTTCGAATCCTTCCGCTGGCAAGACCTTCGTCCCGCTACGGAGTTGTTGCTCGACCCGCCCGTTTCCGTAGAGGAACACATCAGTATTGCAGCCGATGCAGACAAAGACCTCATCGTGGCCTACATCCCGAACGGCCAAGAACTCGCCATCGAATCCGCAGCCCTCGCTTCGACTAAAACTGCTCGCTGGTTCAATCCACGCGACGGCAATTCCATTCCTTTCAGCCTACCCGAAGACGGACGCTTCGATCCTCCGGGAGACGAGGCCCCAGCCAACGACTGGCTCCTCATCCTTTCTGGAAAATAACGAAAGACCTGCCCCTGTATGAAACGTACTGCCACCCTCATTGCATTTGCAGCGACCTGCCTCGCTTCCCTCTCTGCCAAGCCCGTTCCCACCATCCTATCCACCGACATCGGTAGTGATATTGATGATACATGGGCCCTCGCCCACATCCTGCGCTCTCCTGAGCTCGATCTGAAGATGGTGCTCACCGAAACCGGCGAAGCTCTCTACCGCGGGCAGGTCACGGGAAAAGTGCTGGAAGCGGCAAATCGCACCGACGTCGAAATCGCTCTCGGCAAAGACTACGGCGTCATGGGCGACCAACACCGCCACCAAGGCCCTTGGGTTAAAAACTACGATCTGGCAAGCTATCCGGGCA
The DNA here is from genome assembly GCF_014803405.1 of Pelagicoccus enzymogenes. Taxonomy (NCBI): domain Bacteria; kingdom Pseudomonadati; phylum Verrucomicrobiota; class Opitutia; order Puniceicoccales; family Pelagicoccaceae; genus Pelagicoccus; species Pelagicoccus enzymogenes. The sequence continues at coordinate 42,841 of NZ_JACYFG010000040.1, forward strand.
CCGTCCACCAAGACGGCATCCAAGCCTTCATAGACTTCGTGAAGGCCACCGACGGTCCCATCAACGTCATCGCTATCGGCCCGCCTCCATCTCTTGCAGCAGCATTAAAGCAAGCACCCGAAATCGCTGAAAAATGTCATTTCTACGGCATGCACGGCAGCTTCGATCTCGGATACGGCGGCAGTCCCCAGATCTCGGCCGAAACCAACGTCCGGGTCGACCCCGATGCCTTCCGCACCGTCATCGCCGCCAAGTGGCTATCCAAAACCCTCACGCCTCTGGATACCTGTGGCCTCTTTTATCTCGGGGGAGAAAACTACCACCGCATCTGGAGCGCCACCGACGACGACCTGCTCCGCTCGGTCATCGAAAACTACTGCGTCTGGGCGCCCCGCGTTCCGTGGATGGAGTGCGAGTTCTTCGCCACCCAATCCTCGACCCTCTTCGACGACATCGCGGTCTACATGGCTTACGATGGCAGCTTGCTCAACTACGAAGAAATCACCTTCTCTGTCACAGACGATGGATACACCCTCCGCGACCCCGCCGGCCCTTACACCGCAAAAGTCGCGATCTCCTGGAAAGACATGGAGGCCTGCCAGGACTTCCTGACAAAACGCCTCCTGGGAAACTGAGGCTCTCGTCGTAGGAAGCCGCCTTGCGCGGCGATTCCCTTCCTGATAGCCCTATCGATCCCCCGCTTGCAAAAGTCGCTTTTTCAAAGAGGGTAGTTCCATGAAACTACCCCGACCGATATTACTTGCCCCACTCATTCTACTCGCCGCCAAGTCGCTGTTTTCCCACGAACACCTCACCATCCAAGAGCAGCTAGGCTACCCCGCCGACGCCAAGCTTCTCATCATTCACGCGGACGACCTTGGCGTCGCGCACTCCGAAAACGTAGCGACTTTCCAAGCGATGGAAGAAGGCGTGGTTACGTCCGCGAGCGTGATGATGCCCACCCCCTGGGCCAAGGAAGCTGCCCTCTACGCAATCAAGAATCCAGAGGCAGATCTCGGCGTGCACATCACCCTTACCGCCGAATGGGAAACCTTTAAGTGGGGCCCCATGCTTGGGGCGGACACCGTGCCTTCCCTCGTCGACGCACACGGGCATTTTCATCCCGACGTCGCAACCTTCGCCGCCAAGGCCGACCTCCAGGAGATAGAAGCCGAGGTCCGTTCCCAAATCGAGGCGGCTCGTGAAGCCGGCATCGAGTTCACCCACCTCGACGGCCACATGGGCAGCATGCTCGCGACCGACGAAATCGCCCAACTCTACTTTCGCCTCGGCAAAGAGTACGGCGTACCCGTTCGCCTTCACCAACATCACGCCTCTCATTCCGACAACCAAGCGCTGAAGTCCGCCGTCGTCGATATGCCCGGCAAAGTCACCAGCATTCACGGAGCATCCCCCAACGACTTTCCAGAGGGAATGGCCACTTCCTACAACCAGTACCTTCGCGAACTCGAGCCCGGCCTGAACCTCCTCGTGCTGCACCTCGGCTTCGATCACGCTGAAATGCAGGCGATCACCGTAAACCATCCGCTTTGGGGCGCCCGCTGGCGTCAGCTTGACTACGACTGGTCCATGAGCGACGAGGCCAAAGCCATCATCGAAGAAGAGGGAATCATACTCGTCGACTGGCGCCTCGTGAAAGAAAAGCTCTTCGACAAAGCCTACTAGGGATTGTCACGGGGCGAATGTCGCATGCGACGTAGCGCTGAGCTTTAGCCAGCGGCCGCAGAGTGCCGAGGCTTTAAGCCGACACGTTCATAGATCCTGCAGTGCGGTCGCCGGCTAAAGCTCGGCGCTACCTTCGAAGCATGACGCGTCACTGGGCTATGTCAAAAAGGGCCTACCTGAAAAATGAGCAGGCACTGCTGGTTGTTGGGCCGTCGCTTGCGACGTGCCGCAAGTCCCGACTCGCTCCTCCTGCAACGCGGCGTGCCGCAAGCGGCAGCCCTACGTTTCGAAGGTTGCCGCCGAGCTTGATTTGCTGTCGATTTTCAAAAAGCTAGAGCCACCTTTGTTGCGCCAGCCTCGTACTCCGGCGAGGATCTACTCCCATCCCATGCTGTACTTCCAAGCCCTCCTACTCGCCCTTTGCATCCAATTGAACCTGCGGTGCAACAACCATTGGCCCGCCGTCATCACATTCGTTGTAATGAGTTTCCTCGTACAGCTTGCGATCACGCTCAGCCTAGGGCTCAGCTTACTCGCAGTCCTGATCACAACATCCGTCAACTTCGTGTTCGCCTTTCTCTACTTCTTTTCGCTCGGCCGCACACAAGGCTCATCATACTACTGGCCGATCATGGCCGCTGGACTCGGCCTCTACATCGGAATTTGGTACTTCATCTAGTCTCGGAACTGCCGCCTCCTCCCCAATCGGAACCAGTTCCCCTTGCAGGCTCTAAAGTTCCTTCAGCCTGATCCGCCGGTATTCCATTTGACCACGGTCCCCTTCCACCCCGATCGATCCCGTATCCGGAACCTGCATACCCGCTTCGAGCACTTCGCCGTTACAAAGACAACGAGCAACCCCGTCACGCACCGTGATCTCTAGATCATTCCATCCTTGCGGATTGTAGTTCTTGAGATCCTCGTATGGGCCCGCGAGGGCGTAGTCTCGACACTGCAGCTGCGGTCCTCGCACGTAAACTCCGCTGTCCGCAAAGGGCGACGCCCGAAACTGCATCCGCAATACGAAGTCCTTGGAAAACTGTCGAGTCGTGTGCAGCTGCTGAATTTTGCGATAGCTGGAGGGGATGCGAACCACGAGCCGGCCATTGACTGCGGCAAAACGACCGTCAGGACTCTCTGCGAGCCCGTCAAATGCCACTGGCTCCTCAACGATCGGCCACTCCGCCGCGCCCTCAGGGTCAGCGGCTTTCCACTTAGCGGCGCTCGCGATATCTTTTTGCGAGGTCACCTCATACCCCCACCCCGTCAGGTCGTATCCGTTAAACAGATACTCGAATCCTTCCTCGAGAGCAAAGGGTTCCTCTACAGGTAACAGCTCCAAGCCCTCCAGGATCGGACGCAACGCCGCCGCCCACTTGGCGTAGCCCGCTTCGTTCAAGTGCAATAGATCGGGAAACAGCTCCGGAATCGCGTCGCCGCTCCCATCGTCGAAAAGCTCAAAGGTATCCAATACCAAAACCTGCTCGTTTCCTTTCACCAATTTCCGGTACCGCTCGTTGACCTCCTGGATGAGCTCAGTTGGACGGTTCTTGGAAGCGTGGCTGGGAAATACCTCGCAAAGGACCACCGGCAACTCGGAATCGTAAGCAGCGATCGCTTCCAGAATCAGCTTCAAATTGCCGGCAATAATCTCAGGGGTGCCATCTTCGTCCAGGTCGTTGGTCCCAATCAACAGCACGATTCCGCTTGGGGCGAGCGAGAGCACGTCCTCCTCCAGCCGAATCAACACGCCCCGCGTAGTATCTCCGCTGATACCCCGATTCGCCACCTTCATGCCGGGAAAGGCCGCTCCTAAGGCGCCGCCCCAGCCTTGAGTGATCGAGTCTCCTAAAAATACCACCGCGCCGCGATCCGCCTCCGCCGATTTCGCCCAAGCCGAACGGCGGCCTTCCCACAAATTCCGGAACCACTCGTAGCGCCGGATCGTTCCCTCCCCCGGCAAGCCCTCGTCCGTTTCCGGAATCGCAAAGGGCGATCGCTCCGTCTCCGCATAGGCGGCGAAGGAAAAACTCAACACAAGGAGGAAACGGAGGCAGCAGTGGGGTACTTTCATGGAAGAAGAACCTAGCGGCTCCCGGAAGCAGATCAACCACCCCTTTTAGTAATTCTTATGAGCGAGCACTCGCAACTTGCCTGACTCCCCGACGTCCCGCTATCAATGGCAACGATCCACTCCCTCCATGGCAGCCTTCCTAAAGCAACTCGTTCGCAACCGACTCATCAGCTCCCTGCTGTGCGTCTCTCTCCTGTGCAACGTTGCAGCCCTCGCCCTCCCCTTCATGCGCTTGCGCAAGGGCCTCGACAACGAAGCCTACACGCTCATGCATTCCGTAGAATTGCTCTGGGAAAAAGGGCTCTACATCCTGTCCCTCCTCGTAATTGCATTTTCAATACTTTTCCCTTTCGCCAAGCTTGGCACTCTCTTCTGGGTCATCGGCAGCGAACCGACTCGATCCCGTCACCTCCACTGGCTCCACCAGGTAGAACGCCTCGGCAAATGGTCCATGCTGGACGTTTTCCTCGTCTCCATCATCCTCTCCCTCGCCTCCAAGCAATTCCTCGTCGGAGCCCAACCGCAGCCCGGCCTCACCTTCTTCATCGCGGCTATCCTCATGAGCATGACCGCAGGGGAGCTCATCTCTCGCAAGGTCAATTCCCACTCGCCCGCCAAGACGGGAACCGAGCGACGCCAAGGCGGGATCTTCCTCGCCCTCTCAGGCATCACCCTCGTCGCCGCCCTCGCCTTCCCCTTCCTGCGCATCGAGGATTGGCTGCTGAAAAATCGGGAGTACAGCATCCTCACGCTCATTCCCGCCCTCTGGGCCCAAGGCGCCTGGCTAGCCTCCCTTATCACCGCTTGCTTCCTCGTCGCCACACCCTTGCTGGTCTGGTTCGCTGGCCTTATCGCCTGGAGATCCCAAGCCCACAATCCCATCCCCAGCTATTGGACGCAGCTCGCCCAACGCTGGAGCATGCTGGACGTCTTCGGCCTCGCCCTCGTCGTTTTCGCCCTTGAGAGCGATCACATCATGCGCACGGAAATCAATTGGGGAGCCCTTTTCCTCGGCGCCACCCTCGTCCTGCAAATGCTCTTCTCCTTCGCCCTCGAGAAACGCTTGTTCAGCAAATCCGAGGAGTGACAGCAGCTCGCACAGGTGGGACGACCGCTCCGCGGGCGTCGAAACGTCTCGCCCAAACAAAGGAAACCAGTCCCATGAAAACGAACTGCTAAGGAACGAACCTCCCACCTTCGGAAGATCCGAAGCCAAGCATCGGAAAGCCCGTCTACCCAGATCACCGCAACCGTGGCATACTCGAACGATGCCACCACAACAATCGTCCAACGGAACCCGCCTTTTCAACGCTCTGAAACAGTTCTTCCTCAGGCTGCACCAGTCCCTGCCCGCCATCTCGCCTTTTCCCGAAAGCGACTCGCAACCCGGGCTCAAACTCTTCATTCATGGAAACATCGTCACCATAAGAACCAATCACCCAGCCGACAAGGAGCAGTAGTCCGCAAATCCGCCTTCATGGAACTCTACCAACTCAGATCGTTCGTCGCCGTCGCCGAGGAAGGCACCCTCGCCAAGGCCGCCATGCGGCTGTTCTCCAGCCAGCCTTCCGTCAGTTCCCACATCAAGGCGCTGGAAGACGAGCTCGGCATCGCCCTCTTCGAGCGCAGTTCCCGAGGCATGCTGATTACGCCTGACGGCGAGGCCCTGCTGAGCCGCGCCTACGCCATCCTCCAGGAAACCGCCGCCCTCAACAAGCTCGCCCGAGACCTCCAGTCCAGCCCCTCCGGCAAGCTCACCATCGGGGTCAACACCGGTTCCGGCGAGCTCCCGCTCGAAACCATTGCCCAAACGCTTTCCGAAACCTGCCCCAAGCTTCAGCTCGAATTCCAGCACAGTTCTTCCGGATATATCAAAAAGGGAATCCTCGACGGCGACATCGACATCGGGTTCTACGAAGGAGAAATCGATTCCCCCAAGATCATCAGCTCCCAGTTTCAAGAAAACGCCATTCTCGTCATCGCGTCTCCAAAATTCAAGGACGCGCTGCAAACCACCGACTGGCGCGACCTGCAAACGCTCCCATGGGTTTTCAAGACGCCCGACTGCAGCTACTACCAGCTCATGGATCGCATCGTGACAGCCCATGAACTCAATATCGAGCGACGCTATACCATCGACGAGGAAGGGACCTGCCTACGCTTCGTCAAGAATAGCGCCGCCCTCTCCCTCATCGGCGAAGCCCTCGTGCGCGACGAACTCGCCCGCGGCGAAATCATCGCTTGGGAGGGGTTCCGCTGCCAGCTTCCGCACAGCCTCATCTGCCTCGGCTCCCGCTATCACGAGCGCGCCATCCAAGCTTGCTTCGAGGCCTGCGCAAAGTCGCTCCCTCTCTCCAAACCAAAGTAAACGTCGAATCCCTTGCAACCCCCAACCAACCACACTCATCATGAATCCGATCAAAGAACTCGCCCGCTATAAAGCTCCTGCCGACCTTCCCCAGTCCCTCGCCTGGGACGGGGAAACACTCTGGCTTGGCTCCCTCGCCAACAAGCGTATCTACCAAATCGATACGGAAGACTGGTCCGTCAAATACGAGATCGACGCCCCGGGAACGCCTTTCGGCATGGTCTCGGTCGGCGAGGAGCTCCGCGTGCTCTGCGGCGAGACCGAGGAAGACTTTCGCAATATCCGCCGCCTCATGCCCGGCCACGGCTTCGATACCGTATTCAAGCTACCCTGCCCCGACGACACTGGCTCGCAGCTGAGCTGGGACGGCAAGATCCTGCACGTCAGCCAGTGGTACAATCAAAAGGTCCTCGCCCTCTCCCCCAACGGCGGCGTCACCAAAATCTACGAAGCGCCACGCGGGATCTGCGGCCAAGTCATCGTCGGCGACTACATCTACGTCGCCAACACCGCCGAAGAAGAAAACGGCGACTACTTCCTCGGCCGCATCCATCGCGAGAGCGGAACCTACGAAGACGTCGCCCTCATACCCTTCCCTGCCCGCGCCCTCGCGCACGACGGCACCGACTTCTACTCGAACCACCGAGCCGCTGGCGAAACCGTCCGCTTCACGGTGTAAGCCAGCCTCCAACGCGGGAAGCGGCCTTGAGCCGCGATCCGTGTGGAGTAGTCCGCAAAGGTAGGTCTCAATCTCCGAGTGAGCCGCACAGCAAGCTCAACAATTGCGTCGAGCCGCCTCCCACAGACCACTCCTCACCAAAAACGTATTCAAAGCCCCGCGACAGACGATTGCGACTCGCGGTCCGCGCTACCGTAGTCGACCACCAGGTTTCGGGCAAATCCGTCGAGCGTCGCAGGCTGCAGCCCGTAGACCGTGCCAAGGATCGAATCCAAGCGCTCAAGGTAGGAAGAGAGCGCCTCCTCCTTGTCCCAGTTGGCGATGTTGTTGAAGGTGGCCTTGTTGATCGACACTTCTACGCGATACCCAGTGCTACCATCTTTACGCGGCACCGGCATCTCATCCTCCACGTGAGAGAGAGGAATCACGCCCCGACCTCCGAAGAATCCGGTCCGCTTCACTACGTAAAGTTGGGCGGGACCGCCTGGATCGCTGCGAGCCACCCCTACGATCGTGCCCAGTTTAGAGTATCCGCCCGCCCCCACCACTTCGGCCCCGATGATCGAATTCCTGTCGTTTCCGGCTCCCCACGCCATGCTCGCCATCGCTGCGAAAGCCGTGCCCAAACTTAAAACGCTCCGTGTCCAATTCGTTTTCATAATCTGATACCTCCGGGCGGAACGGTTGCTTAAGGCGTGCCAGCGACGCCTCTTCGAAAAGCGTGAAAGCCGCCAAAGCCCTTGCCCATCGCCCCTTAACGCCCTCGCAAATTTTTCCAAAGATTCCAGCCATAGGGCGCAACCGAGCGTCTTCCTGCATTGCGCACGCCATGGCCCCTGCAACGCCGCAATTTGCATAAAAGGTGAGAAGCGATGTGCATAATGTGACATTTATACCTCCATCGTTTGACTCGTTCCCAAGTCTGCATGGCTGTTGAGCGAACCCCAAAACCCAAGACATGCAAAACACGCTAAAACATTCGCTCACCCGCAGCGGCAAGCTGCTCCGTTCCGCCTTGACCGGCATTGCCGCCGCTGCCGCCCTCGCGGCGACATCCCAAGCGCAAAAGTTCGAAGGTCTCGCCCTCACTCCGCCCATGGGCTGGAATTCCTGGAACACCTTCGAGTCCAACATCAACGAGCAGCTCGTTATCGACACCGCCGAAGAAATGAAGGCCAACGGCATGCTGGACGCCGGCTACCAGTACATCGTCATCGACGACACTTGGTCCCTGCGCGAGCGCGACGCCGACGGAAACCTCGTAGCCGACCCCGAGAAATTTCCTTCCGGCATCAAAGCCCTCGCCGACAAGCTCCACGCCATGGGCTTCAAGTTCGGCATCTACGGCGACGCTGGCAAGACCACCTGCGCCGGCTACCCGGGCAGCCAAGGCCACGAGTACCAAGACGCACGCACCTTCGCCGCCTGGGGCGTCGACTACCTCAAGTACGACTGGTGCGCCACCGGCACTCGCGACGCCAAGGAAGCCTACACCACCATGCGCGACGCCCTCCACGCCGCCGGCCGTCCCATCGTCTTCTCCATCTGCGAATGGGGCGACAACAAGCCCTGGGAATGGGCCCAGGATATCGGCCACCTCTGGCGCATCTCCGGCGACATCTACGACTGCTGGGACTGCGAATTCAAGTGGTCCCGCGGCTTCAAGGCCATACTCGACGGCTATCACGACGCCAAGCCCTCCGTCGTAGGACGCGACGGACTCGGCCAGTACGCCGGCCCCGGCGGCTGGAACGACGCCGACATGCTCGAAGTCGGCAATCCCGGCCTCACCCTCGCCGAATCCCGTTCGCACTTCACCCTCTGGGCCATGATCTCTTCGCCGCTGATGGCCGGCAACGACATGCGCGTCGCTACTCCAGAGATCATCGAAATCCTCACCAACAAGGAAATCATCGCCCTCAACCAAGACCCCGACGGCGTGGCCGGCTGGCGCATCTTCACCGCCCCCGACAAGTACGAGATCTGGGTCAAGCCGCTAAGCGACGGAGACTGGGCCGTTACCGTGCTCAACTCCTCCGAGGAAACCCAAGACGTCACCGTCGAGTGGCACCGCATGGAGCAAACCTTCCCCGACGAGTACAGCATCCGCGACCTCTGGGCCGGCAAGGATCTCGGCGACACCCACCAGCCGCTCAAGGCCACCATCGCCAGCCACGACGTGCTCGCCCTGCGCCTCAGCAAGAAGTAGGCTGGGGACCTGCGACCCAACTTTAAGCAACGCCCTCTTCGAACGAAGGAGGGCGTTTTTTTGTGGGCCCCGATTCGTCATCCTACAATTCGTATTACAAACAGAGCCCCAATTCTGACGAGTAAGGCCAAGATAACTGCAAGATGATAAAAGCCCGCTTCAAAGTTATGAAAGATACGCCCAATCAAAAAACAAAACCGAAGTTCGCTTCGCTCCGCTCCCTTCTCATCGGCTTCGCCGCCGCCATAGCCTTGGCCACAACTGCTACGGCCCAAAAGTTCGAAGGTCTCGCCCTCACCCCGCCCATGGGCTGGAATTCATGGAACACCTTCGAGTCCAACATCAACGAGCAGCTCGTGCTCGACACCGCCGAGGCCATGAAGGCCAACGGCTTGCTCGACGCCGGCTACGAGTACATCGTCATCGACGACTGCTGGTCGATGCGCGAACGCGACGCCGACGGCAACCTCGTGGCCGACCCGGAGAAATTTCCTTCCGGCATCAAGGCCCTCGCCGACAAGCTGCACGCCATGGGCTTCAAGTTCGGCATCTACGGCGACGCCGGCAAGACCACCTGCGCCGGCTACCCCGGCAGCCAAGGGCACGAGTACCAGGACGCCCGCACCTTTGCCTCCTGGGGCGTCGACTACCTCAAGTACGACTGGTGCGCCACCGGCACCCGCGACGCCCAAGAGGCCTACACTACCATGCGCGACGCTCTTTACGCCGCCGGACGGCCCGTTGTCTTCTCCATCTGCGAATGGGGCCAAAACAAGCCCTGGCTATGGGCCCAAGACGTCGGTCACCTCTGGAGAATGTCCGGCGACATTTACGACTGCTGGGACTGCGAACAAGAATGGTCCCGCGGCGTCAAGGTCATCCTCGACCGTTTCCACAATCTCGATCCAGCCCGGGCTGGATACGACGGACTCGGCCAATTCGCCGGTCCCGGCGGCTGGAACGATCTCGACATGCTGGAGGTCGGCAATCCCGGCCTCACCCTCGCCGAAGCCCGTTCGCACTTCACCCTCTGGTCCATTCTCTGCTCCCCTCTCATGGCGGGCAACGACATGCGCAGCGTCACCCCTGAGATCGTGGAAATCCTTACCAACAAGGACATCATCGCCCTCAATCAAGACCCCGATGGCGTCTCCGGCTGGCGCTACCGCATCGAACCAGGAAAATACGAAACCTTCGTCAAACCGCTCGTAGGGGGGGACTGGGCAGTGGTGGTTCTCAACACCTCGGACGAAACGCAGGAAGTCGAGGTTGAATGGCACCGTATGGATCGCGCCTTCAGCGGGCGCTACGAAATCCGCGATCTCTGGGCCGGCAAGGACCTCGGCGATACGGACACAAACCTCAAAGCAAAGATCGGCAGTCACGACGTCGTCGCCCTCCGACTAAGCAAGAAGTAGCGACAACTCAACGGGTGGGACGGCCGTGGGCACTTCGCTTTGTCGGCAAGCCTCGGTGCCGCGGGCGGCTGCCAAAAACATCGCCAACGGTGCAAAACTTGATACGTCATCCCCAAATGTGGGAAGACGTTTTTGCTAGAGTAGACGGGGGCGCCGACGAGACGCGCCACGACACGAGCTACTACTGGGACAACTCCAAGCGCTCCGAGTCTAACCGCATCAACCTGCAGCGCACCCTCTCCGGAGAGGGATTCTTCGAAAACGAGACCGGTCGCTACTCCCTCCCGGTCGGAACCCTCATCGCCTTCACCCAAAGGGAGAACTCCCGCTACGGCTACCCCGCCACCGCCAGCCGGCCCTACCGACTTCGCTACCTCTCCATCGATCCCAGCGCCACCGCCACCCCGCTGTTCAACCGTATCCGGCGCGACTTCGGTTCCGTGCTCTCCATGCCGGAAGGCACCGAGTCCTGCACCCTCTTCGACGACCTGTTCCACCGCTTCCACGCCCGCAACTTCCTCGACCGCTACCACGAATCGGAACTGGTAACGCGCTTGCTCACCGCCATCTACCGCCAGCAGGTAAGCGACACCCAGCACAGCGATCCGGTAGAGTACGGCTACCACCTGCTGCGCAACCGCTTCACCAGCCCCATCACTCTCAAGGAAGTGGCCGCCACCTGCGGCATCTCCCGCGAACACTTCATTCGCTCCTTTTCCCAACGCTACCAGCAAGCTCCCGGAGCCGTGCTGCGGCAGCTTCGCTTACAACACGCCCGGGGCCTCTTGGAGACAACCCACCTCACCCTGGAGCGCATCGCCAGGGCCAGCGGCTTCTCCTCCTCCAACGTGTTCTGCCGCGCCTTCCGGCAAGCATTCGGCACCACGCCCAGCAAGCACCGGGAAGCCGCAAACCTCAGCGCGAAACGCTAGACCACGAACTTAGAGGATCGCTCGGTAAGCAAGTCGCAACTGGTAGGGCGGTCTGGCCCAGACCGCCGCAACGCAAGATCCGCTCTCCACGGCGGACTGGGCCAGTCCGCCCTACCTTCGATAATTCGCTACGACAAAAATCGCCAAACGCAGCGGGTGTCGCCTCGGGCCCTGTAAAGGCATCCCAAGGTGGGGCCGCCGCGGAGCGGACGTTCCACCATCCGTCCGACGCAATTCCACTGCTTTTGCTGACGAACAAAAAAAAGGCAGGACGCCCCCCCGAGCGTCCTGCCACAGTGTTGTATCGATCAAAATACAAACTAGAAAGAGTAACGTGCACCCACTGAGATGGTGCGGCTGATCAGCCAGTTCCCGAAGTTGTGGGTATCTGGATACTCGTAGTAACTGTGGAACTCTTCGTCCGTGAGGTTCGTCGCGTCGAGCGTCAAGACCATGTTATCCGAGACATTGTAGGAGAACTGCAGGTCCAAGCTCTGCTGAGCGGTGTTGTAGACGCCCAGAGGATTTGCGAACAGACGAGCCTCGTAGTGGTGTAGGAAATCATCTCTCCAAACATAGGACAGACGAGAGCTGAAACGCTCCTTTTCATAAGCGAGCACTACACTGTAAGAGGAATCGGATACAGCGAAGAACGGAGTCGTATCGGTACCAACAATCTCGCCTGCATCGTTGGTGATGGGGATATCCTGAATGGAGTCCAGTGTTGTATAGCTAGCCTGGATACCGAATCCTTCAGCCCAATCGGGAAGGTTTTCGGGAAACCAAACCAAACCGAACTCCATCCCATCCAGCTCACCGTTGGAGGCATTGTCTGGCTGCGAGAGGATGTAGTCGTACCCTTCGAAGGTGACGCGATTCACGAAGTCAATTACAAGGCCATCAATCTCGCGCTTGAAAGCAGTGGCGTATACCATGTTCGCGCCCTTGTCGCCGAAGTAGCGCTCGAGCGAGAGGTCATAATTTTTCGACTCGGTCGGGGCCAGGTTGGGATTACCGCCGGATGCAGTTCCGTATCCAATATTCGTTACGTCTTCAACGTAGGTGATGTTTGGATTCAACGCGCCAAACCCTGGGTAACGTACCGTTTCCCCGTAGCTCGCTCTGAGGCGGAGGTCCGGAGTGATATCGTAGAGAACAACTGCGTTCGGCAGCAATGAATCACCACTGGTAGAAGCGGTCGAGGTGATGAAGTCGAGATCACGATCCACCTCTACGTAGCGAACTCCAAATTGGCCGCTGAGAGCCTGGTCGCCAAAGTCGACCATGAAGTCGGTCTGGAGGTAGGCGGAAAGCGTTTTCTCATCAATTTCGAAGTTTTTGGCGATTGTGATGTCGGAAGATGTCGGGTAACCGTACAAGCCGCGAACCGTATCTCTTTCGGCGCTCAGGTAATCAGCATTGATAACCATTGCAGAGGCAGGAATATCGGTACGCCCGTCATAGTATCCGGAATTAATATACTGCATTTCCGGATAGTTAGCCAACGGCTGGTTCAGATCCGAAACGGCACCACGGTAGTCCGCTTCGGATGCACCACGCATGTCATAACGAAGCCCGAAAGCGATATTCTCGAAGAATCCATCGTTGAGTTCGTAAACGCCGTCGATCTTGAATTCGGTAGCGTCGCCTTCGTCACGGTCCGCGTTGTCGAAGAAGGGACCGATGTTCCAAAGCTCAGCCACGGTGAGGTCGCTCTCGTCGATAGGAGTGTCTGGATTGTCGCCGAAGCTGAAGGCAGGAACGCCGCCACCCGCATTGAAATCTACTGTAATGCTGGGAGGGATACGGTTCGTTTGGATAGCAAGGAAGTCTACCGAAAAATCACTCTTCTGGTGCGAAAGGTCCGCCGTCAGGGAAAGGTTGCTTCCTACCTGCCACTCGCCGGAGAGAGCGTAGAGGTAGCTGTCGGTCTTCTGTTCAGTACGGTCTCCACTCATGAAGGCGAAAGGATTTCCAACCGTACGTTCCTTGATGATATTGGTTCCGGGAATCAGCTCGAAATCGCCTGGATTACCCCACCAGTCCGCAAGGGAGAACATCAGGTTGTTGTTAAAGCTTTCGCGATAACCGTTATAGAACGCTTCGAATGTGTAAGTCGAATTGTCGTCCGGAGCGAACTGCAGGGAGAGATTGGCAGCAGGGCGCTCTCGCTTGCCGTAAAAGTCAGCCGAGAAGACCGCATCACGCGTGAGATAATAGGGAACTTGTTGAGTAGCCCCTCCGCTCACAGGGGTCAAGGGCAAGGTCGCGCCTTCGTTGAAGGGCAAGCCCGCCTCGAGTCCAGGCTGCCACAGCGGATTTTCGACCGCTGACGGGTGCGTGGTGAACAGGCGCTCGAGAGGTGCGAAGGTGAAGTCCGCAGGAGGGTTTTCAGTCACGAAAGGAACCATGGCGCCCGACGTTATGCTCTTGTCCGTCCAATTCGACTCCGCGAAGGACACGTTGAACAAAGCGCCAAACTTGCCTCCGTCCGTTTCCCACACGTTGGAAAACAGGGCGCTTACATTGGGGTCAAATTCGTCCGCGAGCTCGGAGTAAATTCCGCGAGCGGCTATCACCGTCTTCTGACCATCGAAATTGAAGGGGCGCTGCGTGCGCACGTCGATCACACCCGCGATCCCGTGTTCGATCTGGGATGCTGAACGCGTTTTATAAACGTTCACTCGGTTCACCAAGGAAGCGGGAATGTCCGCCAAGGCGACGGAACGGCCGGAAGAGGTGAAAATGTTGCGCCCGTTGACCGTAGTGGTAACGTCGTTGAGACCGCGAATAGTAACCGTGTTCACTTCGCCGCGAGCGCGGTCCGTGGTTTGCACACCTGCTACGCGCTGCAGCGCTTCGACAACGTTGTTGTCCGGGAACTTGCCAATGTCTTCCGCGACAAGAGCGTCGATCATCTGGCGGTTGTTCTTTTTGATCTCAACGCCAGCCGCAAGGCTGTCACGAATACTGTTTTCCACGACAAAAGCGTCGAGTTCGAATACCTTGTCGTCATCTTCTTGAGCGAAAGCCTGGCTGGCTCCACCCGAAATCGCCATGAGCATGGCGAGGGAAAGACCGACGGACTTCTTGCTCTTGGCAGAAAACAGTGGGGCCTTTTCTTCTAGGTTATTAATCTTCGGGGTCATGTTAATATGGTAGTTTTTGGTGTAGCTGATTTAGTCTAAAGAGAACTAAAAGGGCATCAGCAGAGGATATCCTCACTAGCCAATGCGCTGTTATCGTCGCGGACCCGCCAAGAAATTTTTGCGATATGCAATTTTTACTATATCCCTAAATCACTGCCCTGGCGAGCGGGCGGCAAACATTACGGAACGTCCAGGGAAGCGAGCTCCGGCCAGCCGTCTTCCGTCCAGCTGAGAGCCTCTATGTGGAGCTTGGGCAGCCCACGCTTGGTTTCCCCGTCGTAGCCATGAAAAATGGCGTATTCTTCGCCATCGATATTGGAAATTCCGTTATGCCCGACACCATGCCAGCGAGCATCGCCTCGCTTGAGAAGGGTGCCTCCCCCCTCAAGCATCGAGCGGCCTTCCCGGTCTAGGTAAGGACCGCGAATGTCCTTCGAGCGGCCGTAGATCATCTTGTAGGTGCTGTTCTTGCCGCGGCAGCAAAAGTCGACGGAAGCGAAAAGATAGTAGTACGCTCCCTTGCGGTAGATGAACGGGCCTTCGATCGCGTCGTTCCCTTCCTGCAAGACCGGAGCGTCACCGACTTCCGAATCCACCCACTGATAACGACGGCTGGCGATAGAAACCGGACTCCCTGCCTCCTGCTTGAGAGCCGAAAGGTCGTCGGTCAAGGGAGCGAGCTTCAAGCCGCTCCAGAACGAGCCAAAGGCTAGGTAAGGCTGTCCCTCTTCGTCGAAAACCAAGTTCGGATCGATAGCGTTCCAATCCTGCAAGCCGGGCTCCGAACGAACGACTACGCCGTGGTCCTTCCACTCGAAATCTGGGCTGCTGGAGTCCAGAGTAGCATTGCTGGCCAAGCCGATGCAGGAGTCGTTCGAGCCGAAAGTGGAAACTGAATAGTAGAGCAGGTAACGCCCCTCGTGGTAACTGATGTCCGGAGCCCACATGTGTCCGTTAAAGCCGGGTACCGTCTCCTTAGCCCAAGCGGGAACCGGATCGAAAACCGGAGCTTGCATGGTCCAGAGCTCCATGTCTTGCGAGCTCCAAACAGAGACGCCCGGGCCAGTGGTAAACAGGTAGTAGGTATCCGCCTCCTTGATAAGGACCGGATCATGGGCCACCACATCTTCTCGGGGCACATCGACCTTGTTCGATACGACTGCTGGCTCGTCAGCCTGAACTGCGGCAATCACGCTCAGCCCGACTGCCCAACAAATAATCTTTCCCTTCATGCTCATTTCCTCCCTTGGCTAGGAACCTGGCGTATCGAAAATTGGCATACCGTCCGCTCCCCATTGGAGCTCTTTCACAAAGGTGTGCCGGTTCGGATCCCACAATGGGTCTCCTTCGATCTCCGTGTATTCTCTTGCGTGATACACGAGCAGGTCCTTCTGACCGTCTTCCGATACGGTAAAGCTGTTATGTCCCGGCCCAAAATGCTTAAGCTCGGGCCTCGACCCCAAGACCGGCTCCTTGCTCTTGGTCCAGCTGCTAGGATCGAGAAGATCGCTATCCTGGTCCGCGTACAACAGGCCCATCGCATAGTTTTCGTCCGTCGCGCTAGCCGAGTAGGACAAAAAGACCTTTCCGTTCCGCTTTAGAATAGAGGGGCCTTCATTGACCCAGAACCCTCGAATTTCCCACTCAAATTCGGGAATGCTCAAGCGCGCCGGCTTCGTTTGAAGCTGCAAGGGCGTATCCATTTTTGCGATATAGAGATTCGAATTTCCTTCGATTCCTATTTCTTTCTGGGCCCAGACATAAAAGAGATCGTCTCCATGCTCGAAGACGGTCGCATCGAGACAAAACGTATCGATCCCCGTGTCGATTTGCACCGGCTCCGACCACTCCCCTTCCAGCGGGTTCGCGGCATCCGTATGAATCGCATACATCCGATGCTGAAAAAGGTCGTATTTGATTTCTCGAGACGGCGCTGCCGCGAAGTAGATATACCACGCCCCGCGAACATAGTGAATCTCCGGAGCCCAGATTAGGTCCGAAAACGGACCTTCATCCGGCTTCCGCCAAACCGTCACCCGCTCCGCATCCGCCAAGCCCGCAATCGTCTTGGAACGACGCAGCTCCAGCCGGTCGTACTCGGGAACCGAAGCCGAAAAATAGTAGTACCCATCGGCAGCCTTTAAAATATGCGGATCCGCTCTTTGCTCTATCAAGGGAGTGGGTCGTTCATTCATAATCAAAAAAATCTATAGTCATCGAAACAAGGGCCATCGCTCGCAGTCGCTCCCCTATCCATTTTGTCGATACAGTCGCTAGGACTGAACCTCGGCCGGTTTCAAGATCCCGCTGTCGTCCACCATCTCGTGATAGTACTTATCGGTGATCTTATACTTGAACATCATCACTCCAAGCAGAGCGTGGAAGCCCCCAGGAATGACCGTCAGCATCAAGGCGATACCGTTGAGAGTGTAGGCCGTTTGCTGCACGTCCTTCTCGTAGTTGAAATAGCTGAGCAAGAGCCCGCCAACCAAACCGGCCAAGCCGCCCCCCGCCTTTTGGCAAAAGGAGATCCCTCCGAAGGCCAAGCCCGAGACGCGCTCACCGTTCTTGACCTGACCGTAGTCGACCGCCTCAGCGATAGCGGACCAGAAAACCGGAGCATGCAAGTCGACCACGAAGCAAAGGAGGATGTAGAGAGCAAAGGCCAAAACAATATCGTTCGGCGTAACGAAGACATACAGGGCCAAGCTGACCACCCCGGTCAAAATTTGAGACCACCGAAAAAGAGCGATCTTGCAATAGCGCTTGGTGATCCAAGTGGAGGCCACCATCGAGGCGATCGAAGCCGCTATGCCCGAACTCGTGAACGCCGAGATAACCACTTCGTCTCCATTGAGAAAATACTTCGCGTAGTACATCGCCACGCTGCCGCGAATCGCATATCCGAGCGTTCCTACAATGCAGGCTCCCGCTAGCACCAGCCATTGGTCGTTTTTCAAGAGCAATGAGATCTGCCTTCCGATCGGACGACGATCCGCCACGTACTCCACTCGCTCCCGCGTAGTAAAGAAGCAAAACAGCAATAGGAGAACGCCAAGTCCTGACATCAGACCCATCGCCAGCTGGTAACCTTTTCCGAGATCGTCCCCTCCCCAAGCTTTCGCCAGGATCGGTACCGACGCCACGATCACCACATTCGCGATCTTGGCAAAAAACATGCGATAGCCATTGGCCGAAAGACGCTCCTGCGGATCCGAGGTCAGCACTCCAATGTAGGAAATGTATGGGATGGCGACCCCCGTGAACATCAGGGTAGCCAGCAGATAGGTCGCGTAAGCCCAAACCAGCTTGGCTGCGTAGTCCCAATCCGGAGTAGTGAAAAGCAGGACCATGGAAACACCATAGGGCACCGCAAGGTAAAGGAAGTAAGGCCGGAAACGTCCCATGCGGGTCGTTACCTTGTCGGTGATCAAGCCCATCATCGGATCCGTAAACGCATCCACTAAGCGGGCCACCATGAACAAGATCCCCATATGCACCGGATCTAGCCCAAAGATGTCCGTGTAGAAGAAGGACATGAAGAAGAACAGAGCGGCGACCATCACGTTGATGGACATGTCGCCCGCTCCGAAACCGACCTTTTCCAAGACTGTGAGCTTCTTGGTATTCATAGGGCGAAAAGAGAAGCCTCCTCGGAAGCGATAAACTGAATTGAGGGCATAGTTGACGGGGTTTGAAAGCTTAAGCCCCGCCGCTGCGCAAACCGCAGCCAGACCGAGCTACCCCTATATGCGCCCCACCGAAGTCAAACCCGCCAAAAAAGTGGCAACAATCAACACGCCATCACGGACCCTTCGCAAATGGAGGGACGAGCTCCACCTCGTCCGTGCTGCAGGATCCCCCCTTTCGCGACACAAGGTCGCTTACACAAGAACCTACTCCATTCCTAAAAGCCGGGACGCTTCCCGCATGATCACCCGCGCGAAGGCCCAGTCGAACCAGAACCCTTGCACCGGGTTGCCGGGGTCGATATTCGTCAAATACTTGCTCTCCACCAACCGAGCAGCCGCCCGGTAGGCAGACTCCGCCTCCTCCGTCCGCCCCATCTGGTACGATGCCATGGCCAATACGAAGCCAGCCGCCGCGTCGCGAGGCGCGTTCGGGGCGCCGTACGCGAAACAGCGTTTCGCGTAGGTAGCCGCTTCCGCATAATTGGCTCGCCGATACTCGAAAAGCGCATGGGACATGGACCGCCACGCTGCCTGGAAGTTGTCGCCCGAAGTCTCTGCAGCGTGTATTGAGGCCTTCGACGCTTCCGCAAAGGGCTCCAGTTGCCGCAGCATCTCCCCGTTGGCCGAAACCAGGAGACTGATCTTCACGATGCGGTCCGCGAAAGGCATATCCACGCCGGAAAAGCGTTCTACCGCCTCGCGTCGGAAACGGTCGTACTCGTCCAAATCCCCCAGCTCGATGAGCACCGGCCCCAATTCCAGGTAATCCAAACTGGAGACGTCCGCCCCCTCCAGCTGGTTCACCTTCAGCAAGGTCTTGAAGCGCTCGGCCGCCAAACGCCAACGACCGTTGATGGCATGCCACTCGCCCAAGGCTCGGAAAACGGCCGCCCCTTCCATAGTCGCCTCGTTGAGCTCTACGCCCCCCAACAGCACGTCCGCTTCAGCGTACTCTTCTCGGCTCACCAACATCGCCGCCTCCGTCAACTGCCCACGAAATTCCGCTTCCAGGCGCAAGCGAGCCTGCTGCTGCTCCGCTGCCTCCGCCCGCTGGCGGGCCTCCCGCTCGCGGATGAGCAACCAAGTGGAAAGCCCCAGTCCAAAAATCAAGGTCAAGGCAACCGCCGTGGAGGCCAGCACCATGCTGCGGTTTCGCTTCACCATCTTGCGGTAGCGATAGAAAAATCCCGGCGAGTGGGCCGCCACCGGCTCGTCCGCCAAGTACCGCTTGATCTCAGTCGCCAGGGCATCCGCCGTTTCGTAGCGGCGGCGACGATCCTTCGACATCGCCTTCATCACGATACAGTCAAGATCGCCCTTAAGTCGCGAAACCAAACTCTTAGGCGTCTTGTTCAAAGACTCCGCAATCGTATTCACCTTCTCACTACTTAGGCTCAGGATGCGAGCCGAAGGGAGCGGCGGATCTTCCTTGCCCACGATGCGACGCAAATCCGCGATGCCCACGTTGGCCAAGCGATCCTGGTCGAAGGGCTGCACATCGGTCAGCAGCTCATAAAGCAAGACGCCCAGACTGTAGACGTCGCTGCGCGTATCCACATCCAAACCTCCCAGCTGCACCTGCTCGGGGCTCATGTAGGACGGCGTGCCGAGCACCTGCTTATCCGGGCCGGAGAAAAGCATCATCTCGCTGAACCCCGCCTCGGTCGCGCGGGCGATTCCAAAGTCGATTACCCGCGGCACCGCCCCGCCGTCGTGCTCGCTGACAATGATGTTGGACGGCTTGATGTCGCCATGGATGATGCCCTTCTGGTGCGCGTGCTGAATGGCGTGGCACACCTGCATGAAGAGCTTGAGCCGATCGATGATACCTAGGCGATGGGCGCGACAGTAGTCGGTCAACGCCTCGCCTCGCACGTGCTCCATCACAAAGTACGGCGAGCCGCCCGCGGTCTCGCCCGCATCGAAAACGCGAGCGATATTCGGATGATCCATCATGGCCAGAGCCTGACGCTCCGCTTCGAATCGGGAGATCACTCGCTCCGTTTCCATGCCGAGACGGATGATCTTCAAGGCCACCGCCCGGCGCACGGGCTCTTCCTGCTCGGCTAAGTAAACCACACCGCAGCCGCCGTCGCCCAAGCGCTGCAAAAGCCGGTAGCGGCCGATCTTGACCCCTACTTCCTCCTCCTCGTCCGGGTCCTTGCGCAGCTTTTCCGCGACTTCCTCGGAATTGATAGCGCGAGCGCTCTCTGCGAAGAAATCGTCCACCTCATCGGTGGTTTCCAGCATCGACTTCAAGCGGCGCAACATACCCGGATCGTCCGAGCATTCCGTCTCCAAATACTCACTACGCTCCTGAGCGTCCGCAATGGCGCGGGCGGCATCAAAGATCTCTTCTTCGCGAGCGGTTTCGGAACTCATAGAGGCTGGTTTTGCTGCTGCTTGATGGTATCGAGAAGCCATGCCTTGGCAAAGGCCCAACGCCGTTCCACCGTGCGTTCGCTGATACGCAACATGTCCGCCACCTCAGCGTTAGTATGGCTCATGAAAAACTTGAGCACGACCACGCGGGCCTGCTCCGGATCCTTTTGCTTCAGCTTTTCCAGAGCCTCGTCGATCATCAGCACTTTCTCTTCCGGCGTCGCCGTAGCCACGTCGATGCTGGCCAAGTCGACTCGCACCATGTCGCCGCCTCGCTTGAGGCGAGCTTTCTTGCGGGCGCTTTCAATGAGAATGCGCCGCATGGCTTCGGCTGCCGCCCCGAAAAAGTGGGCCCGGCTTTCCCAACGGATTCCCCCCTTGCCCACAACCCGCAGCCAAGCTTCGTGCACCAGAGCGGTCGGCTGCAAGGTGTGCAAGGACGACTCGCGCGCCATGCGTACGCCCGCATGCTGGCGCAGCTCGTCATAGACCAAGGGCAGCAGCTCTTCGGACGCCCGCTCGTCCCCTGCCTCGATCGCCTGCAGGCAAACCGTAAGATCTGCCATGTTGGCGCCCGACCATTGGGGCTTATCTGGCTCGCTCGGTTCCGCGGTCATGTCTTCAGGGGTATCGTTTACGCTCATCGAAAAACCCTTTCCCCCCTTCAAATGGGGCAAGATAGAAATCGGCTCCTCGTAACTGTTCCCCACGCTAGATGCGTTTCTCACGATATCAAACATTTGCAACGATCTCCCGATAAATGGCTTCGATCCGGGCGAAGGAGAAGTCACCGCGAATCCCGCAAGCCCTTCGCCCCCGCTCCCCACTCCTCACTCGATCCGCGGCACGCTGGTTTCCGTGCGAACCACTTTCTTTATCAAGCCGTCCGCGTCGTACTCCAGCTTGTCGACGCACACCGAGCGACGGTATACTCCCCCGCCGGGCAGCTGGGCGTTGTGGTAGATGAAGTACCAATTGCCCTTGAACTCGACGATCCCCTGGTGGTTCGTTTCGGACTTAGGCAGCAGGTCGTTGATCACGCCGCGATAGGTCCAAGGCCCCGTGACGCTGTCGCTGGTGGAGTACTCGGTGGTCGAAGGATAGTGAGACGCGTAAGTCAGGTAATAGGTGTCGCCCCGTTTGTGGATGAAAGGCGCCTCGAAGAAATTGTGAGCTTCCAAGGTGTGAACCTCCCCTTCCAGTTCCACCATGTTGTCCTTCAGCTTCACCCAACGACCGGCATTCCAGGAGCCCCAGTACATATAAGCCTGGCCGTCGTCATCCACGTAGACCGCCGGGTCGATGTTGAGCACGACCGAATTCGGCGTCTCGTCGGTGATGAGCGGCCCGCCGATCGCGTCGCGAAAGGGGCCGGTCGGACTGTCGCTCACGGCGACCCCGATGGCGAACCCTTCGTGCACGCGGATGTCTTTGTGGCGGATGGAGACGTACCAATAGAACTTGCCGTCGCGCTCCGTGACATGGCTGGCAAAGGCGTCGCCCTGCGCCCACTCGAAGTCGTCCACCGAGAGCAAGGGTCCATGCTTCTGGTAGTCCACCATGTTTGTAGTGGAAAAAGCATACCAGTCGTGCATCTTGAAGAAACGG
Organism: Pelagicoccus enzymogenes; assembly: GCF_014803405.1. NCBI lineage: Bacteria > Pseudomonadati > Verrucomicrobiota > Opitutia > Puniceicoccales > Pelagicoccaceae > Pelagicoccus > Pelagicoccus enzymogenes. The sequence goes on from NZ_JACYFG010000040.1 coordinate 65,038, forward strand.
TCGGTCTCGTTCTGGATGTCGTGCCCGGTGTAGATATAAAGCGTGTCGTCGTGCGCCAGAGGCGACGGGTCAGCCGTGAACATGTCCGTCACGATGGGGTTGCCACGGTATTGGGCGGGCTCGGCCATAGCAGCCGCGCAAACGCTGAGGCCGAGAGCCATGGAAAGGGTATTTTTCAGTTTCAGGGTCATTGTAGTCTTAATCTGTATACGTATTTAAATTTGCTTCCTCCTCAACAGGGAGCGGATCTCTCGCGAGAACCGAATCCCGTATCACTTTCACTCGACCGCTGGCACGCCCTCGATCGTTGGCACGATGCGCTGCAGCGTTCCGTCCTCGTTGTAGCGCAACTCGTCGATGCAGACCGACCGACGGAAGCTCCCGCCGGTGAGCAATCCTCCGTTGTGGTAGATGAAGTAGTCGCGCCCCTTGAATTCGATGATGGACTGGTGGTTGGTATTGCAGTTGCCGGCCAAGCCCTTGAAGACGCCGCGGTACTCCCAGGGGCCGGTAATGCTCTTGGAGGTCGCGTAAGCCGTACGCTCTGGAAAGCCCCACGCGTAAGTGAGGTAGTAAAGGTCTCCCTTCTTGTGGATCCAAGGCGCCTCGGTGAAGTGCGGCAGCTCGATCTGGTGAATCTCACCGTCCAGCTCGATCATGTTGTCCTTGAGCTTCGCCCAGTAGAGATTGGTGTTGCCCCAGAAAAGGTAGGCTTGCCCGTCGTCGTCGATGAAGGCAGCCGGGTCGATGTCGTCCCAGGTGACGCGGCGCCCCTCGGGATTGATCGGGTCCGGAGTCATGTCGCTGGAAATCAAGGGACCTCCCAAAGGGTCGCTGAAAGGCCCGGTCGGACTGTCGGCCGTGGCCACGCCCACCGCGAAGCCGAGCCCTTCGCCCCGCCACACGGAGACATACCAGAAAAACGTGCCGTCGCGCTCGATGGTGTGGGCCGCCCAAGCGTTGGCCTTGGCCCAAGGAAAGTCTTCCAGCGAGAGCAGCGATCCCTCCGGCTTCCAGTTAACCATGTCGGTCGAGGAAAAGCAGAGCCAATCGTCCATCACGTAGCCAGGCTTGTCGGGCAAGGCTTCGTCGTGCCCGGTGTAGAGGTACACCGTGTCGCCATGAACCAAGGCAGCCGGATCCGCGGTGAATACATCCGTGATGATCGGGTTGTCGGCATGAGCCGAGACAGCAGCCGCCAGCGCGGCAAAAAGGGTAAGGGTCTTCATACCCTATACCATGCGCCCCCCAAGCCCGGAACCCGCCAATCTTCTTTGAGTTCCCTGCCGCTTATCCGCCCCCAATCGACGCAAACCTGCTAAACTCATTGACTTGCACGAATTTATTTTCGTGCTTCTCTCGTCCCTTTCTCAACGAAAACATGAGCGAATCCGACTTGATCAACCTCCTCTCCCGCAAGGGAGTCTCTCCTTGGCGAGCCCGCTTGGCCCGCTGGATCGAATCGCCGCGTATCCAGTGGACCACCACAGCGATCATCCTCTTCAACGCGATCCTCATGGGCATGGAAACCAGCCCGTCCATCATGGCCGACTTCGGCGGCGCCTTGAAGCTGCTGGACAAGTTTTGCCTCGCCTACTTCGTCCTGGAAATCGCCCTCAAGCTCAGCATCTACCGCCTCAGTTTCTGGCGCAACGGATGGAACTGCTTCGACTTCGCGGTGGTGGCCATCGCCCTCATGCCGGGCGCCGGCATCTGGGGCGTGCTCCGCTCCCTTCGCGTGCTGCGGGTCCTGCGACTGCTCACCGTCATCCCCCAGCTACGCAAGGTGGTCGCCGCTTTCATGCACGCCATCCCGGGACTGGCAGGCGTCATCGCTCTCATGAGCATTTTCTACTACACCTTCGGCGTGCTCGTAACCACGCTCTTCGCCGAAGCCTTCCCCGAGTGGTTCGGATCGCTCGGCAAGAGCTTCTACACCCTCTTCCAAATCATGACCCTCGAGAGCTGGTCCATGGGTATCGTGCGTCCCGTGATGGAAGCCTTCCCGTGGGCTTGGGCCATCTTCATCCCCTTCATCGTGGTGGCGACCTTCACCATCCTCAACCTCTTCATCGGCATCATCGTCTCCACCATGCAGGAGCTAGCCTCCCTCGCCGAGCCAGAGCCCAAAGGCAACGCCGACCTCGTCGCCACCCTAGAGCGCATGGAAAAGGACCTCGCGACCCTCAAAGCCAAACTCAAAAAAGACGCCTAGGGCAAAAATAGCACAACCTTATGTTTTATTTGCGCAGCCCCGCTTCTCCGACCCGGGAAGCGCCGCGGGAGTGCTAATCCTTGTGCACGAAGTCCAGCAGGTCACCCACGGTGCGATGCGACTCGATGGCATGGCGGAGCTTGACCCGACGGTTGATCTTGTAGCGGTTGCGGCGGCCTTCCTTGAAACGAGTGATGATACCGGCCGCCTCTAGGTCGGCAACGATCTTCTGCACGGCCCGCTCCGTTATGCCGACCTCGACCGCGACGTCGCGCAAGACCTTGTCGTCCGACATGTCGATGCAGAGCAGGACGTGGGCATGGTTGGAAAAAAACGTCCAGTGTGATTGTTCCTTGGCAGGCGCTGCTGCCGCTTTCTTGGTTTGAATTGCCATATGCATCAGGGCGTTTGGTTGGGAAGCGAATTACTCCGACCTCTCGTTCATGTATCTGGATTCGTATACTTGGTTTCGCGGTTGGCAAACCCTAGTTTTCATAGGCGAGTCGGGCTAGGAGCCCCCTCCGGAAACGGAAAAGCTGCCGCCCCCGCCCCTAGCGGTGACGACAGCCCCTCCTCTTCTGTTGAGCTAGGTCCGTTTCTTAGCTCGCAAAGCTCTGGCCCGACGGCGCAGCTGGCGCCCCGCGACCTCTAGCGTTTCGGCGATCACCGCCGAGAGCCGCTGTCCCCGCTTGACCACGATCTTGTCGTAGCCGGGCAGCACCAGTCGGGCGGTGGTAGCATATTCGGCCGTCGCCTTGCCGGTTTCGCTGCGACGGATGCTGAGCTTCAAGCCCAGCAACTGGCTATGTCGCCTGAACAAGGCTCCTGCCTTGTCCACGAGAGTCTTCCGGTAGCCCGCATGCAAACGCATGTCTACCGTTTCGATTTGGATGGGAGCCTTGGTTCCCACGTCCATGCAAAGTATGCTCATCTTCGCCCCCTCCTAATTGAACAAGCGAAAGCGAGTCCCGCTTGGCCGAGTCGCGATGTTGGTGAGACGGCTGCCATCGGTCTTCCAGACCCGCTTGGCCAACCCCGACGACGAAACGCGCTTCTCGCGCTTCGGACGCTCTTGGGACCACAGATTGGTAATCCTCTCAAGCGTGTTATCAATGATGCTAGTTCTCATCGTTCGTGTGTCCTTCTATTTTATACGTTAACCTATACACGAATTTATTTTCGCATTTTAAATCTACAGTCAAGTATTAAGACATTTTTTTCGCGAATTATTTTTCGCATTTAGAGAGCTAAGAGAGCGTGACACGCAAAGCAAATGGACCACACCACCCTCTAGGCTAACTTGTTCTCTCCTCTGGTCGTCGCCTTCGGGGCTGGAGTCATGGCCGTCTTCGCCAGAAGCAACCTGAAGATCCCCGAACAGGTCTACTAAGGCCTTGCGGTATACTTGCTCTTGCCCATCGGATTCAAAGGCGGCGCCTCGATCGCAGAAACCAGTTTCCTCACAGTCGCTCCTGTGGCGCTCGGGGCAATCGCTCTCGGAGCCTTCTTGAGCATAGCAGCATTCTACGTATCCAAAGAACTGATTTTCAAATCGGCTTCCGACGCCGCTGCCGCTCGTATCGCGCTGCCGGAAGCCAATCCTGCTTACTGCTTATTCACGAGCTTGGGAATCACCTTCCCATTCAACCTGGCAATCGGCATCCCGCTCTACTAACTGATGGCTGCCTGATTGATCACTGGCTAGCTCACTTACGATCCGCCACCCAAAACAGGGCTCGATCAAGCATTCCCAAAAACCGCTCGTTCCGAAAGTCCGCCGGCACGCCTAGGCTCGTATAAAAAACGCGTTGTTCCCCATTGATTCGCTTCCAGGCAACGGGAGCTTCTTCATTGGGAGACTTCGCCGTCAGAAGTACCTGCACGTCGCTGGCAATATTCGGGTTACGATACAACTTACCGGGTCGCGACCAGCTTGTAAGTTGATAGAGGATCGGATCCGTCCGGCTTGCATCCACGATTTCGATACGGATACCATCTTCTGCGGGGCCGTGTCCGCTGTAGTCACCGCCTAGGATTTTTGAGTCGAACTCCTTGTAGAATTCGAAGGCATGGCTCCCCGTGCGAATTGCCAGCACCGGCTTGCCCTGCTCGCACCAGTCCACGATGCGCTGCGCCTCTTCCCCCTGCAAAATCCAGCGGCGACAGAAAACGACCAAAACGTCCGCCTCGTCCATCGCTTCGAGGCCATCCACGGTATCCACCTTGTCCGTACCTAAGCTAAAGGTACACTGGACTCCGTACAGCTCCTGCAGCCGCTCCGCCCAAACCGAAAGGCTCTTCTCCGACTTGTATTCCTCTGAACCGGAAAGTAGGTGGAGCCTCAGCGGCTCGCCGAATCCGAAACAAGCGCTAGAGAGAACGATCAGGAAAGTCGCGAGGAGCCTCATGACTAAAATCTCCACTTCGCTCGCGAAGGTCGGTTCACCAAGGCGTTGGCATGAGCGTCTGCCACGAAGCTCTCTCGCTCGGGATTCCAATAGAGAGGCCTTCCTAAATCGATCGCAATATTCGCCAGGTGGCAGAGCGTCGCCGAACGATGTCCTACTTCGGCGGAAGCATGCAAATCATCCGCCTTGCGCGAACGCACGCAGGACAACCAATTCTGGAAATGACTGCCCTTGGTCTTGCGGAGCCTGACCGCCAAATCGTCGCGTTGCTTGTATTCACGAATCAATTCTTTCGGATCGGTCCAAAGCTCATCGCGATTCACGTAGAGCTGACCCCTCGTTCCAAAAAAGGTAACCCCGTTCTTTCCGGAATGCAGCTTCATGGTAACTCCATTCGCGTATTCGTAGTCTACATCGAGATCGAAAAAACTCGTGTGCCGCGCTCCAACCGGGTTTCGCTGCCCCATACCCCTCACTGAAACCGGCCCCGTGTGGTCAGTGCCCAATCCCATCTGGGCCGTATCAAGAAAATGTGCACCCCAGTTCGCGATTTCGCCCCCTGAGATCTCCGGAACGAATCGAAAGTTGTAATGTACTCGCTCCGAGTGGTATTCCGACCAAGGAGCGGGCCCCAGCCACATATCGTAGTCGAGTCCTTCGGGAATAGGTTCCGGCTCCCATTTCTCAGCACTGCCGGAACGAGTCATGATCGAGACGTCCACGTGCTTGATTTCTCCTAGGAGACCATTGCGTACAAACTCGCTGGCGATGATAAACTTCTCCTGCGAACGTTGCTGGCTGCCGACCTGCAGGACCTGGGGATGCTTTTTCAAGAGCTCGACCAACTCCCGCCCTTCCTCGATATGCAAGGAAAGCGGTTTCTCCACATAGACATCGAGTCCCGCACGGATCGCTTCCTTAGCGAGCGGCACGTGCCAGTGGTCTGGCGTAGCGATCATCACCGCGTCCAAATCCGGACGACGCAACAGCTCCCGAAAGTCTCCGTAGGTCTTGATCCCCTTGTATCCACTTTTCCCTTCTTGCTCCGCGTAGAGCGCTTCCGCTTTGGCCAAAGCGTCTTGGGCCACATTGGCATCGACATCGCAAATTCCCACCAACTGGCATTCTGCGGAGCCGATAACCGACGGCATATGTACCTTGCCTCCCAAGTTTTTCACGCCGATCAAACCGATATTAATGCGGTCGTTAGCAGATCGTTTCTTGGCGCTTTCCTTTTCCTTAGCCGCAAAAGCGTTGAGCGACCAGGCGAGGCCCGCTCCTACACCAGCAGTACGGATGAATTCTCTTCTTTTCATGGGGACTAATATTTCAGGGTTCGTCGAATTGGGCTGCCGCTCGCGGCACGCCGCAATGCAGGTTCAAGCAAATTTTCAAGGCAGGCAAATCCGGTCCACCTTCAGGTCGCACATGAACGGATGGGCGGGAGTGTGCGTGATCAAGAGATCCGGCTTGGCCTCGAGCAAGGTCACCTGCGGCGTGACCCCACAGGCCCAAAACACCGGAACCACTCCCTCCGGAATCATCTCCACCGGTGCACCCACAATAGGATTCGCCATGTCGGCTCCGATCGCCGCCGGATCCCCGATGTGCACCGGAGCACCATGGTTGTTGTAATAGCGCGCTGTCAACTGCGTGGCGATCACCGCCTGTTCCGCGCTCATCCAGCGCATGGTTACCACCATGTTGCCGGAAAACTTTCCCGAAGGTCGCGTCGGTATCGAAGAATTCAATACCCATACGTCCGGAGAATACGGGACGCCCGCACGCGCGAGAGCATTGTCGAAGGACAAGCTCGACCCAATCAAAAACGCCACGCTGTCCTCCCGCCACAGGTCGCCGATCTCGCGCACGTCCGCCTCGAAGTGGCCGTTGCGGAACACCCGGTAGCTCGCCAAGTCAGTTCTCAAGTCCGCGCCGGGGGCGCTGTAGCGGGGTTCGGGATCGCTAGGCTCCAAGATCTCGATCACGGGGCACGGCTTCGGGTTGCGCTGGCAATAGACCACGAAATCGTAGGCAAGCTCCTTTGAAATCACCACCAAGTTGGCCAGTACCTGATCCTTACCTCGAAACTGCGTCACTCCCGTCCACTCCCCACGCCGCATCGCCAAACGAGATTCCCTCGCAAAGCTCAACTCATCTTTATTCGCCGCATCTTGCATGCCCGCACTATAACTTAAATCCGACCTTGAGACATTACCATTTCTCTTATTATTGTTAAGTTATCTTGTTCTATAAATTTCGTCATTGAAAGCCATCCGCCCTCAAAACAAGCGACGCTACAAAGTCGCACTCCTCATCGAAACCTCCCGGGCCTATGGCCGAGGCTTGCTCGGGGGCGTAGCTCGCTTCACCCGCGAAAACCCAAGCTGGTCCGTCTACTTCGAACCCTCCGGCTTCGGCCGAACCACCCCGCCCTGGCTGAAGGACTGGCAAGGTGATGGAATCCTCGCCCGCGTCAGCGACCCAGCCACCGCGGAGCTCCTGCTCTCTCGCAACATCCCGCTCATCGACCTGCGCGGAATCCTGCCTGATCTCCCCGTTCCATTCGTAGGGGTGGACAACCGTAGCGTCGCCTCCCTCGCCTATCAACATTTCCGCGACCGCGGTTTCCAGAGCTTCGCCATCGTAGGAGCCCCGCCTGCCTACCACCCGCACCTGGATCAACGTTGCCGCTTCTTCAAGGAGCAGGTCGAGCAAAACGGCTACCCCTGCGCCACCTTCACCGACACCCGCCTGGGACGCCCCGCCGCCACTTGGGAAGCCCAGCAAAAACGGCTCGGAAAATGGCTAAAGAGACTGCCCGACCGCACTGCCATTCTCTGCGTGGACGACCTATTGGCCCGCGAGACGATAGACGCCGCGACGCGGTCCGAAATTTCCGTTCCCGAAAGCCTCGCCGTCCTGGGAGTAGACAACGACGAGCACCTCTGCACCCTCTCACCCACGCCCCTTTCCAGCGTCGCCACCGACGCCGCTCAAATCGGGCACCTAGCTGCCAGCTTGCTTCATCAAATGATGACTTCATCCAAAAAACGGATACCGATGGAGCAGCTTATTCCTTCCACGGAAGTCGTAACCCGCGCCTCGACCGACATCCTCGCGATCGACTCGCCCCACCTCCCCCGAGCCCTGCGTTACATTCGATCCCATGCCTGCGATCCAATCTCCGTTTCCCAAGTCGTAGCTCAAACCTCGATCTGCCGCAGCTTGCTGGAAAAGGAGTTCAAGCGCCACCTCGGGCGCACCGTCTTCAAGGAGATTCTGCGAACCAAGCTGAACCATGCCCGCGATCTCCTGCGCCACAGCAATCGCACCCTGGAGGACATCGCAGACGCCTCCGGCTTCCAGTCCGCCATCTACCTCTCCCAAGTCTTTCGACGCGAGCTGGGCCTCACCCCCGGCCAATGGCGGCGACAAAACAGCTAATCCGCTTCGGAGTCCTGCCGCGCCCTGAACTTGCTGATCACGGTCGCCACCCAATAGCGGCCTGCAAATACCAAGGTTCCAATCGGTCCCAACAACCAGACCAGCAACAATTCGAAGCGCACTTCCCACCCTCGAAAACGAGCGAAGCGAGCGATCCAAATTCCCACAAAGAGATCCATGGCCAATCGATGCATCCACAAAGCGATGAATAGAATCGGGTGCGCCCAAAACCGGCGCACGTTCTTCATCTCCACTCCCTCTAATCGCGGCAGCCCCGTCAAGTCGTTGGCAAGATAGAGCAAGTAAAGATAGAAAACGCCCAGTAGCGGAGGAGCCAGCCAGAGGCGACACAGCGTATGCGTCAATCGACTACGCGGCCAAAACAGCATCAGAATCCAAAACGGGGCTGAGCTCGCAGTCGCCACCCAAAACAACGTATTGAGTTCTCGACTACCAAAATACTCAACCAACCAGATCGTCATCGTTCACTGAAAAAGCGAAATTTCCGCGTCGAGGAGAGCGCGGCGAAATCCATTCCTCACGTGCACGCACCGCACGCCCAGCTCCCCCACTTCCTCCACGTTTCTGAGCTCGTCGTCGAAGAACAACATCTCCCCGTAGTCGTAGCCCGAGGCTGCCTTCAGCTCCGCAAAGTGCCTCACTTTCGACGACGGGTAGATTTCCTCGAAGGCAAAGCAGTCACGCAGCTTAAGCAAATCGAGCAAGGAGCGGGCCCAGCTTGGCTGCGTGGTGCGAGAAGCGATTCCCAGCTCGAACCCTGCAGCGGAGAGAGCTCGCAACGAAGGTGGGATCTCCTCGTAAACGCGGACCACCGCGCCCGATGCATCGCGTACCTTGCCATCGCGAAGGGAAAACGGAGGCTGCAAGCAATCGCACCAAACTCCTCCCGCATCCCAAAGAGTAAAGTCGAGGTCGAACACGACCAACTTGAATTCACGAGCTGCCTTCACGCCCCGTAAAAAAGACGGCACTCGGGAGGATTGCGATTCGAAACGAACAGGCGCAAAAAAGTTCGCTAGACCCGAGAGTCTAGCGAACGATCGACTACTACGTACCCACTAAAAGAATACAAAAGCAGCTACGCGGGAGCTATTCCGAATCGGCCTCCTCTTCGCCCTTCCTCTTTCTCTTGAGGCCATTTTTGCCACCCTTGTTGCCGCGAGCCCGCAGCTCCTGCAGCTTCGCCACCTGCTCTTCCGTCAAGATCGCCTGGATCTTCGACTCGGTTTCCTTGCGCAAGGCTGCCATCTCCGGCTGGATCGCCTTCATCTGCTCGGGATCCGGACGGTTACCCTTGCCCATCTCGATGCCATGCTTGGCAAAGATCGCCTTACGCGCCTCGCGCGACTCCGCAAAGATCGCTCGAAACTGCTCACGCTGAGAATCGCTTGGATCCAGCTGCTGTACCAAGCCTTCGATGCCTGCCCGGCCCGCGCGCCCCGGCCCTTTGTCTTGAGCCCAAGCGCTGGCGGCGGCGACGAGAGAAAGTCCACAAAGGACCAAACGGAAGATGCTAGAAATTTTCATAGGCAACGCTCAATGCATCGCACGCGCCAAATTGAAAAACAACGCTTCTAAACACTGAGCATCAACAACTAACGGACGTTTTCCTCCAATCTCGAAACCGCCCGCAGACGCGGTTTTGGGAAGCCTTTCCCAGAAGAGGGGCGGCCTCCCTTCCCGCCCTGGTGAGCCTTCCCCACCGCAAAAGGCAAAGCCCCCGAAGTACGACCGCCTCGCCCGTGTGAATACGTAGACGTTTTAATTGAATTGTAAGGGCGGCTCTGATTGCGTGCTCCTTCCTCGGCCTGTCGCATCCCGACACCCTCCTCGCCTATGTCGTCCGAAAATTCGTCCCCATCGCTGCCCCCCGCCCCCAACGACTTTCTGCAAAGAGCGATTCCCAAGGTACGCCAGATCGCGAAACTCCTTAGTTCGCTCGAGGATCCCGACGACGTCCTGCGCTACGCCGTCGAACAAGGACGCCACACGCTCAACTTCAGCCGGCTCAGCGTCTGGTTCTTCGACGGCGGCTTCCATGCCCTGAAGGGGACTTTCGGAGTCGACCCGGACGGCAATGTCGTGGACGAGCGGCACAACAAGGTCTTCGACCACGGGACGGTCGGCCCCCAGCGTCAAGCGTGGGAAACGGAGCCCTACTACTTCCACAAGACGGACAGTCCACTGCGAGACTCCGAGGGAGGCATCATCGCCCGCGGCGTGCACTTCACCGCTCCCCTCTACCGAGGTGGCGAGCTCACCGGCTACCTATCGGTCGACGACCTTATCGAGAGCCCTTCCATCAATGCCAAGACCGGCCCACTGCTTTGCCTCTACGCCGAAGTCCTGGCCGGCCAATACTACACGAAACTCGCCGAACAAACCGCCCGCCACGCGACCAAAGCCGCCGAACGGGCCGACGACATCAAGCGCGAATTCCTAGGCATGCTGGGCCACGAAGTGCGCACGCCCCTCAACGCCATCCTCGGCTTCGCCCAACTCCTCTGCCTCAACGAAACCTCACAGGAGCAGAGAAACCTCGCCCTCACCATCGAGCAAAGCGGCGACCATCTCCTGAGCATGCTCAGCAGCATGATGGACTACGCCAACCTCGCCGACCGCGACCTGAGCGGACGCTACCAGCCCTGCGATCCCATCGAGATCGCCCGCGAAACCGTCGACTCCTTCACCCAAATCGCCCGCAGCAAAAACCTGCACATCACCTTCCGCCACCTCGGCGACTTCGAAGGCACCGTCATGGCCGACCCCATCGGCTTGCGGCAAATCCTCTCCAACCTCGTGCAAAACGCTATCAAGTTTACCGATAGCGGCAGCGTGCGCGTCATCGCCCAATCCCAACCCAAGCCCAACGGCAGCGTCGCTATCCAATACACCGTCGAGGACACCGGCTGCGGGATCGCGGTCGACCAACGTCACAGCGTTTTCGAGCCCTTCAAGCAAATCGACTCCTCGCTCACCCGCGCTCACGGCGGCATCGGCATGGGCCTAGCCATCGTTAATCGTCTCGTATCCGGAATGAGAGGACAAATCCAGTTCGAGTCCGAAACCCTCATCGGCACCTCCTTCAAAGTCGACTTCCAATTCGACTACGCCAGCGACGCCCCCGACGTGCACTCATCCAAGATCGGCACCCGCTCCCAACTCAACAAGGAGCCCTCCAAGCTGAAAATCCTCATCGCCGAAGACAACGCCAACAACCGCCTCCTGCTCGAGCACTTCCTCCGCCAGCTCGGATATCCATCCCCCACCCAAGCCAACGACGGAGAAACCGCTCGCACCCTCATCGAACGGACGCCCTACGACTTCGTGCTCTTAGACCTGCAAATGCCTGAAGTCGACGGCCTCACCCTTACCCGCATGATCCGCAACGGCCAATGCGGATCGATCAACCGCGACGTACCCATCATCGGCCTCACCGCCCACAATATCCAGTACGACCGCGATCGCGCCATTTCCGCCGGCATGGACCACTACCTCACCAAGCCCTTCAAAATCGAGCACTTGCGCGACGCCATCGAACTCGCCTGCGTCCGCTAGCGCAATTTGTAGGAGCGACCTCGCGTCGCGATAAGCACGCCTCGATCGCGGCGCAAGGCCGCTTCCTACCGTTTCCCCCTGCGCATTGCCTGCACCCAAGGGCTCGATACATCGCCCCCATCTCCCGAAGGGCGATCCTCGCCCTTTGAAGCCTGCCGCCGCAGCTTGTCCTTCTTGCTCGGACGCTTCCCTTTCACCGGGGCCTTGCCCTTGTTCGGGTCCTGCGGATTCCAATCCTCCGGCTCGAAGCCCTCCAGCCGCTCGCGCGGAATCGGGTCGATCTTGTTCTTCTTCTCGATCTGGCGAAAGTGGGCGTCCATGTCGTCCGTCACGAAACTGATCGCCACGCCGCCCTGACCCGCACGGCCCGTGCGACCGATGCGATGAACGTAGTCCGCCGCCGCCCGGGGCAGATCGTAGTTGATCACGCAGGGCAAGCCCGCGATGTCGAGACCGCGGGCCGCCACGTCCGTAGCCATCAGCACCCGAGCTTTCTTCTGCTTGAACCGCTCCAGCGAACGCTGCCGCTTGTCCTGCGACATGTCACCGTGCAAGGCCAGAGCCGAGATCCCGTTTTTGCTCAACTTAGCCGTCACGTTGTCCGCTCGACGCTTGGACCCCACAAAAACCAGCACCCGCTCCCATCCTTCCGCTTCCAGCAAATGTCGCAGCAAGCCCGTACGCTTGTTGCCCTCCACCTCGATCGCTCGTTGAGCGACGCTGGCCACCGGCTGAGCCGCCGCCTCCAATTCCACCCGCTCCGGATCCTTCAACAAGGCATTCGCCAAGGCGACCACGTGCTGCGGAAAAGTCGCCGAAAAGAGCAGGTTTTGCCGCTTCTCCGGCAGCATTTCCATAATCGCGTTCAACTCCTCTGTAAAGCCCAAGGCCAGCAAGCGATCCGCCTCGTCCAACACCAACGTCTGCACCTCGCCAAGCTCCACCGAGCGACGTTCCACCAAGTCGATCAAACGCCCTGGCGTGGCAACCACGACATCAACTCCCGCGGCCGCCGCCTTCATTTGGGCATCGTAGCCCACGCCGCCAAAGGCCACCAAGACACGCACCGGAGCGGGCGCCCCCTCCGCGTAACGCTCCAAGGCGGCGCCAACCTGCACCGCCAGCTCTCGCGTCGGCGCCAGGATCAGATGCCTGGGCGCTTTGCCCGCAGTCGCCTCCCCAGTCACCTTCCGCACGATCGGCAAGCAGAAGGCCGCCGTCTTGCCCGAGCCCGTTTGGGCAGCCGCCAACAAATCCTTCCCCGAGAGGGCCACTGGGATGGACGCAGCTTGGATGGGAGTCGCCTCCGCGTAGCCGAGGGTCTCGAGGGAGCGAAGCAAAAAATCCGGCAGATCAAGCGATTCAAATGACATAGCCGCCCATCACTGCACCCAAACGACCGCCATAGCAACCCCTGCCTTCGTCCCCCCGCTAGGAGGGTTCGTTTCCAAGTGTCGCCTGAGCTTCTGGCATTACTGGGGTTTGTCCTTTTTGTCTGGAGGGACGAGTTCCACCGCGCTCCTCGGCGGTTTTGATCCTGCACCGCGGACGACGTGGTACCGAACGCAGTGACAAAAGTCAGTCGTCCCTCCACGCTCCGCGCTACGAAATGCGACACTCGACGAATGTCACGACTCTAGCCTTAAAACGGCTTGCCGGTCCATGGGTTTGTCTTCGGCCTGTCCGCCTCGCGCGGCGCGGCAGGTCGCGGCGAGGGCTTCTTGCGCGTCGGCGGCTCCATTCCGATCAACTCCATGTAGGCGATTTCCACCTTGCGGCGCGCCCATGGCGTTTTGCGCAAAAACTTCAAGCTGGAGCTCAAGCTGGGATCGTTGGCGAAGCAGTTGATAGAGATCTTCGCCGCCAGCTCCTCCCAGCCATACTTGTCGACCAATTCAGTCAGCATCGCCTTCAAGGTCTTCCCATGCATCGGATCTTTTTTGGCAGCCTCGCTCATTGCCAAGCATCAGCCGCTAAATACCGCAACCGTCAACCTCCCAATTGCGCCGGGACTCGGTCGCACAGTCTAACCCACCACAAACTCTGGTAGGAGCATGCTAGTCACACGATCGATCGCAGCGACCGACAGTGGTGCTCTATCTTTTGAAGATCGGAGCGTTGCTGGGTGGCGGCGGGGTGATCGCATCCTGCCGTTCTAAGACCTCCGCTGGCAGCACCGCTTCCGCTCCCTTCACCGCGGCCTCCACTTGGGCCATCGACTTGACACCCACGATCAATGAAGTCATCGCAGGCTGGGCCAAGCTCCAGGCCAACGCGTACTCCGTCAGGCTCAATCCCTGCTCCTTAGCCAATTCCTCCGTCGCCTCGATCTGGTCGAAAACCGCATCCTCCGGCTCCGACAGCCAAGCGCTGTCCGCCATGCGCGAGCCTTCTGGAGCCTGCTTCCCCCGCCGGTACTTGCCCGTCAGCAATCCCCCCTGCAGGGCCTGCCAGGGCGTCACTCCCACCTCGTGCTTCCGGCAAAACTCCAAGTCGTTTTGGTAGTCGCGCCGCAGCAAGCTGAAGGGAATTTGCGAGGCCACCACTTTCGGCCAATTCCGCTTGTCGGCCATCCAAAGCAGTTCGCAAAGCTGCCAAGCAAAGTGGTTCGACACCCCGAAGGCGCGGATTTTTCCCTGGCGATACGCCGTCTCCATGGTGGAAAGCACCGTCTCGAGCGGCGTCTGGGCATCCGGCCAGTGAATGTGGTAGAGATCGATGTAGTCCGTGCCCAATCGCCGCAGACTCCCATCCAGTTCCCGCAAAATCGTCTTCGCCGTCAGTCCCATGTCATGGGTCCCCGGACCGTTGGGAGCGCCGCACTTCGTAGCCAGCACCACCTCTTCGCGTCGACCTCGCAAAGCCGCGCCCAAAATCTCCTCCGAAACCCCGCCGGGCGATCCCTGATAGCGCGAATACCCCTCGTACACGTTGGCCGTATCGATGAAGTTGATTCCCAAATCCATCGCACCGTGCACGATGCGAATCGCCTCCTCCTTGCCCACCGGCGAACCAAAGGTCATGGTACCCAAGCAAACGGGAGAAACCATCATGCCACTCGAACCCAAACGTCTCAATTTCATGCCATCACCCTCTGGCAATCGCACCGCGCCCGCAACCCCACCGGCCACACTTCCAAATTAGACAGCTCAACCTTCGCTCAAAAACGAGCGCCCCGCCAACCGGCATAATCCCTGCTTTTACAAGCGTGAACAGGCGCCGAAACCCTTCACTTCACACAGGTGCCTGCCGCCGCACGCATGAGCAAACTCCCGACAGACGAACCCGTTCCCGCCAAGAAGGTCGACCTCGACAAGCGAGCGATCGAGATCTTGCGCGAAAATTCCTGGGGCGACTACACCCTGCCCACCAAAGGACTCTATCCCTACCAATGGAACTGGGACTCAATGTTCGTAGCCCTCGGCTTCTCCGAGATCGACCTCGACCGAGCTTGGACCGAAGTCGAATCGCTCTTTCAGGGACAGTGGAAGAATGGCATGGCCGCCCACATCGTCTTCCGCCGCGACTCGCCCTCCTACTTTCCCGGCCCCAAGGTGTGGGGCGGCACCCACGAGGTCGCCACCTCCGGCTGCTCCCAGCCCCCCGTCGCCGCCACCATCGTGCGCGACCTCTACGAAAAGGATCCGATCCTCGGCAAGGAGCGCCTCGGCGAGCTCTTCCCCCGCCTCATGCGCTGGCACCGCTGGTTTCACACCAAGCGCGTCATCTCCGGCGGAGCCGCCATCGCCGTGACCCATCCCTGGGAATCCGGACGCGACAACTCGCCCGACTGGGACGACGCCCTCGACGAGGTCGACCCCACCGGCGTCACCCCCTACCAACGCAAGGACCTCGGCCACGTCGACGCCGACATGCGGCCCACCAACGCCCAGTACGACCGCTACATCAAGCTCGTCGAGTACGGACGCGAATGCGGATGGGACCACGCCCAAATCACTCGCGAAGGCCCCTTCGCCGTGGCCGACCCCGGCATCACCTTCATCCTCATGCGAGCCGACCGCGACCTGCGCAAACTCGCCAAGTTCCTCAACAAAGAGTCCGCCGTCCACGAGATCGACACCTGGCTCTACCGGGCCGAGCATGCGGCCAACTACCTCTGGAACGACGAAATCGACGCCTACGCCGCCCGCAACCTGCGCAACGGCCAACACTCCGACGGAGTCTCCTCCGTCGCCTTCCTTTCCTACTACGGGGGCATCACCAAACCGAAACGCGACGCCCGCCTGCAGAAAACACTAGACCGCATACTAGACTCCGCTCCGTACAGCCTACCTAGCTTCGACCCGCAACACCCCAAGTTCGACTCCCGCCGCTACTGGCGCGGACCCACTTGGGCCATCGTCAACTACCTCGTAGCCCGCGGGCTCGAGGAATACGGCTTCGCCGAAAAAGCCAAGCGCATCCGCCTCGATACTCGAAAAGTCATTCAAGACAACGGCTTCTACGAGTACTTCGACCCCATCACCGGGGCCGGCTCCGGAGGCAACCACTTTACTTGGACCGCCGCCATCTGGCTCGCCTGGGCCTCGCCCATGACCGACGCCTGATCCCTCAAAATCCTGCCGCTTCCCCTGCAGGAAGTTCGGTCGTAGAACCTGACGCCTACATCTCCTAGAGCCAGCTGTCGCAGGGCCCCTGCGCACGAACGCGCCACGGCTCCAGAACCTCCCCAAGGGAACTCGCCGAGAAAATGCCTCTCCCGTCTCGGAACAAACCCTAGTTCCGCGAAGCGAATTTCCTCAGCCGACTGTAAAGCAATCGCCAAATTCATTCCGCATGCGGGTCAAACCAACCAAACGACCTGCGAAATCCGATCTAATAACTATCTTCGTGAGCATGCGAAATCACCCCGTTTCAACCCAATTTCCACATGGTACACATTTCCGAAGCATACAAACCTCAGCCCGCTATCGACCCACGCCTGCAGCCTCAAGCCGCTGAGCGACAGCTTCTCGAGCAGCTGTGGCACGCCGGTCGCCTCCAGCGACACCTCGCCGCCCTCGAACGCTTCTACCGCGAAAAGCGCGACGAGTTCATGCAGCTGCTCGATACCACCAGCGACAACGAGGAGATCATCCAAATCGCCAAGTACCTCGTCGCTCAAAACGGCATCGTCGATCGCCTCGCCGAAACCCTCGACCAAATCAAGGAAATCGAATCCGAGATCTGGATACAAGGAGAGGTCGGCAACCACGACCGCGAAAAGATCGCCCAAGAATGGACCCTGCGACACGCCCGGGCCTGGCGCGAGTGGCGCATCAAGGAGTACCTCTACGCCGTCGAGCACATGGAAGCCCAACTTGCCGAGTGCCTCCAGCAGGCCAGCTGAAAAAAGGTGGCGCGGGTCGTCCCGACACGCCCTCAAAAAGTACGCCCTCGACCCGCCAGGTGGAACGGCCGCTCCGCGGGCGTTAGCCCGTCGCCCCAAGAAAATTCAATTTCCTGAACCCAAAACGGAAAGAAGCTCGTAAAAAAGGCGTCGCCCGCCCAAACCGGCGATCCAAACCTCGAACTCCCTTTCCAGCAAGTGACTTTCAAAAAAGCCCTTTTTTCCGCCCTTTCAGCAACGCTGCTCGTCAGCCTATCCAACGCCCAAACCTTGCAGCGCGTCTCCCACCCGGCTGACCAGACCTTCGACAATCTCACCACGAGCTACAGCCTCGACCTGTCGCAGTTCTTGGAAGTCCCCGGGATAACCGGTCAGATCGTCATCCTCGAAACAGACCAAGGCAACATCGCTCTGGAAATGCTGGCCAACGATGCCCCCAAAACCGTCACCAACTTTCTTAGCTACGTGAACGACGGCAGCTACGACAATAGCATTATCCACCGTTCAGTCCCTTCGTTCATAATCCAGGGAGGCGGCTTCAAGTCCACAATCCCCGTAGAAGATGTCCCTGATAAAGACCCCGTCGTAAACGAGTACAAAATCTCCAACACACGCGGAACCGTGGCAATGGCAAAACTTGGCGGCGACCCCAACAGCGCTACCAATGGTTGGTTTATCAACCTCAACAATAATTCCGAGAATCTCGACAACCAAAACGGCGGCTTCACCGTATTCGCAAAGGTGATCGGTTCAGGCATGACAGTGGCAGACGCAATCGCCGCTCTGCCTAGATACAATTTCGGAAGCCCCTTCAACGAGATGCCAATCGAACGCGTTCTCGATTCAGACGTCACCGTAGAAGACTTCGTAACGCTCCCCTCCGTTTACGAAGCCGACCTTTTCCCGTCTGCCAACTCCTCGCCGAGCTTCGTATCCTATTCCGCCGTAAGCTCCTCAAACGCAGAGGTAGCCAACGCCACCATCGACGACATAGACGGCAACCAGCTCACCCTCACGCTCGGCCAGGGCCAGACCGGAAGCTCCGACATCACCGTCACCGCTTCCGACCCCAACGGCAACACGGTCGAACTCGCTTTCACGATCACCCTCGAGGAACCATACGTCACTCTCGATAGCGACTCCCAAGAGATCGGATTCCAAGCGGAAAACTACCAACTCGGTCTCGACTCCAATACCGTTTGGCAAGCGGAAAACGTGCCCTCGTGGGTCTCCTTGTCTTCCAGCTCCGGGGACGGATCCGAACAACTCACCGTTACCGTCTCCGCTAACGAGGCCTCCACTCCGCGCTCGGCCACATTCACAATAAATGGCCAATCCCATACCATTCAGCAACGAAGCGACTTCGACGGCTGGCTCGCCAACTACTTCACAGCGACCGAAATCGCCGCCATGACACCTGACGTTTACACGGCGGATAGCGACGGTGACGGCGTCAGCAACCTAGCAGAAAACACGCTCGGCTTAGACCCCAGCGATCCCAATTCCCGGATTCAAAGCCATCTGGACTTCGACGGAAGCACCTACACCTTGACCTATTCTCCCTACTCGGAACTCGTCACCTTCCAATTGGAGAAAAGTGATAACCTGCAAGCTTGGAACGAACTCTCAGCCAATCCCACCACCATCGAAAACTCCCTACGTTTCGAGCTGCCGGCTGACAGCACAACACAGAGTTTCTACCAACTCGTGCTGGACAGCTTCTTCTTCTCCGCACCGGGTTCTTAATTCGCTAGCTTCGGGTGGGCAAACGTAAGGCGCGGCGCTTGCGCCGTCCCTCGTAATCTCGATCGACTCTCCGCGTGGCCGAGCTTTCTCCGCCACCCTGTATGAATTCGACGGATACGGTCACGGCATGGTCGAACCTGCCCACCCTATCGCCCTAAAATTCATCCGCCGCATCCTAGCCTCAAACCAGCCCCCATTCACCAACGTTTACCACACCCAAAATTTCTATGCAGGATCATCCGTGAAAATCTGTGCGATTGTTTCCTCGCTTCGCTCCTCGAGTGTCGGTCGATTCAACCCAACTTCCATTGCAAGAGCATCTGTGTCTATCTGTGCCATCTGTGGTTAAAAAAGTCCTCTTTATCTCCCTCGGGAGTGTTTAAAAACAATAGAGCCCCTCACTCCTCGCGCATCGCTTCCATCGGCGACACCCGAGCTGCCTTGCTCGACGGCAAATAGCTCGCCAAGAAAACCACAACCGACAGGGCCAAGGCCGTAGCCAGCAGCACGCCAACGTCGTAGGGCACCACTTCGTAGAGCACGCTTTTCATCCCGATACCCGCTAGCCAAGAGACAGCTGCTCCCAACAGGGCGCCACCCGCCAGCAGCTTCGCTCCCATCAAGAGGAAACTGCCCAGGACCTGTCCCGGCTGAGCCCCGATCGCCATGCGAACTCCGATCTCGCGGCCGCGTTCTCCCACCGCGTAGGCCAGCACACCGTACGTTCCAATCGCCGCCAGCAAGAGGGCCACTCCCGCGAAAATCCCCGCCAGGATCGCAGGCGAACGGCGGATCAGCAGGCTGTCGTCGATGCGATCCTGCAACAGCCGAATGTTGTCTACCGGCAACTCCGGATCGATTCGCAGCACCGCTTCGCGCAAGGCGTCGCTCACCGATTCCGGCAAGACCTGCGTCTTCAAGGTAATGAAAAAGAACTGCTGGGCTCGCAGCCGAAACGGCGTGTAGATCATGCCTTGGGAAACCTCTTCCGTAAGGTCGTTTTGCTTAACGGTCTCCACCACGCCCACGATGGTCATGGCATTCTCCTCGTTCAGCTCCACGTCCGTAGCGAGGCGACGCCCCAAGGCGCTTTCCCCCGGCCAATAGCGCTCCACGAAAGCCGTATCCACCATACAAACACGTTGCTCTCCAACCTGCTCGGCTTCGCTCAAGTAGCGGCCTTCCACCAGAGGGATTCCCAAGCTTTGCCAATACTCGCCAAAGCCAAAGCCGACCCAGTGCGCCCGCAGCGAATCGCCCGGCTTCAATTCCACCCCTTCCACCACCGTGGCATTGTTGCTCACGTTTCCGCTGAAAGGCAGGCAGTTCGACATTCCCACCTCGGCGACGCCCGGTACGTTGGCCAACGCTTCGCGCAAACGCTGCAAGAAGGCCTGTCGCGGTTCAGTTTCTGGATACGTTTTCCATGGAAGCGAGATGCTGGCAGTTAAGACATTCTCCGATTCGAATCCAGGATCGTTCTGCAAGGCCTTGCGCAAGCTCAAGCCCAGCAGCCCCGCGCTCGCCAGCAAGGCAAACGCCAAGGCGATCTGCACCACGATAAAACCGTGCCGCACTCGCTGGGCACCGCGCGATACCGTGCCCGTACGCGACTCCGCCTGCAGGGCTGGCGCCAGATTTCGACGGGCGTTCAAAGCCACTATCGGCAGAGCCAAGGCCAAGCCCACCGCAAAAGCCCCGAGCAAGGACACCAGCAACACTCGCCCATCCAGCGAAATCGTTGCCCCAAGAGGCAATTGCTGCGATCCGAGCGTCTCCAACATTCGAATACTCGCAGCGCCCACGCCTATTCCCAACAAGCCTCCGACGAGGGCGAGCGTCACCGTTTCCAGCAAGGTTTCACGCGCCAGATCCCTGCGCCCCGCTCCCAAGGCTTGCCGCACCGCCGTTTCCTTGGCCCGCCCCTTGGCCCGAATCAGCAACAAGTTCACCAAATTCACGCAACCGATCAACAGCAGCGAAAAGGCCCCCGCCTGCAGAATCAGCAGGATCGGCTTCGCCTCCCTCACCACCTCTTCGTGCAAGTTCACCACGATGGTCTCGAAGCCGGCGTTGCGCACCATCTCCGCGTAGGGATCCGTCTCCGACATTAGCTCGTTGTGGCGATTCATCTCGTCTTGAGCGGCCTCCACCGTGACGCCTTCCTTCAAGCGAGCGATCATGCGGAAGTTGTTCGAATGACGCCGCCCAATCTCCCGATCTTCCAAGTTCGACGCCGTGGGGTTGAAGAAGCGCGCGTCGCTGTTGAGAAAAGTGAAGTCCGGCCCGAGCACCCCAACGACCCGCTGGGACAAGCCGTCCACCATCAGCTCGCGATTCAGGACGTCCGGGTCGCCGTTGAAATAGTCCTGCCAGTACTCGTAAGTGAGGATCGCCACTCCGGAATTCTCGTAAAGCGTCTGCTCTTCCGTAAACGGCTGCCCCATCAGCAGAGGCGCTTTCAAGGTCTCGAAAAACTCGATCGAAACGCGGTCCCGCGGCACCCGTTGCGGCGATCCCGCTTCTCCCACAATAACGCTGCCGCCCTGGTAGATCGAGACCGACTCGAAGGACTCCATGCCCTCGCGTCGCTCGTAGTAGTTGGGCAAGGACGCCCCGATGCGCGGGGCCCCCGCTCCCGGATAGGAATTCATCAAAGTCACCAGCCGCTCGCTCTTCTCAAATGGCAAGGCTCGCAGCAAGATCGCGTCGATAACCGCGAACATCGCCACGTTGGCTCCGATGCAAAGGGCCAAGGTCAGCAACACCGTTGCAGTGAAGCCACGCTCGCGCCGCAAACGACGCAAACTCTGGCGAAGAGCAGGAAAGGAAGAGGAACTCACGTCCAAGGAAACCCAAATCCCCGCTGCACGTTACACAAAAGATGCCCCCGCGCTTGGGATTATTAACCAGGCATGGCCACTCACTCCCCAGTCGATCTAGTAAATACTCCCCAAACCCGACGTTACAAACAATCCCCTAAATGTATAAAAAACTGCAGGACAGCCCCTTATGCTATCACCTCAAAATGGCATACCTCGTGCAATGCAAGTCGATTGCCTATTCTACCCGCCACAACGCTTTCAAAAACCGATAGGCGCTAATCCGCAGGAGAAATCCATTGCGAGCGCCAATACGCCTGAACAACTTTACATCCGACGCGCAAGCCCCCCCGCCCGTCTCATCCCCCGAAAAACAACATGCTGAGAAAACGCTTTCGCCGAGGAGTCCTGCTCCTGGCGACCACCGGCGCCGCCTTGTGCCTGAGCGCCAACCAATACGAAGCCTTGCCGCTCAACTACCCGGAGTGGAAGGCTCAGATCCCCGGCGCCCCTACGACCGAGGACCCCGACGCCGACGGCGCCACCTCCTTCTACGAGTACGCCCTCGGAGCCGCCCCCGCCGACGCGGTCGACCCCGGCAAGTCCGGCAACTCCCCTTACCTCTCCACCACCACCGGCGACGCGTTGCTGCACTTCGACTTTCCCGGCCGCCAAGACGTGGTATACATCTTCGAGTCGCGCACCGACCTTTCGCCCAACGAATGGACCACCCTCGCTTGGAAACTCGGCCCCACCCCGTGGCAGGTCACCGACACAAATGCCACGCTTACGCAAGACGGCAACTTCCTCCGCTTCCAACAATACGCCGGCAGCGCCCAAATCTTCCGCCTGCGCGTCGAAACCAGCCCGACCCTTCTCAACAAAGCCCAGGCCGTGCGCTTTCTCCGCCAGGCCACCTTTGGCCCGACGCCCGCCGAAGTGGAGGAACTGCTGGAGCTCAACCTTCATTTCGAAGACTGGCTCGACGCCCAAATCGCCCAGCCCCTCAGCAGCCTGACCGACACCGCTGCCGCCATCCCAGGCCTCGCTGGTTTCCCTCGCAGCTTCCCCTTGGGCAATCGCCACGCCAAAGGCGCCGCCTGGTTCGAAGCCGCCCTCAACGCCCCCGACCAGCTCCGCCAGCGCATGGCCTGGGCCCTCTCCCAGATCATTGTGCTCGGCGAAGAAGGCTCCGCCAACCGCGGCAACCTCGACGAGTGGCTCCACTACTACGACCTCTATCTCAAGAACGCTCTCGGCAACTACCGCGACCTCCTACAAGACGTGACCCGCTCTCCCAAAACGGGACGCTACCTCACTTACCTCAACAACCAGAAGGAACGGGGCACTCGCAAGCCGGACGAGAACTACGCCCGCGAAGTGATGCAGCTCTTCACTATCGGACTCTGGGAGCTCAATCGAGACGGTAGCATAAAAACGGATACGGAAGGCGAGCCCATCCCGACCTACGACAACGATGATATCACGGAGCTGGCCCGCGTATTTACCGGCTTCGTCTACGCCCCCGACAACCCTAACTATGAGGATACCGACCAAAACTGGATCGACCCCATGCATACCAACGAGAATCGTCACGACACTGGATCCAAGACACTCGTGGACGGCACCGTGCTGCCCGCAGGACAAGATACCCTCACTGACGTCACCCAAGCTCTCGACGCCCTCTTCGAGCATCCCAACACCGCGCCCTTCGTATCCCTTCGCTTGATACAACGCCTTACCTGCTCCAACCCTTCCCCACAATACCTCGACCGCGTCGCCGCCGTTTTCGAGGACGACGGCACCGGCACCCGAGGCAATCTCGCCGCCGTCGCCAAGGCCATTCTGCTCGATCCCGAAGCCCGCAGCGGAGCCTACCTCGTCGACCCTACCCGGGGCAAGCTGCGCGAACCGCTGATCCGCTTCCTGCAAATTTCCCGCGCCTTCGAGCTGAAGAGCAGTCGCAACGACAAAGTGCTCTACATCGCCGACCTGCAAGACCAGTTCGCCCAGTTTCCCTTCCGCTCGCCTACTGTATTCAATTTCTACGAACCCGACTTCGCCCCCGCGGGCGAGCTACGCGACCAGGAGCTCACCGCCCCCGAGTTCCAAATCCTCGACGATTCAAGCGGCATCCTTTCCTTCGGCGTCATGCAGCGACTCGTCACCAAAGGGCTCTCGCAACCCTTCATGACAGGAAGCGGCTCCCAAGGCAGCCTCGATCTCGCCTACGAGCAAAGCCTCGCCAGCGACGCCTCCGCCCTTGTCGCCCACCTCAACCTCCTGCTCGCCAACAACGCCCTCAACGAGACCGAAATAAACGCCATCGTCACCGCCGTAGAGGGCCTCGCCCCCAGCCAAGCCCGGGAACGCGTCGAACGTGCCCTCGTCCTCCTCAGCATCGCCCCCGGTTTCAACATCCTGCAATAAGTCATCCCTTGTGGGAAGCGGCCTTGTGCCGCGATTCCTCCAAATTGCAATTCAATCTCCCCCCCCCAACAATGAGCAGCTCAAAAGACAAACGCCTCATCACCCGCCGCCGCTTTCTCGGAGAAGCCCCCTGCGCCGCGGTCGGTTCCACCGCCCTCTTCTCCAGCCTGCTCTCGCTCAAGCTTACCAGCGCCGCAGCCGCCAACACGCCCAACATCAACTCAGACGACAACTACAAAGCCCTCGTTTGTATCTTCCTCGCCGGGGGGAACGACTCGTTCAACATGCTCGTCCCTCGCCAAAATGAGGCCTACAACACCTACGCCAACACCCGCGACAACCTCGCCGTGCCCAAGGACGACTCCGACCCGCAGTTCAACATCCTGCCCATCGCCACCGAAGGCCAAGCGTATTCAGAATTTGGAGTCCACCCAAAACTAAACCGATTCCAAACCCTCTACAACGAGCAAAAGCTAGCTTTCGTAGCCAACGTCGGAACCCTCATACAACCCATAACCAAAGCCGACTACCAAGCCCGCCGCTATCTACCCAAGGGCCTGTTCTCCCATTCCGACCAACAAGCCCATTGGCAAACCTGCCTCCCGCAAGTCCGCGGCGGAAAGCCGGGCGGCTGGGGCGGAAGAGCCTCCGAACTGCTCGCCTCCCTCAACGCGGAATCTCAGATCTCGATGAACATCTCGGTCAGCGGCCTCAACATCTTCCAAACCAGCGACGAAGCCTTTTCCTTCGTAGCCAACAACGACGGAGGAGCCGACATGATCGCCTACAGCGACCCGCTCGAGCGAGCCGCCGTAGACAGCCTCCTCACCGAAAACTACAAGAACCTCTTCCAGAAAAACTTCGGACGCAACAGCAAGCGCTTCATAGAGTCCTCCATCGCCTTCAACGACGCCTTCGACAACACCTTCGTCGAACAAGGCTTCCCCAACACCGCTTTCGGAAACAATCTCAAAACCGTCGCCCGCACCATCGCCGCCCACAATAAGCTGAAGATGAAACGGCAAACCTTCTTCGTGCGACTCGGCGGATGGGACCACCATACCACTTTGCTGGACAGCCAAAACAACATGTATCCCGACCTCTCCGAGAGCCTCTACGCCTTCCAGAAAGCGCTCGAGGAAATCGGCGAGCAAGAGAACGTACTCACTTTCTCCGTCTCCGACTTCGGCCGCACCTTGACGTCCAACGACGCCGGCTCAGACCACGGCTGGGGCGGCAACGCTTTCGTCATCGGTGGCCCCGTGCAAGGCGGCAGAATCTACGGAACCTACCCGGACCTCCATATCGGATCCGATCTCGACACCGGCCGTGGTCGCCAAATTCCCACTACATCCGTAGACCAGTACTGCGGCGAGATCGCCAAATGGTTCGGCGTATCCAACGGCGACCTCGAAACCGTCTTCCCCAACATCCAAAACTTCTACGACCCTTACTCCCTCGCGCCACCACTCGGCTTCGTCAAGTCAGCGATCTAAGGGCTATTTCTGTAGGAGCGTGCTTGTCACACGATTTTTTGCGATTCCATGTTCGTCCGAATAAATATAAAGCTACGCATCTGCCTAGCTGTAATTGCATTGCTGTTACAACGGGCACCGACTTTGTCGTCCGCATTCCTTTCCCGCCTTTCACTCCCTAGCGTTCAGATCCTTCAAAAAGCCTTTTTCTCCACCGCAGGTCTTGCCGCCCCGCACGCCCTCTCTGGAGCCACCGTTTCAAAGTACAACGTCAACGAATCCACCTACACCGTCGGCAACAAAAGCATTCTTCACATCGAATCCGGGCAAGTAGGCATTAGAACGACGATCGACATTTCCAACACCGTTACCGCAGCCTCCTGGACCATCGACGGCGAGCTGCCTCCCGGCCTGGTCGCCACCGACATCTTCAACGAAGCGCAGCTCATTGACGGCGTGATCAACACTCCATTTCCCGTCATCAAAGGCACCCCCACCACCCCTGGCCCCTACGGTCTCATCCTCAAGCCCTGGAGCCTCAAGGACGGCCAAGGCAACACCGCGCCCCAACTGCTCAGCATCGCCTTCGACATCTCCGCAGCCGACGGCCCTCCCCCAAAGCTCCACTATCAGCGAAACCAGCAAACCCTTACGCTCTACTGGACCACCGCCGAAGTTGGATCCTACCAGCTCACCCGTTCCACCGACCTCGTCCAATGGGCCCCCATCACCCTCACTCCCATAAAAAACGGCGATCAATCCAGTATCCAAATTCCCCTCACACAAACCGAGTTCTACCGCTTCGCGCCCGACCCCTAGGGCGGTGCCCCGGCCAGCGACCGCAGCACAGCATCCCAGCCCTCCGCATCGCCCGCAGGGCTCTCTGCTCGCAGCACGCCGCGTAGCAGGACCAAGCAAGCAATTCACGATCCACCGCTAGACTCTACTCTCCGTCTACCCGTAGCCCCCTCTCCGGCCCCTCCGTCCCTCCTCCCGCCCCCGCTGAGCGAAACTACTGCTTGCCCTAAAATTCACCGACATAAAGGCGTTACCGCACTCGCCTAGCCGTCCGTGAAACTCTACCTGCTACAGAAATGCCTATCCGTCCGCCTGCACTGGACTCTCGTGTTCCTGCTGCTCGCACTGCAACGCAGCCCCACCCTAAAGCTCCTGCTCACCGCCAAGCAGCTACAAGCGACCTCGCCGGTCGCTCGCATCCTCCAGTCCATCGCCTTACCCGCGGCCGCCCTGTCAACGCCCCACGCCCTCTCCGGAGCGAGCACCTCGTCTTACGATGTTGAATACATCAACACCCCAGAACTCAAAGTCGGCGTCGAAGCCGTCATCAGGTTTCAAAACACCATCACGCCCTTATCTTGGAGCCTCACGGGTGACTTACCCCCCGGCATGCGGTTGACAGACCTGCGCCTGCGCAAATCCGTGGTCGATGGAGTAATCGCTACCGACATCGGCATCATTACCGGCATCCCTAGCCAAGCGGGCACCTTTGACATCGTGCTGACCCCTTGGTCCAACGACGACGGCACTGGCGACACCGCTCCTGAACCCGCCCCCGGAGCCCTCCGCCTCAGCCTCTACGTCCTACCAGCGGAAGAAGCCCCACTCGTCGCCCCCAAACTAAGCATCATCCGCCAACACTCAACCCTTTCGCTCAGTTGGCAAGTAGACTCCGCCCAGAACTTTCGCCTCGTCTCATCGCACGACCTCTCGACCTGGAATCCAGTATCAACAAAGCCACTACAATCAGGAAATACAGCCACCCTTGAATTTCCACTAAACGACGGACTCAGAAAATTCTATCGCCTCGAGCCTGAAGAATGAGAGCCGCCCGCATGAGCTCACGCCTCCCCGCCACTCTGAGGAAGCGAGGCGGGAGAGCGGCCCCTTTCGACGCACAATAAAAGAACCATGATTCCCAAATAGCTCGGCACGATCCAAAAGCTGGCTCGCAAACCGACCCAGTCGCCCACCAAGCCCATCGTCCAAGTCACGGAAGCGAAACCCGCGATCCCTCCGCAGGACAACAGAATGAAAGCGCTGGTCGGGTCGCACTCCATGCGATCCACCGCATAGGACTGCAGCGTCGGCCAAAAGCAAGCCATCGAGATCCCCGCGAAAAACAAGTTCAAGTAGAGGGCCCACATGCTATCCGTTAAAGGAAAAGCTACGCTCACCAAAAGTCCTCCCAACGCCGAAGCCAACAATAGGTGCCAGAGGCGAGCTTGCGGAATTAGCCAACCCCAGAGCAGCCGCGCCACAATCATGCCTCCAGCAAACAAGGCCACTCCTATCCCCGCCGCGCGAGGAGCCGCCCCGTGCTCGAGCTGCAGCAAGCTAGCGCTCCAGTAAGTGAACGCTCCTTCCGCCGCCCCTCCCAAAAACATCAATGCCGTAAACAGCCAAAAGCGCCGCTGGCGCAGGATCTTCCACTTGTGGGCAAAAACGGCGGAGAGTTCTCCCTCTTCCCGAATCCGCCCCTTCTCTCGCAATGCCAAAAACACAACGCCAGTCAGGAAACAAAACCCGCCCAAGCTAAACATCACCGTCCGCCAGGAGACCAGCTGGGTCAACGCCTCTCCCGTTCCCAGCATGGTAGCCAGTACACCCACCGACCAGAAGGCATTGATCAAGTTCAAGTAGCGCCCCGAGTCATCGGGGTGCAGCTCCTGCACCAAAGGATTGATCAAGGCTTCGATAACGCCACCCCCGAAGCCCAACAACGCCACCGCAAGAAATAAGGCACCGTAGCTGGGCGCCAGGCCATACAGCGCCATCCCTACCCCCATCACCAGACTCGAAACCCCAATCGATCGCGCCTTTCCAAAGCGAGCCGCCACGAATCCGCTCACCAGCAAAGTACCCAAAACAAGGATACCCTTCGCCATTTCCAAGCCACCCGCTTGCGAAAGCGACATTCCCAAATCCTTCGTGATCGCGACCAAGCAGATCGGAATCGCCGTCACGCACGACGAATACGCCAGAAATCCCGACATCGCCGCGTAGTCAAGCGCTTGAAAAGAAAACCTCCTCGATTGCTGCCCCTCTAACTTCATCCAGCACCACCCTGCCCAAGCCCTCCTTCAAGGCAACCGATAAGCTCCTCGCTTGAATGGGTGCGATTATAACAGCGTACAGGTAGGGCGTCCGCCGCGGAGGAATGATCCTGCAACGCGGCTGTCTGGGCCAGACAGCCCTACCCTCGCGAATACGGGACAAAGCTTTAATCGGACCTCTTTTGAATCGTTAACCGAAAAGAAGCTTTCCCCCAGCGACGTACGCCTTAGTCTTCGATCCTGAATCGATAGACTCAGGAAGCCCTAGATTTCCTTACACATCGTATCAAATAACCTTATACAACTCACCCTGCCCCCAAAAATATGCAAGTTACCAGACGCAAGTTCGTACACACCGCCGCCACGTCCGCCCTAGCAACCAGCGCCTTCCTTTCCGGACTCGGGGCCGCCAATCCGGGCAAAGGAAAAACCCTCAAGATCGCTGTCGTCGGTTGCGGCAACCGCGGGCAACACAACATCCGCACCTTCACCGAAGCTGCAGCTCTCATGGGGCACAAGGTCGAGATCGTCGCCTTGGCCGACGCATTCCAAGACCAAGTGGAGGCGGCAGCCAACCGCTTCGAAGTTAGCCCCGACAAGTGCATTGTCGGCTGGGACGCCTATCACAAGGTAGCCGAGAGCGGAGCCACTTTCGTCATCCTCACCACGCCTCCCCTCTTTCGTCCTCTGCACTTCGCAATGATGGTGGAGGCAGGAAAACACGTGATGATGGAGAAGCCAGTCGCAGTCGACGCCCCTGGCTGCCGCGAAATCATAGCCATCGGCGAAACTGCCGCCCAGAAAGGGCTCTCCATTCTCGCGGGCACCCAACGCCGCCACCAATTGAGCTACCTGAAAAACAAAGCCCTCGTCGATGCCGGGGCCGTGGGCGAAATCGTGGGCGGCACCGTTATGTGGAACAGCCAGGTACCATGGATAAGGGAACGCAAAGCGACTTGGAGCGACGCCGAGTACTTGGGGCGCAATTGGCTCAACTGGACCGAGCTCTCCGGAGACCACATCTGCGAGCAACACGTTCACAATATCGACGTGGCAAACTGGTTTCTCGGGCGTCTTCCCCAATCCGCCATCGGGTTCGGCGGACGGGCCCGCCGCGAGACCGGCAACAGCTACGACTTCTTCAGCGTTGACCTGGACTACGGAAACGGCGTGCACATTCACAGCCAATGCCGCCAAATTTCCGGCACCTACTCTCGAGTGGGCGAATTCTTCCGCGGAACCAAGGGCGAGCTATTGGGAGGCGGAAAGATTAAAGGAAATGACGTATCCATCCCTGAAATACAAGTTCTCGATAAAGATGGCCGTATCCAAGAAATGGTGAACTGGATCGACTCCGCCATAACCGGCAATCCACTCAACGAGTCTCGCCAGGTGGCAGAGTCGACCGCAGTCGCAATCATGGGACGTATCGCCGCCTACACGGGAGAGTTTATCCGCTTCCGCGACCTCATGGAAAACGCCGAATCCCCTCTCTACAGCCAAACCCTGTCCGTATCCGCTAGAGACTTCGAAACCGGCAGCGTCACCTTGCCTGCCGAGAACGTAGCTCCGGTACCGGGAGATGGAGCCGAGATTCGCCGCATCGGTTGAAGCCGGATACACAAAGGGGAAGCGTATCACCGCTTCCCCTACAAGAGTTTCTAGGTAGACTGCCGAAGACGGCTGCAGCTTAGTCGCCGCCGCCTCCGCCATCTCCGCCGCCGTCACCACCGCCAAAGCCACCGCCTCCACCGCCCGCGGGAGGTGGATTGAGCGCTTCCATGTCGTTTTGGTTGATGCGCTTGAGCGTCTTCATCTGCTT
This sequence comes from Pelagicoccus enzymogenes, assembly GCF_014803405.1. Taxonomy (NCBI): domain Bacteria; kingdom Pseudomonadati; phylum Verrucomicrobiota; class Opitutia; order Puniceicoccales; family Pelagicoccaceae; genus Pelagicoccus; species Pelagicoccus enzymogenes. Next base: position 95,406 of record NZ_JACYFG010000040.1, read on the forward strand.
CTCGTCCAAGAATTCAGCAAGCGCCTTTTCCTGCTTGTTCGCCCACTGGCGAATCTCGCGGCGGGCCACTTTCTTTTCCTCGGGATCCTTGCTCTTGCGGAAGTTCGCCACCAGCGGAACCCGCTTCACATAATACTGCGTAAGGATCGAGTTCAGCTTTTCCTGCTGCTCAGCGGTCGGCTTCAGTTTTTTCTCGGCTTGGGTGACCTGCTTCTGGATCGATTTGATCAGGTCCGCCTTTCGCTTCTCCAAAGCCTTGGCCTTTTTTGCATCTGCGGGTGAGAGGGCTTTCGTTTGCTCTGGACTCGAGTCTTGGGCGAGCAGAGCCGTTCCGCCACACGCCAAAACCATGACGGCAGCAAACAACAATCGTATTTTCATTAAGGTAACTTCCTCTCGAAACGATCCGTTCCAAACACCGTGTCTGCCGCGATCGCCGAGGCCGCCAATGATGCGTCCTACTCTCCAAAAATCAAGCGGGATCGTTGGAGGAAGAAGCTTGGTTTATCCGTAAATTTCCACTTTTTCCAACCAGCCCTCCGTATCTTCCGTAGATCCGTCGAAGAGACCAAAGAACGCATTTTGTAGTTGCTCGGTAATGACGCCCCGTTTTCCGCTCCCTACCGGCAAGCCGTCAACAGAGCGAATCGCAGCAATCTCCGTGGCAGTTCCCGTCATGAACACCTCGTCCGCCACGTAGAGAAGCTCGCGCGGCAAGCTCTCCTCGCGTATCTGGTAACCGAGTCGCCGCGCCAGATCCATGGCAATCCCTCGCGTAATCCCCGGCAAAATAGCGGCCGTTATAGGCGGCGTGTACAGTACCCCGTCCCTCACTACGAAAATGTTCTCCCCGGCTCCTTCGCTCAAGTGCCCCGAAGCGTCGAGCCCGATTCCTTCGGTGTATCCATGGCGATGCGCTTCCATGGTGATCAGCTGCGAGGACAAGTAATTGCCTCCTGCCTTGGCCATGGTCGGCAAGGTATTGGGAGCCACTCGCGTCCAGCTGCTCACACCCACGTCTACTCCATTTTCCAGAGCCTCCTCGCCTAAGTAAGCGCCCCAGGGAAACGCCGCTACCGTGACTTCCACCGGATCCGAATTGCCAAACACCGTCATCGGACCGTAGCCACGGAACGCAAGCGGCCGCACGTATGCAGACTTCAACCCGTTCGCCCGAATCACCTCGTGGCAGATTCGCGTCAGCTCCTCCTGCCCGAAAGGCATCGTCATGCGATAAATCCGAGCCGAGTCGTAGAAACGCTTCAAGTGTGGCTGCAAGCAAAGGTAAGTCGGCCCCTCATTCGTATCATAAACCCGAATACCTTCGAATACCGAAGAGCCATAGTGCAGCGCGTGCGTCATCACGTGCACCGTTGCCTCTTTCCAAGGGATCAATTTTCCTCCGTGCCAAATGAATTCCGTTTCTTGCATAAACATTCTCTCGCCTTAGCCTAGCAAGAAGTCAAACCCGCCCGTTCCCCAGTCGAGCAATCGCTCCCACAGCCTCCCATGTTTTCCTCGCATACGAACATACAATCCATCCGCTCCGACTTTCACCTGGAAGCGATGATGCGATACAGCCAGTTCGCTCCGCGACTCTACAACCTCTGTCGCTCGCTCGGCTTCGAGAAGGGGAACATCATGCCTTCGCGAGCCTTCTGCTCCGACGAAAGCCAAGGCTTTCCCATCATTCTCATCGCGAAACACTTCGGCGCCTTCCCCTTCAATCACGGCCGCGCAGGAGGAGTGGTCGCAACCACACGCCACGGTCCCCACGCCCACCACGGAAAAGACCTCGTCCTCATTCATGCCAGCCACGTCGGTTACGATGCCCAAAATAAAAGCTTTGGCCACTACTGTCGCCTGCAAACCGCTGACAACGAGATGTCGACCACCTGCGGAAAAGTCGGACACGTCATCTCCTGGTACCAACGAGAGTACGCCTTCGCCCAAAGCCAGATCCGGCTCTGCTACGAAGACGACAGGCCGAGCCTACGCATCGACAACCAGCTGCTAGACGATACCCGAACCGAAGGGATAGCGCTCGACCTCGACAAGATGGTCGCCCGAAAGAACGGACAGCCCCACCTGCTCAAAACGCTCAGTACCTCCCGGATCTACGCAGCGGCAGATAGCTTCTTCCAACAGTTTTCTGCGAAAGATTGGCCGCGCGAAACCCCGCGCGAAATAGGGAAAAGCCTAGCTCCAGGACTATTCTTCTTCCGCAAAGCGATCCCTTCCCACGAACAACTAGAACGCAATCTCTTCAATCCGATGCCGTGGATCGTGACGGCCCCATCCCCCATCCTCCTCGCCGCCCAATTCAACACCCAAGCCGAATTCGACCGCACCTACCGCAGCATCCTCAAAGAACCGACCTACACAGGTAAACGGCTCTTGTTCGTCTCCTGCCTCAACATCGACATCTCTCCTCAACCCGGGCAGCTCTTCCCCCTGACCAAATGCATCCCATGGGCCGCGTATTTCCAAGACGGCCAAGGGCAATCCCAAACTCTGGAGCAGGCCGAGCTCGTCGAACTCCTCCTGCAACAAAGCGGCGACAACCCAGATGCCATCAACCTAGAGGACGCCATCCAGAAGATGGTCGAGGCCGAGGAGATTAAAATCCCATTCCCCAAGTCCGAAGAGGAACGCTGAACTTTTGCCTTCCGATCGACTCTGGTCGATTCGAAGCCCGAGGTCGCCGCCTAAGCGTCGCTGTTTTAGAAGCGCCCAGACGACACTCGAGGAATTTGGGCAAAGTAAAAGCCCGCCAGAGCTAAGCTCTGCGCGGGCCTCTTTGACAGCAGGAGTACCCCTACTCCTATATCGCTGTCTGTGTATGTTTATACCCCAAAAAAAACTGTTTCGAAGCTTGGCTTCTATTCGGTTTCAACCTCTCGGTTGGCCAATGCGAGAACTATACGAAATTTCTGCCATAATTGGAAATACTTCATTCCACTAGCACCCATAGGATTAAGCTATACCTATTCAAATTCACCTATAAGCGTCTCACAAATAGAGATTTAAAGAACTACTTCTAGCTTCAATCGAGATTAAAAAGTTCCTCTTTTCGCCAAAAAATCCAGTTCCGCAGTCGAGCGGCCGTCTCACCAGGCCGCGTTGCAGGGGGTTCCCGTGGCCACGAGAAAGCTCGGAACCTCAACCGACAGCCCAGTCAAAACCCAGCACATCCCAGCAAAACCTTCCGACCAGCGCGTTGAGACTGTCCGATAAATCGAGTTTTTGTTGGGTTGGACCTTGGTCCAGACCGCGTCCCGCTGTGAAACGGGTTTGCGCTGCGGTCTGCAGCAAGCTGCCCCTGCTCAGAAGCGGCTAGTGTCCTGTCACGCATCCAATGTCGCATGCGACGTAGCGCCGAGCTTCAGCCAGCGACCGCAGAGATCAAATCCTGCAGTGCGGGCGCCGGCTAAAGCTCGGTGCTACGTTTGATGTATGACACGTCACCAGTAAGCTTTCTGGGACAGTCTCTTTAAAAGCTGCTCGAGCCTGGTATCGATCCTAAGCCCGGACGGCACTCGAGGAATTTGGACAAAGTAAAAGCCCGCCAGAGCTAAGCTCTGCGCGGGCCTCTTTGACAGCAGGAGTACCCCTACTCCTATAACGCTGTCTGTGTATGTTTATACCCCAAAAAATACTGTTTCGAAGCTTGGCTTCGATTCGGTTTCAACCTCTCGGTTGGCCGATGCGAGAACTATACGAAATTTCTGCCATAATTGGAAATACTTCATTCCACTAGCACTCATAGTTATTTCCTATACTACGCCACCATTCAACTCAAATCCCCTTAGGGCAGCGCGTTACAAACCTTACCCCCTGGGTGGCGAACCCTGAAAAAAGCCCTTGTTAGTTGCGCTTTTTGCCATAACGCTTCCGCACGCCCTTGGCGTAGAGCATCACGGGCACCAGCACGAGCAGGGCGATCAAGCCCAAAACGCCCACGTAACTGGCCTCCAAGGCTCCTAGTCGCGTCAGGGTCGCGGCCGCCTCGTTGTTTACTTCCGCAGCGATTGCGACCTTTCCGATCGCCGCCTCCGGTGCGATCGCGAATCCGCCCGCCAAAGCCGTATCCCCACCCAGAGCCGAGAGACTGGCGAAAGCATTCCAACCGATGGCTGCCGACCCGAAGGCCACTGCTCCGATTGCAATCATGCCCAGTCCCACTACGCCGAAACCGACTGCTCCCACGGTCAAAAAGCCGACCGAGACGATCCCCACGCTGATCGGCGCCACCACAAATCCGCCCCAAGCGAAGAGCAAACCGTAAGCCTGCTCGCCCGCTGCGATCCAACCGAAGACGGGCTTGTCCCCTTCCTCCGTCTTGGCGAAACGGATATGCACCAGCGGTACGCCAAAAAGCGACCACGGGCTCCTGTATTCGCGAGCCTTCGCCCCCTTTTGATCCCTCTCCTGCAAGAACTTTTCCGGTTGGGCCAATCTCTCCTCAGCCCGCAGCTTGCGTGAATAAGCGAACATCTTGCGCGTCATCCAACAATAAAAGGCCGCGGTTCCCACGACCACTACTTGGGCAAGCCAGGCATAGTATCCACTGTTCTCATACGATTTTCCGCTTAGCCAAAGCAGAAAAAATACCCCGCCCACATAGGCACCCGCTACCGCAAAAAAGGATATGACCGCGCGGATCACGTCGCGCCGCTCGCGTTCCGTACGCGACTGGTCAAGGCTGGCTCGCAAGGCGAACACACTGCTGATCAATCCGGAAAAGGTTCCTAGAAACGCGACCACGCTCGCCCACTTTCCCCAAACGCCCAGCTTGGCAGCTACCACGCCGACGCCTGCGGCCTTGGCGGGCGGGGCGATGGCAGCCGGCAAAGCCGCCAGTACTCCCATGGTGAATACACGCCCCGGAGAGCTCCGGGCAAGCGAGTCTTCCACAAACCCCATCATGCGCTCCTGCAGCATCTTGCGCCCGCGGGACAAACGCTGCTTAACCGCGCTTTCCGTAAGGTCCAGCTCATAGGCGACGTGCTCAATCGACTGGTGTTCACGGTAATAGAGCACCAAGGCTTCACGATAATTCTCAGGTACCCGTTCCAAGGCTTTCCATAGCAAAGCCTGCTCCTCTTCTTTCATTGCTGACTCCTCAACCCCTACTGCTTCTGATTCCATGTTCTCCAAGGCTTCGCCCGACTCCGCTTCAAACACCGGTTGCCGCGCGTCCTTGCGCCGGTGGTGGCTGATCTTGAAACGCAAGATTCCGCACAACCAAGACTTCAGCTTCTCCGGTTCCCGCAAGCTACTCAGCTTCTTCCACGCTTCGATAAACGCTTCCTGAGCCACCTCCTCGCTCGCGCTCAAATTGCCGAGCGACGAATAGGCTACCGAACACAGCAAGCTCTGGTAGCGAGTGACAATTTTTCCAAACGCCTGCCGGTCTCCGCCAAGGCAAGCGACAACCAGCGACGCGTCGCTGGAGTCTAAATAAGTTGGGTTTTCCTCTTCGGTATTCATGGGCTTCTGAAGACAAGTGCCCCCGTTCATCACAAAGGTGACAAGAAATCTGAAAAAAACAAAAGATTCGTCACCCAAGGAAAGTCCGATGCCCCCGGGCCTTCTGCAGGAGTGCAGCCTTCAAGCTCCACTCTAATAAAGAAGCGCTCGCCGCCGCCCCCTCCCAACCGAGCTGCGACCTTCCCTCCTTTTCTCAAAAAAAAGAGCAAAAAGCTGTCACCCCTCCAGCGCGAGCGGGCACTTAACTGCGAACAGCAAGAGCTCCCAGCGAAACGCGGCGAGCGAAACAAAAAAACATCCTGGAGAAAACCCATTATGAATTCACTCAAATCTCTCATTGCAGGCCTCAGCCTCATCGCAACCGCCTTCAGCGCCAACGCTACCCAAAGCCTCGTCGACGACTTCAGCGACTCCGAAGCGAACAGCCTCGGATTCCCGCGCCTTTTCGCCGACGACACGGCGGCCGGCGGCAAGACCACCACCGACTACCAAGTCAGCGAGGGAACCCTTTCCGCCAAAGGCAACATCCAGCCTCCGCGAGGCCAACCGGGTTGGGCCAGCGCCGTCTTCCTGCTCGAAGCAAGCGGCCAAGCTCAGGACCTCAGCCAATACCAAGGAATCCAGCTGAAGATCCGCATCAAGAAAGGCAATCTCTCGATCTCGGCGAACAGTTCGGAAGTCACCAACTTCGACTACCATGCAGCACCCATCGCTCGCAAAGCGGGCGACGCGTTCCAAGAAGTCAAAATCCCCTTCGACAGCATGCGACGAGCCTGGTCGGAACAGACAAAGCTCAACACCAAGACCATCGCCAGCCTCAGCCTCGTCGCTTACGACATGCAACCCGGAGCCTTCGATTTCGAAGTCGAAGAAATCCGATTCTACTAATCGTATTACGATTTTAGATACACCTTTGTAAAACGTAGGAAGCGGCCTTGTCCAAGACACTGAGCCTATCGAATGTGTGCCGCGATACAAAGCCGCTTCCCCGCACCCCAAATTCCAAGCCATGCAAGCACCCGCCAAATCCGACCGCCTCTACTACCTCGACGCCGTACGAGCATTCGCACTTCTGCTCGGCATCGTATTTCACGCCAGCCTTTCCTTCACTCCCATGTTTATCGGATGGGCCGTCATGGACATTTCCACCAGCCCGCTGATTTCAATCTTCATGATGATCAGCCACTCTTTCCGCATGGAGCTCTTCTTCCTGATCGCCGGCTTCTTCAGCCACATGACCTTCCACAAGCGAGGATTCAGAGGCTTCGCCAAATCCCGCCTCACCCGCATCGCCATCCCTTTCATCATCGGCTGGTTTATCCTCTACCCGCTCATCGTCAGCGGCTGGGTCATGGGCGCCGCTAGCCTGCGAGGCGACGTCAATATCCTCGAAGGCCTAAAAGTTGGTTTCCAATCTTTGAATACACTGCCATCCGGCATCCTAGTGGGCAGTCACCTCTGGTTTCTCTACTACATCCTGATTATCAGCGCTGCTACCCTTGCGCTTCGTGGATTAGTAGCCCTCTCCCCCAAACTGCACACTCGCCTCGTCTTTCTCGCCGACCGAAGCAGCCAATGGTTGGTCCAATTCAGATTTCGCCTCCTCCTGCTTTCCGCTCCGATCGCATGCGGAATCTGGTTCATGAGTCATTGGGGAATGGATACGCCCGACAAGTCGCTGATTCCCCACCTTCCCACTTTCTTCATCTACGGCGGATTCTTCGTTTTCGGTTGGTTTCTGCATCGCCAAGCACACCTGCTCGAAGCGCTGAGCGCCCTAAGCTGGACCCGATGCTTCAACTGCCTCGGTAGCATAGCCGCCATCATTGGACTCGCCAAATTCGAGGGCGACTACACCCACGAACACTACGCCCTCTTCAAATCCGGCTTCGCCTTCGCCTACGCCTACACCATGCTTAGCCTCGTCTTCCTATCCATTGGACTTTTCAAGAAATATTGCGACCGCCCCAACCGGCTCCTGCGCTACATCGCCGACTCCTCCTACTGGCTCTACCTCGTCCACCTGCCCGCGGTAGTCTGGCTGCAAGTCGCCTTCGCCGAACTCCCCTTTCACTGGTCCGTCAAGCTGATCGCCATTAGCAGCCTTACGGTCGGCCTTTCCCTGCTCGTCTACGACCTGCTCGTTCGCCCCACCCTTATCGGCAAGACCCTCAACGGCGCCCGCAAGAAGTCGCGCCTGTTACGCCTGGCGCTTCCCGACGACAAACGCTCCGCGAGCCCTCCCGCCTTCTCCGACAAACCCACAGCCTAAAAGCGACCACGGAATCCATTCAGACACAACAAAGCCCGCGCCGAGCTAAGCTCAACGCGGGCTTCCTATCGATAGCGGGACTACCCCTAATCCCATCTGCTATCTAGTATGTATGTTACCCCAAAAAATTCGTTTGTCGGGTGGGACAGGCGCTCCGCGCGTGTCAGCCCTTCCCGACTGACTAGCGCCTAGTAAGCGCGCTTTTTCGTTTCGAGAGTCGCCATGGCGGCGAGCCCCGCTCCGACGAGTACTACAGCAGCCATAATTCCCAGGTTCGGGACGACGACTGCTGCGAGTCCGATCACCGCTGCGGTGGCGGCGGTGGCTTCAATCAACTGTGTCTTGTTTACTGTGTTCATCTGTCTTCTTTCTGTTTCTGAGAGGACTATACGATTATTCGGCTATAATGTGAAATACTTGTATTCTCTACCATCCATAGCCTTTTCCTATGGAAAGGGCTCCATAAAACTGCCTCCCCCTGCCGCCAAGCAAGCGGGCGTCCACGGGCAATACGTATCCAGATTTTCCTACATGCCCAGCCGGCTCGTCCGAAACGCTCCCCGTTTGACACTGGCCTCCCCGCCTCTAGGTTTCCCTCCACGCTGCCGCGCCTACCTGCCATGAATTTCAATCCAGTCCGTTCCACTCATACCCACCGCCCGCTTTTCTACCTTGGGAAGATTCCCATGGACGCGACCAATACCCTTGTCGCCCTCCACGCCCTGACCGCGCTCATCGTCACTTTCGGCTCCGGCTGGGCTGCCGCCACTTGGTTCAACGAGCTCGTCTATTCGGCCGCGGCGGTAAAAGACCTTCGCATCTGGACCCTGCTTACCTACCCCTTCGTGCACGGCATCGACCTCTGGTTCGCTATCGGTCTCTACTTCTTCTGGCGTTTCGGCGGTGAGGTGGAAAACCTTCTGGGCACCAGAAAGTTTATCTGGCTCTACGCCGCCCTGACAGCCCTGCCAGCATTGGGACTGCTCGCCCTTTCACCCCTCATCGGCGACCTTCCGCTCATCGGCGAAGGCAGCGTGCACTTCGCCATCTTCGTGGGCTTCGCCCTCATCTATCCTAGCGCCCCCATGTGGTTCAACATCCAGGTCAAATGGTTCGTCCTGCTGATCGTTGGCGTGCAAACCTTGCAGTACCTTGGCTACAAGTCCTGGGGCAACCTCGCCGCCCTCTGGCTCTCGATCCTAACCGCCTTCATCATCTTGCACCTCGAGGGCGTACGTAGTTGCCACGCCATGACGGATTGGATTCAGGCCAAGCTAAACATCAAGATCGTCACCAAATCCAAAAGTCAGCCATCCCGGAGCAAGAGCGTCCCCTCCATAACCCGCAGCAAAAAGATCGACGACATCCTCGACAAGATTTCCCGCACCGGCTTCCAGAGCCTCACGGCCGAAGAACGAGCCGCCCTCGACGAAAGCAGCTCCCGCTACAGCAACCGCAAAAAACGCTGAACAGGAGCGACCGCGGTCCTGGTTCATGCCTTTCCAACCAACCCGCGGCGAGGAGAGATCTCCCACCATCAGGGCAATCCCCAGCAGCAGTTTTCAAAACTTCGCTAAACGCGCTACGCCCAAGCCACAATCCGACCTTATAGACTCTAAAAGCTGAGTATCCCCGCCAAGGCGCCGAATACCTAGGGGTACCAAAATCGGTAATCCCGAACTCAGTTTTTATGGCTCACAAACTTCTGGCGATCCTCCTTACCGCTACGCTTTCTGCTAGCTCGAACCTACTCCTAGCCGGCTCCAATCCGCCCCACCCCGAAGGCCTCCTGCTGCGAGGATTCGAGTCCGAAGCCGCCTTGAATCGCCGCGGCGACCAAGCCGTGCTCAACGGCGTGCAAACCACCGTCCGCATCGACGCCGCCGGCGAAGTCAGTTCCTCCGCGTCCGCCGCCGACCTCGCGCCTCTCGTCGGCTGGTACCGCGACCGCGGCCAATACTACTCCGCCTACGCCGACTTCGGCCCGGGCATCGGCAGCGCCATCGGCTTCACCGACGCCATCAGCTCCGCAGGCAAGACCCTCACCCTCGACGGCGACGCGTCCAATCCCAGCATCTTTCTCGACGAAACCTACCAAGCCATCCTCACCGTAGCCAAAGCGTACGTCGACGCTGGAGTGGACGCCATCCACTACGACACCGCATGGGTCACCCTCGACGCAGGACCCTTCGACGCCGCCACCCTCGTAGCATTCCGCGACTGGCTAAACGCCCGCTACGACGAAACCACCCTGCAAAGCTACGTCGACTCCAGCTACGACGATGCCACCTTCGACTACGGGGCCTTCCTGCGATCCGAAGGAGTCACCGCATCCAACTACGCCACCGCGACCATCGACGGCGTGAAGCTCGGATCCACCAAGCATTGGCGTCTCTGGCAAGCCTTCCTCCGCTACAAGGAACGCGAAGTCATCGCCACCCTCGTCGACGAGGTGAACACCTACGCCCAGAGCGAGATCGGACGCGAAATCGGCTTCTACTTCAACCGCTACGGTTTCATCAATCGCCCTGCCGATCGCTGGTTCCTCGCGGAATACGCTTCCGGCGACCTCGGCGAAACCCACTTCGGCGGTCAATCCTGGGAATACGCAGACGGCTACAACCTCGAGCCCGTCTTCCGCGCCAACCTCAAAACCTACGACAACCGCTTCGAGCCCTGGAACGCTCCGCCCGCCACTAACACCGCCGTACAAAGCCTCTTCCTAGCCGAATCCATCGCCAACAACGGCGTCGCCACCTGGGAAGACGCCTACCCCGCCACTGCCCCCATCGCTCGTCTCGCCAAGCAATACGAGGACCAGCTCGACCACACCCCTCTCAGCCAAGCCGCCATCTTCTATCCGCTGGCCACCGCCCTGCACACCGAAACCCTGCAAGTCGGCCCCGACCCTGGGCTTCTCGGCGGCGACCACTACTGGTATCTAGGCCTTGGATACATCATGCAAGAGCTTGAGATCAACTACGACGTGGCCTTCGGCGGCGACGGTCTCGGCATGCCCGACACCTTTGCCACCGAGGATATCAGCGACTACGCAGTCGTCTTCGCCTCGGAAGCCATCCAAGTGACTGACAGCCAGTTCACCGAACTCATGGACTACGTCAACAATGGCGGAACCCTCATCGTTTCCGGAAGCAACGTCTTCCGCTACGACGCCCTCGGCAATGACAAATCCTCCACCCGCTCCTACGACAGCAAAACCTGGAGCCAGCTTTTCGGCTCCGTCGGAAACACCAGCATCGGAAGCGGAACCCTCAAGGTCGTCAGCCTCGATCCTTGGGGAAGCACCGGCTACACCGACCAACCGAGCTCCTCCAACCTCACCACCGCCTTGGCAGGCTTCGAAGCTGCCTTGCCTAGCACCCTCGAGCGCGTCACCAACGCGGCGACGGGCGATGTTCGCGTCCTCAGCTACGTGGACAGCTCCGACTACTCCCGCGTGTACCAACTCCTCAACTACAGTTTCAACGGATCCGGAACAAGCATCACCTCCCAGAGCAACTTCACGCTCACTTTCCCCACTCCAGCCGAATTCCCCAGCCCGACCGAATACCAATCCGAATCGGTCGCCACCTACGTCGCTTCCGCTGACAGCACGCCCACCACCCTCGCCATCACCGACCTCGAAAACGGTTTCTCCCAAGTCACGATCCCCAGCCTCAACTACTGGGGAATCCTCCGTATCGGATCTGCCATTACAGAACGCGACCACCCAAACATCGCCCCTATCGCCTACTTTGACTCTCTCTTCAGCTACGAAGTGTTCAATTCCACAGAAACGCGTAGCCTGACCTATAGCGCCTTCGACGACGACGAAATCACCCAACTGCAAGTCTACTACTCAAAGAAAGACACCGGTACGGGCGAGTTCGGAGCTTGGACAGCCGACCAGATTATCGCAGGAAACGGCTCCAATGAGATCGTCGATGCCTCCGTCGATTATACCCTTCCCTCCGAGGGGCACTTCCGCCTCCAAATAGTCGCCACGGACAGCGACTCAGCGAGCAACGCGCTCCTCGGCGACGACGCTTTCGACACCGAAGTCGGCTACGACACCACTGCCATGGACCGTAGCAGCCTCGTCGTAACACCGCTGCACGGAACCGCCAGCGGAGCTGTCATCACCTCTCCCCTCACCCCGAGCTTCACCTTCACGGGACACAGCGACCCCATTTCCGGCTACGGCCAATACAACTGGTCCTGGAACAACGGGGGCAACACCATCGACGGCGGCGGCAACCCCCTCACCGAAAGTATCACCTTAGACTCTATCCCCGCAATTGTGGAAGGCGAATACGGCGAATACGGCCTTAGCCTCCGCTTCCAAAACGGAGCTCAGATCTGGGACGATTCAGAAACTGAATACACCCTCATTTACACGATTGCACCCACATACGACGGTGCAGAAGTCAACGAATCCACTACCAGCGGATCCAACGTCGACTTCACTCTGGACTATACCAGCGTCTACGGAGACGTATCCATCCAATGGTACAAAGACGACGTCGCCATCGACGGGCAAACAGAGGGCACTCTCAGCCTCTTCTCCGTAACCTCCGACGACAACGGCACCTACCACGCCACCATCGCCAACCCAGCGGGCGAAATCACCTCCCCCGACTTCAACCTCACCGTAAGCACTCCCCTCGAAGTCACCCAACAGCCCGCAGGAGCCATCCTGAACGAAGGCGAGTCCTTCTCCGTCACCGTGGAAGCCCGCGGCACCGGTACCCTTAACTACCAATGGACGCTCGAGGGCGTCGACATCCCCGGCGCCACCAGCTCCACCTACAGCGTCAATTCCGCCGTACGCGCCACTCACCACGGCCACTACCGAGCGCGCATTACCGACGACCTTACCTCCATCACCAGCAACGGAGCCTTCGTGCAAATTAGCAACCAACCCGGCGGCGGAGGAGGAGGAGGCGGATCTACGCCCACCGCTCCTAGCAATCTGAACGGCAGCGACAACGGCACCGATTCCGTCACCCTCACTTGGCAGGACAACTCTAACAACGAGACCGGCTTCGCACTCGAACGCCGCCAACAAGGCACAGACAATTGGATTTCCGTATCCGGAGCCATTCCCACCAACAACACCCAATTCGTGGACGCTACCGACATCGGAAACGACACCTACGAATACCGCATCAAAGCCACCGGCAGCTCCGGCGACTCCAGCTATTCAAACGTCGCCGCCGTTAGCCGCTCCTCCGGTCCAGGACCGCTCGCCGCACCCACCAGCCTCTCCGCCAGCGACAACACCGCTCACGTGAGACTCGAGTGGACCGACAATGCGACCTCAGAAACTGGATACACCATCGAGTGGAAGCTCCAATCATCCAGCACCTGGCAGGTATTCGCAAACATCGGAGCCAATTCCAACGCCTTCACGCATCCGGTCAACATCGGCAGCGACACCTACGAATACCGCGTCAAAGCCACCAACAACGGTGAAAGCTCCGACTACTCCAATGTCGCCTCCGTTTCTCGCGAAGGTGGAGGCGGGGGAGGAGAAATCACTCCGCCAGCCGCCCCCGCCAACCTCGCCGCCGAGGATAAAACCAGCAAGGTAACCCTCACTTGGGACGACCTCTCCAACGACGAAACCGGCTTCTCCATCCAGCGCCGCAAGCAGGGCGATCAAACCTGGAGCCAGCTCGCCACCACCGCCGCCAACGTCACCACCTACAACGACAACCTCGACATCGGAACCGACTCCTTCGAATACCGCGTTGCGGCCGACAAGGGCGAAGTCGCATCCGGCTACTCAAACGTAGCGACGGTAAAGCGCGAAGGAGGAGGAGAAATCACTCCGCCAGCCGCCCCCGCCAACCTCGCCGCCGAGGACAAAACCAGCAAGGTAACCCTCACTTGGGACGACCTCTCCAACGACGAAACCGGATTCTCCATCCAGCGCCGCAAGCAGGGCGATCAAACCTGGAGCCAACTCGCCACCACCGCCGCCAACTCCACCACCTACGACGACAACCTCGACATTGGAACCGACACCTTCGAATACCGCGTCGCCGCCGACAAAGGCGAAGTCGCATCCGACTACTCAAACGTAGCGATGGTCTCTCGCCCCGTATCCGGCTCCGACATACATCTGATCGCCATCGTGAACGGTCCCGTGAAACTGGAGCTCGATCTCAAAACGACAGATACTGTGGAAACGCTCCGCAACGAGATCGCGAGCGCCTTGCAAGCCTCCGGCGACGAGCTGCAGATATTTCTCGGTGCCAGCGAACTCGCCACGCCGAGCCAATCCCTCGAAGACGCCGGCTTCGCGGATGGCGACCAATTCACCGTCACCCGCACCGAGGACAGCGCCAACAGCAACTACACCAGCTGGCAGCTCGCCCACCTCGGCAATACCCGCGAAAACCGCCTCCCGCACGAAGACGCGAATCACGACGGAATCGCCAACCTCCTGCACTACGCCTTCGGAAGTTCGCCCACCGAAATCGATCTGGTCGCCAATCACGTGAACATCGAGCTCACCGCAACCGGGTTCTCCGTAAGCTACCACAGAAACAAAAACGCTAGCGGCATCACCCTCGAAATCGAAAGCTTCAACTTCGAAACGGAAGCCTGGGAAACCCTCAGCTCCCTCAGCGAGACCACGCAAGACACCGCCGAAGCGCACATCGAGAAAGTCACCGTGCAGTATCCAGTCGCCACCGACGGCCAGCTCATGCTCCGCCTCAAGACCGGCTCCTGACGGCATTCCCGTGCCAGGGGCGAGGTTTACTCCTCGCCCGCGCCAACCCATCCATTTCTCAAAGCCACCTTCCCTTCCAGAAACAACAAAGCCCGCGCCGAGCTAAGCTCAACGCGGGCTTTTTTCGATAGCGGGACTACCCCTAATCCCTATCTGCTATCTATTTTGTATGTTACCCCAAAAAATTCTATTCAGGTGGTGCGGCTCGTCCCGAGACGCCCTCCCGAAAGGTCGCTTAGTAAGCGCGACCCTTGCTTTCCAAGGCCGCCATGGCGACCAATCCGCCGGCGACGAGGCCGACTGCTGCGAGAATCCCGGCAGCGGGGATGATCACGGCCGCACCTGCGAGAATCGCAGTGGCTGCGACGGTGGCTTCGATGATCTTAGTAGTAGTGAGCGTTTTCATTTTCTTAACTGCTTTGTTGTTGGACATGCTTACTATACGAACAAATCGCCATAATTGGAAATACTTGTTACCTCTACTTTTAATAGGAATATCCTATACGAACCCCGCTCTCCTCTCACGGATCAGCCCAAGGCATCGACCAACAACTGACGTAAGGCAGCCCCGCTTGACTCCAAATCCTCAGCCTTGCCGCCCTTGACCGCCTTCACGAAACGCGTCGCAATCTTTAGCTGCTCCTGCCCCCAGCTGGAGCTCAGCCCCGCCTTTCCGTCCGCGTCATCCAAGCTCACGCTCGCCTCTTGCCGGGCATGAGCCCAGTTGGAGACGAACTGGGCGTACAGGAAAAATCGATCCAACTGCACGAAAGGAAACTGGTCCGAAACGTTCGGCCCTACCGTCACCTTCAAGCCGCCCAGCGGCAGCTGCTTGATCTTGGCCCTCGCCAAATCCTTCCCCTTCCAGAGGGCCGAGCCCGCCCCGATCGCAGCTCCCAGCGACGCAAACACGCCAAAGGTGATGCCGCCCGCCGCCAAGTCGGCGCCCACGCCGATCCCCGCTCCCAGCAAGGCTCCCGCGATCGCCAGTTGTTTCTGGGTCAATCCCAGCGCCTGCCAAGCCCGCTCCGAAAAAAGGTCCTCCGCCAAGATCGAATTTTCCGGCAGTTCCACCGCCACTTTACGCACCGCGTAAATGTCCCGCACCTGCTCGCGAAAGCGCTTTTCAATTTTCTCCAGCTTGGATCGATATTCGTCCTCTAAGCGACGCTTCTCCAACTCCGCCCCGCTCTCATGTTCCAAAAAAGAACTACAGCTGCACCGCAACGCTTGCTCGAGATGCTCCACCATCGCCTCCGCGGCCCGCTCCGTCGAACGTCGCCGGTCCATACGAACCAGTTCCACCGCCTCGCTCAAGGCAGGCTCCCAATCTTGGTCGATACTCTTAAGCGCCTCCAAAAGTTCGATACGATCCAAGTAGCGTGCCGTCTGCGCATTGAAGGTGCGAACCGAATTGAAATGCTGGCGGAACGCCGTCTTCCAACTTTGCAAGAAACGGCTCTCATTCGACTTGGGATTGATGATCGCCATGCGCGGCTTGGCCGTTAGGCGCAAGATCTCCATCTCTGCCGTGTCCACTGCGGTCATCGGTCGCGAGGCATCCACTACGTAGAGGATGCCAGCCCCCTCCACGATAGGGCGTAGCAACTCGCAGTCATGATGAAAATCGGGATCGCCACCATGCGTCTCAATAAAACGCTCCACTCGGTCCTCCCCCACACCCTCATTTTCCCGAAACCACTGCAAGGTGGCCTGCGGATTCTGAAACCCAGGCGTATCCACAAACTCGATAATCGTACGCTCGCCCGCTTTCAAATCGAAGCGTTGTTGCTGAACCGTCTCTCCTGGCGTGGGACTGATCGCTACCGCGTCGTTCAAGGAGAGGGTCGCCACGATCGAAGACTTCCCTTCGTTGGGATGGCCGATAATTGCAAATCGGGGTAAGCTTTTCATACGGCTGGATTGTCTAGGATTAAATAGGGATCGCCCAAGCGGAGCACAAAGGAACGCCACGCCTCCGCGTACTGCTTATCCGGATGCAAGGAGATCTCCTCTTCCGCAGAGGCAGGAATTCCCAGCAAAACGATTTTCAGCAAGCTGCGCTTATCAAGTTGAGCCCGCAAGGCTTTCACTTGACGTTCGATCTCCCGGATCGGCGGCATCCAACTTTCGAATACAAGCGCCAGTTGAACCTCGCTCCCAAGCTCCGCTGCCGCCTCCGCGATCTTGCCGTTTTGATAAGTTTTCACTTCCATCTTACCTTCCCAAAGCTGCCACCTCTCCGCCAAACGCAATCGCAAGGCTTCCAAGTCGAAAGCTTCGCCCAGCTCGCTCGAGCAGAGACAGCAGACTCGTCGGATTCGGCTCGCGTCCTCCCCTGTAATCTCCACGCGGGGCTCCAGCCCTTCAGCCCCCTGAGCGACTTTCTCCGCGTCGAAGCGAGGAGAATCCGGCCTCAAGCGCTGCAGCAAACGTTCCGCCGAGGCATTGCTAAAATCATAGCGGGCCAAGGCCGCACGTAGCTGCCACTTGCCCAAAAGATAGAAAAGGATGCGAGGTAAAACCCCATACGTCAGTACGCCAAGAGCCAAAAAACGCCACCATGCCGCGAGGTCCTCGCTTTCCAGTCCACGTATCCCTTCTTTCAATACGATCCGACTACCCTCGATTTGCTGCAGGTCAGGATAGCCTTTCCCTTCGCCATAGAAAGCAGACCACGGCGCCGCAACCCAGCGAACAAGCTGGCTCACCGAATCTGCCTCCGCATTCAAGGTCGTCTGCCAACCGAAAGCTCGGTCCGAGAAAACCACCGATACCAGCAGGGCCGCAAGCACACCGAAATTAAAAAACAAAGCCGCCGCCTGGATCTTGGAAAAAGCAAGCCACTTGGCAGCGTTTCCATGCAAGGCCAGCGAACGCCGTGCCGCACCTGCCCATTCCGCCGCGTCCTGCCGCTGCTGGCCCGACAAGAAGCGAGCCGACAAGCTTTGCAATCTCGAAAAAATCGCCTCCAACACCCAGCGAGTCGCCCGAAACAAAGGTCCGAAAGCTAGGCGCTCCCGCCAAGTTCGCGGCAAAACGAAAACCATTATCAACCCCGCTGCCAGCAAGGCCTGCAGCAAGACGAAAACGCTGAAGAAGGCAGAAACGTTGACCGGCGCTTCGCCAGTGTAAGCCAAAGCGCCCGTGGCCGCTGCCAATCCAAGCAGCAAGCCGCCCGCCCCCAGCAACTGCCCCGCCACCCGCAGCGAGTGCAACACGCTATCCGACGCCAGCTTGATCTCCGGAGCATCCGCCAAGCGAGCCCTCAACCACGCCAAAGCGATCTCTCGACGCTTCCCACCCGCCAAAACCGAAGCCTCAATCCGCGTCTCCGCATCCTGACGCTTCAAGGTCTGCCAATCCAGGCCCTCGTCTTTCGCCAAAGCGCACTCGAAGCCCACCAATTCCTCCAAACGCCACTTGGCAGATCCCCCTTTTCCTAAGTCCTTCATCTTCATGCCCATTACCCCAGATTCTACCCTCGAGGTAAAGCCCGCGTTACCGCCTATTCAAGGGCAGCCACCCGCTGACCTCGACTCAAAAAATCGCCAGGTTGGTCTTCGTGGTAAAGCGCTCCAAGGACTCGATTCCCAAGACCGAATTGCCGTACTTGTTCAAACGCGGACTCCAAACCGCCACGCTCATGAAACCGGGCACCACCGCCACGATGCCGCCACCCACTCCGCTCTTGCCGGGCAAGCCAACTTGGTACGCGAAGGCTCCCGCCTGATCGTAAAAGCCGCAGGTCAGCATCACGCTGTTCAAGCGCTTGCTTTGGCTAGCAGTCAAAAACCGGCGGCCGCTGTAGGGGATCACTCCGTCGCTGCACTGAAAGCTAAAGCTGCGGGCCAAGGTCCTGGCGCTCATCGTCAAGGAACACTGGTAGCAATAAAGCTCGATCACGTCCTCCACCCGATTCCTCAAATTGCCATGTGACTTCAAGAAATGGGCGAGCGAATAGTTCGTATGGCAGGTCGCCATCTCTCCCTTCGCCACCTCCACGTCATAGTCGATCGTCTCGTCCCCCGCCAACTCCCGCGCCAGCTGCAACAAGTGCCCCTTCGCATCGTCGTAAAGGCTCAGTAGTTCGTCTGCCACTACAATGGCGCCAGCGTTGATAAACGGGTTGCGCGGCTTGCCCATCTCCCTTTCCAGCTGGAAAAGCGAGTTGAAAGCGTTGCCGCTCGGCTCCACTCCCACCCGCTCCCAAAGCGACTCTCCCTTCTTTTCAATCACCATCGCCAAGGTGATCGCCTTGGAAATGCTCTGGATCGAAAACACCGTATCCACCGCTCCCACACCATGGCACTCCTTTCCCGGAATTTCCGCGAACATGGCATACTGGTCCGGATCCACCTTGGCCAAGGCAGGGATATAGTGGGCCACCTCGCCCGACTTTTCCAGCTTCCCCACCGCATCCGCGATCTCGCGCAAAACCTCCCCGTAGTCCGTCCTCATACCGTGCAACATCGCCCCTAGCCTATCGCTCAACGCCCCCGAACACGCAAACATCGAATCCCAGCGCGAAAAAACGCCCCTTGGAACCTCGCGACCAGAGCCGCATAGCATCCAGACGCAAAAAAGCCCGCCTGAGCTAAGCTCAGCGCGGGCTTCCTTCGATAGCGGGACTACCCCTAATCCCTATGCGCTATCTATTTTGTATGTTACCCCAAAAAAATTGTAATCCAGGTGGCACGGCCACTCCGTGGGCGTCTTCCTACCTGGCGTGTCGCTTAGTAAGCGCGCTTCTTGGTTTCCAATGCGGCCATGGCGACCAGCCCCGCGCCGATCATTCCAGCGACCCCGAGTATACCCGCGATCGGAGCGATTACCGCTGCAGTTGCGATCACTGCCACTGTGGTAAGTGTGGCGCCAAAAAGCTTGGTAGTGTTAAGTGCGTTCATCTTAGTTCTTCTTTCTGTCGTTGGACATACTATACGGCATTCCCTGCGATAACGGAAATACTTGTTAGCTCTACATTCCATAGCCTTCTCCTATACATAGAACGAGCAACCGCTCCTTCACGTCTCCTGCCACTGGCCCGCTGACCGATGAAAAACTACTACTGCCCTCAGTGCGAAGCTCGCGTCTTCTTTTCCAATACCGTCTGCCTCAGCTGCCATACCCAGCTCGGCTTCGACATCGAAAGCCTTGAAATGGTCGCCCTCGCCGCCGGGTCAAACACCACCGCCTACAGGGCCTGCCAGAACTACAGCCAGCACGCCACCTGCAACTGGACCCTTCCCTCCGACTCCCCCCGTTCTCTCTGCTGCTCCTGCCAGCTCACCGAGACTATTCCTAATTTGGCCCATCCCGAGAACAAAGTCGCATGGGCAAAAATCGAGGACGCCAAGCGTCGCCTTGTCTACAACCTCAACCGCCTCGGACTCCGCCCCCAGCCCCGGAGCAAAACCAGCCCGAACGGACTCGTCTTTCGCTTCCTCGCCGACTCGCCCGAGCCGGAAGCCCCACCCGTGCTGACCGGCCACGCATCCGGAGTTGTAACCCTGAATATCGCTGAAGCCAACGATGCCGAACGGGAGCGGCGGCGCACCGCTCTCGGCGAACCCTATCGCACCCTCCTAGGACACCTCCGCCACGAGGTCGGCCACTATTACTGGGACATTCTCGTTGAAGATTCCCAACGCGACGCCTTCCGGTCCCTTTTCGGCGACGAAACGGTCGACTACGGCGAGGCCCTCAAAAAACACTACGCCAACGGAGCACCAGCCAATTGGTCGAAGACGCATATCAGCAGTTATGCCACTGCCCACGCCTGGGAGGACTGGGCCGAAACCTGGGCTCACTACCTGCACATGATGGACGCCATCGGCACCGCAATCTATTCAAGCGTCAACATCGCCAAATCCCACAAGCAGGATCCCACCTTCTACCACCGGCGTATCGACCCCACTCGCTTCGACTCCATCATCAAAGCTTGGCCCGCTCTCGCCTGCCTCATCAATTCCTTCAACCGCAGCCTCGGCACGCCTGACGCCTACCCTTTCGTCACCGCACCGCCCGTAGCCGAAAAACTGCGCTTCATTCACGAGCTCATACAGCAGCACGTCAAAAACTCCAACAAGCCGCGCACACCTTAAGTTCGCACAGCACCGTTCCAATCGGAATAGACCTACGAACCCTACAAAGGCGGAGCGCGCAAAATCCTAGCGCGAACGTCAGCCCGCCCCTCACCAATATACGAGAGAGCACATCGAAGGCCGGAGGCAGCGTGAGCCCGCTGTGAACGACAAACTCATTAGTTGGTCTTGTACAGTTGTTTATATCATCCGCCCGTACGCGTAATCCCAGCGCATGCGACGGCCAATCCCGGTTTTCTGATCATTAAAGGTTCTATAAGAGATCCGACCCGCGACTCACTGCGCTAGGATCCAAATAAAGCCCAATCATTAAGTAATACAATCTAAGGGAATAACTGTCTTCAACTAGAGTGTTTATATGGCTCAAAAATGAGCTCCGATTCCTGCTAGAAGCGCTTCACGCTATAGCAACGAACTGCTCAAATCTGTAAACCCTTATTACAAATCTCCCAAATGGGTCAATTAGTCGCTTGTTTTCGCTGAAAAACATGGTGCGCTCTACCTAATATCACCCCTAGTCCACCATAGTCTTTAGAGACTAAGCGACATTCACTAATACTACGGGGTAATCAGGCTAAACAGTAGGTATCGCGGTTTGACAAACGAGCTTCTTAAGCCTACTACTAGAATCAAAGAACTAACATTCTTTTTACACTCCAGGTTTAGTCTACCAACCGTCTGCAGTGTCACGAAAGTCGGCAATCAGCTTGGCCGTCCTTCACTGTTTCTATCGCAAGCAGCGAGCTGTAACCTGTCCGCCGCCAGGGCCACCACAATCTGTAACCAACTAAGAAACCAACTAAAAGTGAAAACCAAAATCGTTTCCCTCCTGAGTGCCGCAGCACTTTTTGCAACTTCCGCTAGCGCTATCAGCGTTGACGTAGAGCTAGCGCTCGTAATTGACGTTTCCAGTAGTATATCAAACACAGAATGGCAGATTCAGAAAGACGGCTACGAGGCCGCTTTCCGCAATCCAGCCTTGCAGGATCTCATAGCGAACACCCCAAGCGGCGTCGCTGTGTCATACATCGTTTTTGGGACCAATCAGCAAACCAGAGTGCCCTGGACCCATCTCACCGATGCAGCCAGCGCCACCGCTTTCGCTGACTCCATCGCCGCGCTCTCGCGCCTGACGTCAGGCATCGGCGGGCTAACGGAAATTGCGGGCGCTATAACCTTTGCCAGCAACTCGATCGCTAGTAACGACTACGAAGGGACTCGCAAAATAATCGACATCTCCGGCGACGGTAAAGACAACCGCCAACCCGTAAACGGCGGCTTCCGTACGGTTCAACAATCCGACGCAAATAAAGATGCCAGATTCGCTATAACCGGGCAAAAGACCGCAGACGCTGCACAAGATGCGATCGACTCAGGCATCGACCAAATCAACGGACTTCCCATCATCACCCCAGAAGTCGACAATGCGGACTTACAAATCTGGTACGAGACATACGTCCTGGCCGGAGTAAGCCCCATGATCTTCCCGGCAAACGACTTCGACGACCTCGCAGTTACCATTCTGGAAAAAATCACTACGGAAATCGACGACCCCGACCCCGTACCCGACACAGGCGCCACAGCCGCCTTGCTCGGCTTTGGACTTCTGGTACTCGGCGCAATCCGTCGCAGGATCAAACACTAGCCCGAATCCTAACCCATTTCATAAGCCGCCCTCTAATAGGGGCGGTTTTTTTTGGTTCATCCCCAACGGCAGTGGGTATTTACCTGCAGGACCGTCGCTTGTCGTAGAGCTAGCGGTAAGTCGAAAGGCGGCGTGCCGCAGATCCCAAATCGAATATCCTGCATCGCGGCTTGGCGCGAGCGCCAGCCCTACCTCAAGAGCGTCTCCCCGCAAAATGTGTTGAACCTTTTTTTGGCACTGCAATTAGCAACCAATGCGTTGGCTGCGCTTCGCTTAAAGGATCAGATCGGTCGATCACAGAGAGTTTAAACAAGTCCCTGCTAAAATCAGTGGGACTCAGCCCACCACTTATGAAGTTTACTCATCAAACGGATATAATTAAGAAGCAGGCTTATTCTACGATTGCTATATTTGATAGCGGTACAAGACAGATACAATTTCGCTAAGTTGATCTGAGGCTCGCCCCCACTCTCTCTATTTCATGGCATCTCAGTCCGATCGGATGCCGCCCACTAACTACTCTTCCGGCGGCAGATACTGCGGCGCCGTGATTTGCCCGAGAGAATTTATTTCGTTCACAATATGTAGATTTCGGTGAGACACGAAAAATCCGTCGATTGCGACCCCACGACCGTCCGCGAACGGATCTTGCGCAACGAACCTCAGCGTGTGGACGCCGTCAGCGACGGGTCCAATGCTAGCCATCGAGAACGCAGTGCGATTCGTCCATGAGCTCCCTCCTCCAGTCGCGCTGCAGGTAATCGTGCCAACCTTCGTGCCGTTGAGCAATACGTCGATATCGTAATCTCCGTCAGCCATGTAACGTAGGTACAGCAAACCTTCCTCCATTTCGTAGCCCTTGAACTCATATTCTATCCAGCCCGCTTGAGCCTTGCCCCAAGAGGGTCCAGCCGCGCTGCGCAGCCTACCGCTGAGAAACGGCTTCTGGATGTAGTCGGACAAGTAACCCGGATTGCCGTTTCCGGGGATCGCCGAGGGCTTCCAGCCTTCCACCCACACGAACTGCTTCAATAGGCCATAGAGATCGGACGAGGTATGAGTCACATTCGGGTCAGGCTTGTACAAGAGCTTGCCGAGCATGATGTCATACATCCGCTTGTTGAACTCCTCAATATGGGCTCCGAAGTCATGATAGATTTCCGCCTGATCGCTAAACATACCGTAGTTGCCCTCATTCGCTCCGGGATCTGTAGCGCGACTGAAATCGTTCACCTGGAACCAGTGTATTCCCACGAATCCACTGTTAAAAAATTCCGCCATCTGCATCTTCCAGTTCAGGCCGCGCTCGTGTTGGTTATCCGGTTGGGTATAGTACGGGTCCTGGTAGGCGTTGGGCTTGTAACTCTTGCGCCGCGATGGCGCGTCTCGAGTAAAAACCGCCCATTCTCCAATCATCAAAGGCTTATCCAGCGAGGCGAGCTTCCTCATCGCATCCGCCGTAAGATGCATGTACAAATTCAGGCTCACCACATCGACATACTTCGCTTGGATTTCAAAAAGGTCCCAGTCCTCCCTCTCTCTCGCGACCAAAGCCTCTACCCCCCAAATCCGATCTCCGAGATTCAAATGGTTGGGGAGCACTTCCTTGAAAGCCTCAGACATGACTCGATAGTAGCGTTCCGCCATCTCGTTGCGAAGCTGGCGGTCCTTTACCCTGAACCACGGCATCTCGTTGTTTATGAACACGCCGATGATATATTTGTTACCCTTTAGAGGAGTGAGATTTTCTTGTGCCCACTTTCTGGCGACTTCAGGAAATTCAGGATCCCGGTAGTCATATGGAATGTAATTCCGAGGATAGGAATCTTGGTCGATCAGTTCGGGCGCCAATTTTCGTATTTGAGTGCCCCCCTCGACCATCCAACGCTGCAGGGTTCGAACCGGAGCCTTCGGAACATTGGGTTCATCGCCGAAATCTCCCCTTCCGCTGAACGCGCCGCGCGAGTTGTAGCCGATTCGGGCGAGGGTTTCTTGCTGGTACCGCAGCAGCTCATCCTGGTAGTTGTCGCCCCATTTCTTCCAGGCGTTGTAGAGCAACAGGCTGAAAGACAGCTGCCCGTTGCGGAGCCTGTCCCAAGGCTTGTCCCTGCCAATTCCCAGCACGCGTGCGTCGTCATAGGCTTGAAACGCGTCGGGATCGTCGGAAATCGCCCAAGACCGACCGTAGTACGCAAAGCCCGTAACCCCCATGTTGAAAAAGAGATTACCTTCCGGAGTCAGGAGCCGCCACTTTCCGTCGATTTTCTCGGTGCGGAAAAACCCAGTTCCGTTGCGACTGTGCTCCGTGATTATTCCGCCATACTTGTCTTTGCTATATTCGGTGAACTGGTCAGTCGGTTTACCAGTAGCCGGATCGATGTACGCATCGAGAACCGGCGAACTGTCTTTGATGCGAATTTCCGCAGGGGCGTTGAACAGCTCCTGAAGCGTCATCGTATCGTATGGTGGATACTTTGCCATTTCCTCCGCATCATCGATGGCTCGCGGGAGATGCTTCGCGAAGAAATAGAGATTGGAGTCGTCCTTCGTTGGATCAGAGTTGTCCTTGCCTTCCCCCTGCGACTCGCCAGACGTACCGCCAGTCGAACCAGACGAGTCCGTACCCTCGCTATCCTCATCCTGTTCCTCACCGGAGGCCTCGACGTCGGAATCGAAGTCGCCCACAACGACTTCCTTCAGGTTCATGAAATAGACGTTTTTAATTGTGAGAGCCTTCAACGCCACGCTGTGAGAGCCACTTTGCAAAGCGACAACACCGAGATCCAGCGTCCTGAAATTTTTCCAGCCTCCAGTACTGGGAACCACACCACTGAGTTTTTTATCTCCGATCGATAATTCGTAGGTGGAGCCGGCTTTGAGATCATCAACGGAATATAAGATCCGAACTGCATAGTCACCAGCAACTGGGGCCGCAATCTGCCAACTGGGAAAGCTTTCGGTGCCCTTCCAAAAATCGATATAGGAGCCGGAGCTGAGATTAATATCGCCTCCATTCAGCCTAGCGCTGTCAGCCGTTAGCGTTATCTTCGGAACAACGCCCGTATCGGAACCCGAGTCTGGGTCAGTTTGCTCTCCGGAATCGGGATCCGGGTCGGGTTGCGGATCCGGGTCGGGAACGTCGGTCGAGCTGGAATTCAAAGCCTCGGGGGAAAGACTCGAACCGATGATTAACACAAACAAGTCATTGGGAATCGCGGCTGCATACACTCCACGTTCAAGCTGGAGCGTTGAAAACGTTTCCCCAACAAAAGTAGACTTTCCAGAGAAATGAGTCCCGGAGACATAGCCATGGGGAACGAAAACGAAATCGTTGCCTATCCCGAAAGGCAGTCCAGCGCTCGTATCTGCAAGCTCGTAAGTATCCGGATCGACTCCTCGATGCGGTCCAAATTCCGAGAAGGTGGTCGGCATCGGACTCGAATACCTGTCCAAGGATCCCGACGCAGAGAACAAACTGCCGAACGGGGGGTGCAAAAGAGCTGGACGCGTCGTAGTCGCATCAAATTCCAAGCCAGCAAGGTCCAAGGAACCCGCGTGCTGCACGACGACATCTCCGTCCACCTCCCTTACAATGACCGTTAAGACGCCTTCCACCGGCGAGGTAAAAGCAGAGAGCAGCATACTCAACAGAGCAGCGTAATAGAAACCCCTGAACTCCTTTCTCATAGCACCGTAAGCCAGCTGCTTGCCCCCACCCTTCACAAGCTTTTAGGCGAGAGGGTCACCTCATCGATGAAATACCGGTCGCCCGATCTCGCGTCGCTAGCGAACCAGAAAAACAACCTCCCATCGCTGACGCTCGAGCTGAAGTTTCCTGTCGTGAAAGTCAGAGTATGAACCTTCCAGCCAGTGGTTAAATCCACAACCACCCTGTTCAAGCCATAGTTCGTGTAAGGACTGCTATGCTTGCCTAGAGAGACACGAACATTGCGCCCAGAATTCGAATAGGCTGCGAACGACAAGCTATATTCCGTGTTCGGTTCCAAGCTAAGTCCATTTTGGAAGAGCTGCGTATTCGATCCAGTGGCGCTTACGACCACCAGAGCGGCGCTCGCGGAGCCGTCAAAGCCCGGCGACACGATCGAGGCATCCCCCTTTCCATTCGTATAAAATTTCCATGGCGACAGAGTCGATTCGAAAGCGCCGTTGTCGACCGCGTTCGGCAAGGGGTCGGGATCCGATTCTCCACCCGCGCCAGAATCAGAATCGCCATCTGGAACAGAACCAGGATCCGTCGCAGATGGGTGCGAACTGACTATCAGCACTACGATATCGTTAGGCAGAGCCGTGGTGTAAATACCGGGATCGATTCGAAGCGACTCGATTGAAGCACCCTTGTAAGTGGAGGAACCTGAAAAACGCTCTTTAGAAACGTACCCTCGAGGCAGGTACACGTACTCCGAACCTAGGCCAAATGCCGCCCCTGCGCCAGTATCAGCAGACAGAGACAATTCGGGGGGATTCCCCTCGGACGCGCCAACCCCAAAGTAGGGAAAGCTCACCGGCAGGGCAGACTCATATTCGTCCGCTAGCCCATCGTCTGGCGAACTGAACAGGAAGCCCGCATGAGGATACATTTCTGCATTGATCGCGGCAGCTCTCTTGTAAGTCAGACCAGTGGTGTCCAGAGAACCAGCAAATGAAACAACCACATCCTCGCCCACATCCCTAACACTAATTGTCAATACACCGAAGGATTGAACCGAGAAGGAGATACAAATTGCTGCGATTGCAACGAAGCGACTAAACCTAGTTTTTCTTCCCATATTTAGTGTCTAAAAAGCACCACAAGCGCCACTAATACTCAACCTTTAAAATGGATTGAAAACGTATCCTAAACTTCACTCCCCCACTCGCCGTTGGCAACATTTCTGCTCTACGACACAGAAATACAAAAACACCTGGTCTTATAGATACAAGCCGCACCCAAACGCTTCCTCAGAGACTGTCCAATAAATCGAGTACTTGTAGGGTTGGACCTTGGTCCAGACCGCATCGCGCTGGGTAACGGGTTTGCACTGCGGTCTGCAGCAAGCTGCAACCCTACTCAGAAGAGGCTAGTATGTATCATTGGACTGCCTCTCACTCACCGACGAAAGCGAAGCACGTAATGAAATTTCTTTAGAGCATTTTTCTTTTATCCCGTCGCATTACTCATCACCGCAAGCTCCTGTGGGAGCGTGCTTGTCACGCAATTTGCTACGTCAAATCACACGAAAAAACGCTATAGTATTCTTAAATCGGATACACGTCTAAATATAATTCGCCCTCATCCTGAAGACTTCAATAAAGCGCTTTCGAGGGGACGAAGCATCATTCGAGTTCAACATTTCAGCTTTCGATCTGATTCAAAAACCGTAGGGTATGGAAACGAGAAAACGGAACTTCGATCTAAACAGCGCCTTCTAGGCTTCGACCGATGCAAACGCCGCTGGCTTCTTACCCACCTTAAGCATTAGCCAGAATACCAGTCGAGCCACAGGCCCCAAATAGCGAGGCCCCGACTCGCCCCCACTTATCACAGCTTCATACAAGCCACTTGCGAACCGCGACGGCGTCCATTCCGAGATAATTCTCAAGGATTCCGCGCGCATCGCTGCCCGATCCGCCCCGGCAGCGGAGACCTTCAGCATGGCCGCCATCAATGCCTCCCCGTCGGTCGACTCGAATACGTATCCATTTTTTGGAGGATCTACCAAATCCATAGAGCACCCCGATCCCGTCGAGACGATCACTGGCAGGCCCGTCGCCATGGCTTCGTTTACGACCAAGCCCCATTGGTCTACCAAAGCGGTATGCACAAAGGCTCCGGCATAGCCATAGTAGGCCCCAACTTCATCGATCGATCTCATCCCAACGAAGGCCACCCCTTCAATGCCCTCCCTCTCGACCTGCGCTTCCAAGCGCTCTCGCAAACGCCCATCTCCCAACATCACAAGCCTCCACGGCTTGTCCGCTCTCTCTCGATACGCCCCGTAGGCAGACAGCAGGAGTTCCAAGTTCTTGCGTGGAATAAAACGATTCGAGGCTAGGAAGTATTCCCCTTCATCGAACAGCGCAGGCAAGTGCTCAAACGCTTTGGGATTCGCCCGAGCCTCCGCCGCCTTGGCGGCGAAGAAGTCGTTATCAACCACATCGAGACCATCAAAGATATTCTTACCCGGGATCCCCATTTTCTTCATGTAGGAACGATGCGGCACCCCAGCGACCAAAGCGGCATCGTATTGCCTCACGATGATTGACTTTAAGTACTCCCTCCACGGCTTCCGTTTCGCATCGTCCTCCTTGCTGTCGATCATGGTTACAGCCACGCGACCGTTCCTTCGGCACCACCGTAGCGCCGATCGAGTATCCGGCAAAAAATAGCTGTTGGTGGCCACAGCATCAGGGTTAATTCGGTACAAGGTCGAACGAACCGCATGATCCATTTCAAGCGGGCTAATATCCTCGAAAACTCGATCCGGAAACAAGCGCACGCACACATAGGGGGTCTCGTGACGCTTGATCTCCTTGACCAGGGAGCCCTTGCTCCCTGCGGTCTCGATAGCGATCATTACGATGCCACGTTCCTTAAAAAAGTCGTGGGCTGCCTTCAGCCTGGCGAGGTGATAAGGCCCCATCGTCTGCCAGACGACGCAAACCGTTCTGATTTGTGAGGGAGATGAATTCATGAATACAAACTTAGCTTGGCCGACAAGCAGCGGTCGAACCGGAAGAATAGAAAGGTCGCGACCACGCTAATCAGCTAAGGCCTTATCCACATTCGGAGGCACAGCCCGCTTCTTCATTCCCCCTTCGACAAGTCGAATCCCCTCAAGCTTTCCTTCCAATCTCTGTACCTTGATCTGGCTGTGGAATCGCAGATCACGCGACAAGATCCCAGAGGGAACCATGAGCAATAGCCGACAGAGCTGCAGCTTCGCCCAACTGCCATACTTCTGCTTCAAGCAGAACAGCCCGCCTTCGTCCGCGGCTGCGATCCCCTTTCCCATCCCATCTTTTCGCTTGTAGTCGAGCAACCATGCGACCGAGCTCCGCGACCGCGGAACGTAATGCCAAACCAGCGCCTCCGGCAAGTAGTACCCCTTCACGCCTTTCCTCAACATCTCGTTCTGGATGTTCATCTCGTCAGAATTCGCAGCCGTACCGGGGCCGCAACGCTCATCGTAACCGCCCGCAGCTCGCAAATCGCTAGCGAACGCTGCCCAATTGAAACCCAAAGCGCCGGATTCCTTCATCTCTGTGAAACCGCTCGATGGAGCCCATCCGACGGCGGCAGCCGGGAGAAACTTAACAATCCAATCTTCTGGAGGTTCATCGTAGTCAACACAACACTGGCCTCCAAAAAAGGCGCCCTTGCTCATTCCCTCCGCCGCTTTCGCGTAAGCCTTCAAGGTGCCTCTGCTTATTCTTACGTCATCGTCAAAATAGACGATCAACTCATCACCCAACAAATCGAGCGACTTGTTCAAGGCGCCACACTTCTTGGCGTTCGGGAAGAAATGATGTTCGACCGGCAACCGATCGACAAACTTCTTAGCAATCTCGCGCCCCACCTCCTCGGGTCCATTCTCGGCGATAATCACTCGCCTGAGTGTATCAGGAATCTCGCACGCGGAAAGGGTTTCCAAAGTGCGCTCGAGCAATTCATTGGGGGCATAGGTTGCAATAACCACTGCTATATCAGGCGCAGACTCCACTTTCATCGATTATTTTAAATGTTGTATCCAGCTAATGGGTTCATGGCAAAGGACGCTCGCCCTCGACCTTTCCAGTAAGGAGCTTTCTCGTTTGACGCCAGGCTTTCTCCAACATCACCCGAATGGTTGCATAGTCAGTGAGGGCAAACATCAACTTGCGTATCTTCATGCCATTCGTCCGTTCATGCATGATGCTAACTTCGGCCCACTTTCCTTCCGATATCACTTGCGGCTTGGCGATACTTCTCAGATTCCAACGCCAATTCTCAACCGTTCCCCAACGCAAGCCGCATTCTTCGCAAGCTCCCTTGGCGATCAGGTCGTTAAAAAAGTACTGGTCGCCGTAATGCCCAGCCCACATCTGGCTCGAGTCATGACTCACTACTGCGCGCTCCCATTTTTCCAGAAAACGTTCGCTCGCCTCAGACTTCCGATAAAGCAGAACACCCGTATTGAAAGTCGCTTCCTTTATCATGGCAATGAACCGAGGAGGGCGGACCAAATAGTCTGCCTCATGAGCGTTGGCGGCGCAAAAGTCTTTCCCCTCAAGCTCTGAAAACAAAGGAGCCAAAGAACCTCTTATCTCTGTATCCGTATCTAAAAACAAAGTTTCCTCAAACGGGGACCGCCTGATGGACGAGACCTTATGCTTATGCGGATTATCGTAGTCGTCCAAGGCTTGAACCTCGACCTTAAATTTGGCCGGAACCGAGAAATTAGTATAAACAACGACCGGCAAGTCTGGCTCGTGGCGGCGCAGGCTGCTCAGCGAGCTCACAAGCTCTCCCATATAACTACGACTGCCTGCAACAACGTATATTACGCCTCTTTTCCTGGAAGCGGTTTCTCCGCCCTTTTCAACTTCTTTCGACATGCCTCAAAGATCCTTCAACACGGATCCCATTCTGTTTTCTATACTTACTCGAATCTCCACGCCCCTAGTTATTTCAATACAGCGGCTTCACGCTGCGGCGCGCTTCCCTTTAAGGAACGTTCGAAAGAAACAATCCGAAAAACAGCTTCGAATCGATCGCAAACACCTCCAATTTCAAATCGACTTTCCGCATACTCCCGAGCCTTTCGCCCCATGGAGATTCGGCGATCGTCATCCTTGAGCAATTCCATAGCCGCAGCCACAAAGCGTTCGCTATCCCCTGGAGGAACGACGATCCCCGCCCCCTGCTTCACCAGAATGCGAGCGCTAAGGTTTTCTTCTGGCATTGCGGCAACAGTAGGCTTACCCGCGCAAAGATAGGAGAGCACTTTCGACGGCACCGAAAATATGCCTGCCTCGGGTTCCAACATCGCGAGAAACACGTTCGCCGTCCCCAGAATATCAGGCAAGTCCTCGAATGGCTGAAAAGGCATGATGATGATATTGCCAACACCTCTCTTGCTTACTTCCGAACTCAAGTAATCCGCCCCTGGCCCTTCGGCGATTACCACGATCTTGGCTGAAACGTCAGCTTCGAGCTGCTTGGCTAAATCAAGAAGCGGCTCTGGATTATGCTTCATTGCCAAGGTCCCGCTGTACATCAATACACGACTGTCCGAAAGCCCCATTCGCCTCGACCAAGGATTATCCTTATCGCGCAAGGGAATGCCCGCCAACGCGCCCCAATTCTCAAT
This sequence comes from Pelagicoccus enzymogenes, assembly GCF_014803405.1. Lineage (NCBI taxonomy): Bacteria > Pseudomonadati > Verrucomicrobiota > Opitutia > Puniceicoccales > Pelagicoccaceae > Pelagicoccus > Pelagicoccus enzymogenes. The sequence continues at coordinate 127,012 of NZ_JACYFG010000040.1, forward strand.
CGTGGTAACCTTACTCTCCGGCACTCCATACTGCTTCAGTATCGGAATAAAGTCATCGCTTATGGATACGATATGATCGCTGTAGGAGAAAAAACGCCTGTCGATACGCGTGTAGTAGCTGCCAGCCAAGAAGCCGAGCACACTCGATTTCTTGGAAGCCAATTTCCTGACAGCGATCGAATAGAAATCCTGCACCCAGGTAACGAAGGCGATTTGCATGCGGCGACACGCCTTGGCCGCCACCAGTTGCGGTTCAGACGGTGTTTGCCCGCTTAAAACAACATCAGGTTTGATTTCTGCGATCGCCTTCTCCAGCTCTCGTCCATACTCGCATTCGTAGCGACGGCGACGCACGAACTTATACTTGTCGCGTCGATAATTAGGATTCATCCGAATCTCTCGAAAACGAAGCGTTTCCGGATCGCCATCCGATCTTTTTAAAACGCCACGAGGCGTGAGCAGGTCACTCGCGAAGCTGTGCGTCACCTCGTGTCCTCGACTTGCCAGCTCCTGACTTAGGCTTACCACAAACGGGTGCCCTGCATAGTCGTGTACCATTATCCTCATACGCTTCAATCCCTTCACCAATCCGTTGAGTCTTCATACCCTAGCCTAATCAACAGGTCACCGGCCACCGCTTTAAAATCCCGTTTGGCCGCCTCATCCAAGTCAGCCCTCCAACCACCACTTCCTCCACGCCGAAAGGTGTGGGAACGCTTGGGCTGCACCGCTTCTAGAGCTCGCTGTACAAGACTATCGATCTCGAGGGCCTGGCCCGTCTTCTGCGACAGGAACTCGAACACCTTGCGAAACTCAAGCGCCCGTTCATCCGAGACAAGACGTTCGTAGGAAACCGAATAGACCTCCGGATCCTCGATCCAACCTAAGAATGCCGCATAGCGCTTGCCAATGTCCGGGTAGCCGCCGCCAGCGCTTTCGTTCCCCCTGATAGACAATGCGATTCGCTCGCTTTCGCTCAAGGGCTTGAACGTCCTGTGCATATAGTGCCAACGATTCATCTCTCCAAGATAGTGAGCCTCAGATATCGCTACATCTCTAGGATCTCGATATATCAAGAAGTGCACAGCATTCAATCGCTCCAGCGCCTCCTTGCTTTCCTTGCTGAAGTGCAAGTGGCCGCAAACAAGCTCGCCCGGGACCATCCTTGATGCCCGCGACGCCATTTGAGCGCCATCACGCACCCGCGAGCTGTAAGAGGGTTGCGAAGCCAGGAAATTGCCCCAATCCCGTTTGCCGTCTACAACACCCAATATCTTTTGCAACAAATAGGTACCGCTCTTGGGAACAGAGTTCACCAAAACCGGAGCATCCGCCTTGTATAATTCCCCACTTACTCCCATCAGGCGCCACGCTCGCGGAAACGCCGAGCCGTAACGCCATGCCTTCTTTAAAACTACATTCCTACGAAAGTTAATCACAATATAAGATCCCCCAGTTCAGCCAAAAACGCTACCGAATAGCGCATATTGACATTACCGATTCCAACGCTCTTTCTTTTGTACAAATCCCCTGCCATAGCTAGTCTGGAAGTTCATAGTTGTTCCGCCGTATCCAAGTCCCGCAAGATATCACAGTAGCCGTTCCAATCCAAAACTGGCCACTCGAATAAATCGCTCCACCCACCATCTGGTACATAAAATAAAGCATGAACAAAAGTGACACCCACCCCAGTTCAGCGCGATTCAACAATATCGTCCATGCGCACTTGAAGGCATAGAAAAGCACATAGGTTAACGGAATCGTTCCCGCCAAACCAGTAGCTAGCATCGATTCGATAAATAAGTTGTGAGGGTACATGTCCGTACCATCATCAGCACGCAAGGTAAGGCTACTTCCCACTATCGGCGACGCTGCAATTTCCTCTGCAGCCATCTCGTACAAATTGACACGCGCAGCTCCCTCGCTATTGGTCGCGACAGCGTATCCAATGCCCATAATACGATTAATAACCGCACTGCCGGTGAACTGAGCGAGCATCACCAATCCAGTCACACCGACAATTCCGCCAACCAGCAGGAAGCTCACTCCCCTAAAATCCAACCGTCTCGCCTGAGCCGCGAAGAAAAACAACAAGGTCACTGCCGCACCCAAGATTGGACCGCGGGAGGCGCTCCCGACCAACAAAAAGAGACCCAAACCACCCGCAACGATAGTCGGAATCCAGCGCCAAAACCCTCGCTGCCTCAGGCAAACGACATAATATGCCGCGAAAATCACCAGAGAAGCGCCCAAGTATCCAATCGGTATCGAATTGATCGTTTGCACGCCTCCTTCGGTGTCACCCGCAGACATGCGGTTCTCGAAATTGGTAAAACGATTACCGTAAAAAATCACGGTCGTGATCCCCGACCCCAAAGCGAGAAAGAAACTGGTATTCCTGATAAAGCGATGCTTCTCCCAGCACCCATTCAGGATAACCGCAAGCGATGGAATAAGCACCCCTCCCAAAGTCATGGTGACAATGAACTGCAATGTGAATCGCCCCGTCTCCACCACCACATCAACTCGAGTCGCCGCTTCCATCAAAATGCGAGAACCAAACGCAAGCCAGAAAAGCCCATACGCAATCAAGGCACTGCTCAAAACCGCTCGACCGGGGCGGAAGAGCAGAACGATCAACGACGCCAAAGCCATTCCCAGCAAGAGAGCGCGAGAAGGCACGGTGACCAGTCGAGAACTAACCCCCAATCCCGCAGACGCGAGCACCGCCGCCAATTGGCCGAACATGCCATAGGCCACCATGCCCCCAAGCAACCAACCGCCGAAACTAAATTTGCTCGCCGGTTCGCTGGAGTTATCTTCCAAAACCAAGGAATGGGAAGCCTCCTCCTGATATGCCTCTGACAACCTCAAAACGCTAAGTCATTCAATTTTCGCCATCGGAGCTACCGGCAATTTCGGCTGTTGCAAAAATCGACGTCGGCCATTCGGCATTCGTGGTCTTCAACCCGATCATCGGCGATCCAAAGCCCCCTTGCTCCCCCTCCATCAGACCGCGTCAAACAAACAATCTTCGCCGCCAACACGCAGTTGAATAGAGGAATTTCAATAGAGCCAAGAATTGTAAACGAAAGAGTCAGTTCACCTAAAAAAGTGCTTCTCAGCCATCGTTTTTACAAGATTTTTCTGGGGGTAAGGACGCACCTGAAGCTAACCCCCAAACCCGCATCAGGCGAACTACCATGCCCTAGCGAAAACTCCGCTGGCATGCAGCGAAAACGACCGGAAAGCACCGTATCCAAGCAAGCTTAGATCCTACAGTTCAATCAATTCAACAGCGTCTATCCAGTAGACATCTCCGGCACGCGCATCGCTCGAGAACCAGAAGTAAAACCTACCATTGCTGACCATCGAACTGAAATTTTCCGTTTGGAATTCAAACGCGAACTCTTGCCAACCGGTCGACAAATCGAAGCGCACGCGGTTTAAGCCGTAGTTCGTGTACGGACTCGAGTGCTTCGACAACGATATGCGCAAATCACGACCGGAGTTGGAATACGCGACGAAGCGCAGTTGGTAGTTCGCATTCGGTTTCAAACTCACCCCGTTCTGGAAAAGCTGAATATTGCTTCCGGCCTGCGTTATAACAATTTTGGCGGCCCCTACTGAGCCTCCATAACCGTTGGAGTCGACGACTGCCTCGCCCACTGTGTTGGTGTAAAAAGACCAATCGCTCAAATCCGAATCAAAATGCCCATTCAGCAACGCATTCCCCGCACCCGATCCGGTCGTCTCCGATACGGAAGCCGAAAGCGCCGACTCGTTGCTGGCTAAGTCAAAAGCTGAAACTTGGTAATCGTATTCAGTCGATGGATTCAAACCGCTATCGCTAAAGGAGCTCACGATAGACTGACCAATATTCTCGCCGTCTCGATAAACGAGATACCCCAGGACTCCAACGTTGTCGGTAGACTCCTGCCAAGAGAGGTCGATTTCCGTCGCAGAGGTCGACGTTGCAGCCAAGCCCTCCGGTACGGACGGCGCTTCCGAATCGGAAACACCGACGGGAGCAATTGGTCCGTTCAACGCTTGCTGCAGCTCGGAAGCGGAGAGAGCTCGCCTGTAGATTCGTAGGTCATCGATCCGCCCATCGAAACTGCGCCCGCCCTGCGGCTGGTCGCCGATCACCGCTGGAACACTGCTGTCCAATGCGATCGAGCCAGCGTGAGAAAGCGTTCCATCCAGTTGACCATTCACGTACACCCTCATCTCCGAACCGTCGAAGGTCGCGGCTACATGTATCCACGTGTTTATCGGCAGAACAGAGTTACCGACCAAGGTCTGCGTAACGCCTCCATCTGTCTTCAAACGGAACCGCAATTTATTTCCTCCACTTCCAATCGTACTAAGCATCCAGAAGTGATCGTCCTCGTTGACCCCTACCGCCTTCGAAACCACTCGGGCATCATGGATAGCAAATGAATCCGCATAGATCCAAGATGCGATCGTCAGCGAATTGCCGGGAATATCCAAGTTCTCCAAGTCTACGAATCCGCCCGAGCCCGAGAACCCTAGAGCTTCACCAAAGCGCCCTTGCTCTACTCGAACGACCGAGTTGTCTAACAGCCCATCATTTTGATTCGGAGAAACATCAAAAACCAAAGCGCCAGTTCCCTCTTCGAATCCCATACCCAACCAAAGATCAGGATCGACCGAAACCGCGCCAGCCGCCTGAACGCTTTCGGGCGCAGACAAACTGGACTCGTTCCCAGCCTCATCGAAGGCTAGCACCCGATACTCGTAGCTCGTCCCCGCCACCACAAGACTGTCAAACAAACTGGTTCCCGCAACCTCGCCGATCGGCGTTCCGTTCCTGAACACGAGATAGCCAGCGACCCCTACATTGTCCGTCGATGGATTCCAGCTCAAACCGATCCCTCCGGTCGCCGGAGCTGAACCACTTAGGCCGGAAGGAACGCTCGGACTGGAAGTATCCACTAAAGTACTACCCGTGACTGGACTAGACTGATTCGAACTCAAATTCGTATCGTCGACAGCCAATACCGTGTAATCATAGCTGTTCCCGGGCTCAAGTCCATGGTCCCTGAAAGAAAGCCCCGAACTCACGCCCACTTCGTTCCCATCGCGAAATACCTTGTACTCGACCACCGTTCCATCGTCGCTTGACGCATTCCAAGCAACGTCAATCTCACTCACCGACACACCGCTCGCGCTTACTCCGGTAGGAGTCGAAGGCGCCGCATTGAGGGCAGGAGTTTCCACCAACACGCTACTAGAGCGAAGAGACTCGTTTTGGGCCGCGTCAATGGCGGCGACAGAAAAATTGTAGGTCGTGGCTGCCGCGAGCCCTTCGACCTGGAAACTAGCTCCCGGAACCGTATCCAAAAGTAAATTACCCTGATACACTCGGTAACCGGCAACACCTACATTATCCGTCGCAGGAGTCCAAGAAAGCGAGACTTCCGAGCCAGACACCAAGTTAGCCGCTAAACCATCAGGAGCGCTCGGTGGTTCCGTATCGCCTCCAGACTCGACAACCGGAGCGAGCACAACGGAATCGATGTAATAAACGTCACCTGCCCGAGCGTCGCTGGCGAACCAGAAGTACAAGCGCCCATTGCTCACCGATCCACCAAAACCAGTCGTGGTAAATTCGATACTATGAATCGACCAACCAGTCCCTAAATCGAAACGTTCACGATTCAGGCCATACACGGTGTAAGGCGAAGAGTGCTTTGCCAAAGAAACGCGTAAATCGCGTCCAGAATTCGAATACGCTGCGAAACTAAGTCTGTACCGGGTATTTGCCTCAAGGCTGACACCATTTTGGAAAAGCTGGATATTCGAAGCGGCGGTAGCCAACGAGAGAGCGACCGCACGAGAGCCGCTGTAAGCATCATTTGACAGACTCGCGTCACCAGTGCCGCTGGTGTAGAACGACCAATCGCTCATCCCGTCCTCGAAACCACCGTTTTCCACCACGCTCGAGCTCGGCCCCGGGATGGTATCCGACAAGGTCACGCCGCTCACGGTTGAAGACAGACCAGAAGAGACTCCTTCATTGTCTATAGACTGAATCTGGTAGCCATAACTCGTTCCGGCCGATAGCCCACTGTCGGTGAAGGAAGTTGTGGAAACAGTGCCGACCAAGGCGCCGTCGCGTAAGACCCTGTACTCAACAACCGTTCCATCATCAGAGGACGCATCCCAAGATACCGCAATCTGCGACGTAGAGCTGCCAGATGCCTGTACGTTCGAAGGAACGGTTGGCGGAGCATTGACACTCGGAGTGAACAAAACCGCTTTTTCCGATTGAGCCGACAAATTGCCTGCGGCGTCCAAGGCAACGACCGAGTATTCATACCGGGCGGCTGGCGACAAGCCGCTGTCCAAGAAGCTCGTAGTCGAAACGATTCCTAAGAGCGATCCGTCACGAAAAACTCGATACTCCGTCACTCCTACATTGTCAGTAGCGGCACTCCAAGTTAATCGCGCGCTCAGATTCGCTTCCAAGCTCACCGACACATTGCTCGGAGCTGAAGGATTTTCTGCGTCGCCCCCCCCCGATTCGTTAATAGGAGAGAGAGAGACATTGTCTATGTAATACGTATCGCCGGCCCTGCCGTCACTTGCAAACCAGAAGAAAAGCCGACCGTCCTCGACAGGTGCAGCGAAGCCTAAGGTCGTGAATTCAAAAGAGAAGCTTTGCCATTCCGTCCCGAGGTCGAACAACTCGCGACTCATTCCGTAGTTAGAGTATGGAGACGAATGCTTTGAGAGCGAAAGCCTGAGATCGCGACCGCTGCTTGAGTAGGCAGCAAAGCTCACCCGGTAACGAGTATCGGGAAGCAAATGAATATCGTTCTGGTAAAGCTGGATATTGGAGCCGCCCGTGATTAGATGAATTCGGGCCGCGTTTTGCCCAAGGTACCCCGGACTACTCGTATCAGCATCGCCGGAACCATTCGTGTAAAAGCTCCAACTGCCCAAACCTCCTTCAAACCCTCCATCCAATACAACGTTGGGATTACTGGGCAGGGTTTGTCCGTTGACTGTCGAAGAAACCGATGAAACGGAATCGTCATTGTCAACAGCCTGAACACCGTATCCATAAACGGTGTCAGGCTCTAGTCCCGTATCCAGAAACGAAGTTGAAGCGGTTTCGCCAATTTCGACCCCGTCTCGGAAAACCTTGTAGAGCGCCACAAATCCATCATCGCTAGACGCTTCCCAGGAAACGTTCACTTCTGTTTGAGAGACACCGATAGCCTGAACTTGGCTAGGAGTCGACGGGGTTGAGACAACGCGATTGCCCACCACCGAAGAGCTACTAGCCATGACCGCCGCAATATCCAACTCATCCAAGGCTCGAGTGTAGATACGCACGTCATCTATTAAGCCATCGAAACTACGATCTCCCTGCGGCTGATTTCCGATCGCGACGGGCACGCTTGGCGCTTGCGAAATAGTTCCCGACTTAGAGAGCTCTGCGTCCAATTCGCCGTTAACATACAACCTCATATTCACACCATCATAGGTAGCAGCGACATGTATCCACTCTCCCGGCACAAGAATCCGACTGCCGATAAGAGTATCAGTACCACCATCATTGGTCTTTAGACGCATGCGCAACTTGATTCCGCCGCTGTTAATGGTGCTAAGCATCCAGTAGTGATCGTTCGCTGCGGGTCCCGTAGCCTTGGATATCACTCGACTGTCGGACACATCGAAATTATCCGCTAGAATCCATGCGGTCAGCGCCATGTTCGTTCCGGGAATATCGACGTTGCCCATATCAACGAATCCTCCCCCTCCGAGAAAATCGAGAGCACGCCCTGTCTTTCCATCTTCGACTCGTTCGACGTAGTCCGTTATCGCTCCATCGTGAGCGTTCGGGGTCACGTCAAAAACTAAGGCACCATTCTCTTCTTCAAAATCGAGCCCAAGCCAAAGGTCCGGATCTGGCTGAGTCACCGTCCGCAACGTAAGCGAATCCGAACTTCCAGACGCGTTGCCAGAGAGATCAAGCGCCACAACGCGATAGCTGTACACTGTCTCCGGCAATACAGTTTCATCCACAAAGGTTGCATCGGCAACTTCCCCGAGCAAAGAACCATCGCGGAATACCTGATAGCCTGCAACGCCTACATTGTCCGAAGAGACAGCCCAAGTCAGCTGAATGCCACCGGTATTTAGAATCTCCAATGCGAGCCTATCGGGAACGCTCGGCGAAATGGTGTCCGAAACCGTCGAGCCTAGGGCTCCATTGGATCGAGACGAGACGTTTCCGGAAACATCAACAGACTCAACGGTATAGCGATAGGTGGAGTCCGGCAGAAGTCCGAAATCTTGGAAAAACGCAGAGGCGGTATCTCCAATCAGCGTACCGTCTCGATAAACTCGATACAGCGCGACCAAATGATTATCGCTCGATTCGTTCCAACCTATGCGGAGCGACGTTTCGGTTTCATTCGAGACAACAAGTCCAATCGGTTGGCTTGGAGGCGTGGTATCCGCAACAGTCGTCGGGCTTAAGGAATTGGAAAGAGCGGAAACATACAATTCGCCGTCAATCGACTGTACCTGATATTGGTAACGAGTTCCTGGATTCAATCCCGTATCCGTAAAACCGTTACTTGAAGACGTTCCGACGAGATTCCCGTCGCGGAACACGCGATACCCCGCGACAGACACATTATCCGTCGCAGGATTCCAACTCAGCTCCACTTCGGTTGAACCGATGTTCACCGCATTCAATCCAGACGGCTTGGAAGGCAAATCGCCTGCGGTAGCGGTCGTGCCACTCACAACCACGGACGACTCGGATTCATTTCCTCCATCGTCAACAGCCCTCACGAAGTAGCTGTAAGCAGTGTTCGCGTTGCGCCCCGTGTCAGTAAACGACTCAGTATTAACAAAGCCAATTGGGCTGGAAGTACCCACACGATAAACGTTGTACCCCACGACGGCCAAATTATCGGAAGATGGCTCCCAAGAAAGGGTCACGGTACTAGTCGTCATCGCATCAATACGAACTGCCCCGGGTACGGACGGGACCTCGGTATCCTGTATGGCGCTGACCGGTGCGAGTTTCACCAACAGCGGCTTGTAGATGGAATTGATTTTCGCGCTCGTCCCAGCGAACTCCGTTCCCTCGACCAAGGCTATGTAAAAAGTGTGCGGCACGCCGCTGAGGTAACTCTCCAAGCCAATATTCCGCCCAAATCCCAATACCGTCATGTCCCCTCCGAACGGTCGGTAAGAATCGATAGAGTCGTCGTCCTCAGCATGCGCTACAACCAACGAACGATCTAGGGCTGGGTCCGAGACGTAAACCCATTCCTCATCGACCAAGTCGTTTTGCCATGACTCGGAAACGAGGTTCGACACGCCATTCGAACGAACCACGAAATCTGACGTGGCATCGAAGCTACCTCCCGGCGCTCCCTCGTAGAGGAACCAATAGCTTCGCGGCGCTTTGAGCATGGTCATTTTCGCGAAGCGGCCGTAGATTTCCCAAATTGCCTCCCAGTCGCCATCATCAGACATCGTTCTAAGCGTTGTCTTCAGCGGTCCCGAGATTTCCACTACACTGGTTGAATCCGTCGAGCCAGGATGGAAATTATCCTCGGGATAGATCATGTTGGGAATGCCACGATAGTTACCGCTCGCTTGTCCTGTCGGATGGTAGTCAATCCAGTCGTTGCCTTCAATATCTTCCCAACTTGAGAAGCCTCCACCCAGTGGGTGGTAGAATAGCTCGCCGGTGAGGTTCGTGATTCTGTAGGAGTCCTGGCCTTCGTCAGGAACGCCCTCCATCAACGCTACTTGAGGATCGAATGCCAAAGGCGAAACGGAAGCAGACGACTGAGTAAAGTAGAGGAAAAAGTAGCGTATCGTTCCCGAAGGCGTCGCGCCCTCAAGCGGGAAAATCACTCGTCCGCGAGCATTTGCAAGCGGATCGTAGCTCTCAGTTGGGTCAAACTGAACAGGTACGCTCGCATCCAAGACAGTACCAACTTCATCAACTTCTACGATGCGCAAAGCATCTGACTTGATAGAAGCCTGTACGCCTTGAGCGGCTAGCAATGCAGTAAAATCAACCTCAAGGTCGACCACAGCATCGCCGCGATCGAACTGATTCGGATCTACAGCAACCAAGGTCCGGTAAGCCCAGCTCGTATTCCACCAGTTCTCCATTGCCGGTCCTCCCGTCCCATTGACGGCGGAAGATTCCGACGACTCGTTGCCATTGCCATCGACTGCAACCACGGAATAAGCGTAGCTCGCCCCCTCGCTCACCTCTGTATCCAAAAAATAGAGACTTTCAGTTTCGCCCAGCAGGACACCGCCTCGGTAAACGAGGTATTTCTCAACCTCCTGGTTGTCGGTAGAGGCGCTCCACTCGACAAGCAGCGACGGTCCGACCACCGCTTCGACTGTCACATTCGCAGGACGAGTAGGCGCTTCCAAGTCTACAGCTACCGTACCCTGATTCTCGTAAATCCATAACTTGTCGTTGTCCCAACCTATCGAGACAATATCGAGGTCTCCATCGAGGTCTAGGTCGTAGAACTTCGTTCCGCCGTGGTGATCGATTCCCGCGCCGCCCGTGTCTATGGTGTGCATCAACCAGCTTGAACCGAAACCTACGTTCTCGAAAATGAGGGCGCGAGTAGCTCCCCTGTGCTCCCCGAGCACGACATCAATGTCCCCATCGAAATCCACGTCGGCAGCATCCATACTGTATCCACCGAAAACGTCAGCTTCGATGACGTGAACCGTCCAGTCCTGGGTTGGATCCTCTGGGCATTCCAACCAAAGCAGAGGCGCTGCATCACCGGGAAAATCGGATAGCCCGACATAGGCATCCAAATCGCCATCGCCATCAATGTCGACCAAGTCGTTCCGATCCGGCGTTCCATAGCTTGCGGGAAAATCAGCGATCACGAACTGCGTCCATGACGTGCCGTTGCCCTCGTTACGCAACCACGCGTTCCCTTGGAAGATGTCCAGATCGCCATCGCCATCGATGTCGCCGGCGCTCATGTCTTCCCCTAGCGAGTTGCTGCTAAGGACCGACTTTTGCCAGGTCTGGCTGGCAATGCTGTTTGTCGGAACCGTAAAGGCGTCGACGTTCGTGCCGCCCGCTTCGCCACCATTCCACTGCATCACAACCTGATAGGTTTCTCCGCCATCGAAAGAGGCGCCCAGCGAACCCTGAAAAATCACGCTTCCCTCCCCGTTCGCCACATTGCTCAGGTAACTGAAATTTCCCTCTCCGTCGTTTCGCGACCAGCCCATGCCCTCTCCACGGGGACGCCCGTTGCTACCGAAAACATCCAAGTCGCCATCATTGTCGAAATCATGCAGCCAAGCAGCGTTTCTTAAGTCAGGACCGATCGTTTTTCGCACCCAAGCGCCCCCTATGCTGCCCGGATTCTGGAACCACCAACCGCCTGTGACGATGTCCAAGTCTCCGTCATCGTCGAGATCTCCAGCGTGGACATCCAAGGCCTGCCAAGACAAGCCACCATCGATCAGGTGACGCTGCCACTCGTTCAAAGTGTGAACGAACTTCGGCCCCTCGTTGATAAAGATGTCGTACCTCGGAGCCCCATGATTGAAGGGCTTGGAAATGATGTCCCAGTCCCCGTCGCCATCGACATCAGCTAGCTTCGATTCGTGGTTGGCGATTCCCTTGCTCAGAACCTCGAACTCGAAACCGCCCGCGCCATCGCCCCAAGCGATCCAAGCTGTCGCGTTGACGCCATGACCTGGGTCACCCATTTCCGCCGTGAAGAAATCCAGATTCCCATCTCCGTCGATGTCTCCCACTTGCAGCGTATGCCCGTGGACGATTTCTTCCATCAACTCCGTCTTCACCCATTGCTGTCCAATGAACTGGTAGAAGTTGAGTGGTCCATTGGCGTCACCCGCACCGATAAGGACTTCGGGACGGCCACCGGGCACGAACTGTCCGCTCACGATTCGCGTTGAGGCCCCGGGATAGCTCGAGTCGATCGTATTCTTCCGATAATTGTTGCCACTGACATGCTCGATCCAGCTCTGGGCTGCGAGGATATCGACTTTGCCATCCCGATTAATGTCGTCGATGAAGATGCCTTCGCCTTCCAAAGCGATTGTTGCTACGCGGGGCCAAGGAGAGGTGTTTCGATTCGACGGAATCTCATAAATCTCTAATCGCTGCTCCATGTTGACCCAAGTCACGAACTCCAATTGGTTGTCTCCATCGAAGTCACCAAACGCTTGGTCGTGCCCTTGCCGTCCGCCAGACTTGACCAAGCGGCGCGTCCAACGACCGGATACAGCGCCGCCCGGACCTGGGTTTTCCCACCACCAAACGTCACCGCCGCGCCAATCCTGGCCAAGAGCCAAGTCAAGGTCGCCATCACCATCTATATCCGCGACGGCTCCGCCCGCTTCAATCTCTAGTTGATCGTTGTCCACAACACTGCGAACCCAGCCCGACTCAGTGTTTCTATAAAGGTAGAGCGATGGGGCGGCACGCCGGTCAGCGATGAAAAAGTCGTCGTCGCCATCACCGTCCACGTCGCCCACGATACAAGCGGTTTGGTGGTCGGCGCCCGGAGCTGCAGGCAGATCACCCGAAGTCGTTGATAATCTCGTCCACTCCAAACGAGGTGGAGCGCCCTCGACTGAGTTGCTAAGCGATAGCGCAAGAAAAGCAGCTGCAAAGAGGACAGGGATTCTAGCGCTGGTTCGGGTACTCATATCAAATTCCATAACAAGGTTCGTTGGTTGGCTCTGATTCCTGGTAAGAGGCCGCAGCATCCCATGCTGCGCCTCCATTTTCTGAGAAGCATGGGACTAAACGCATCGGTCTTCTCAAATTCGGTGTCATAAATAAGCTGATACAAAAGTTTGGATGGACAGCAGGTGGATCGTCCTATCAATTACGAAGTCGATATGAGCGAACAATGTCCTGCCTGCCAATCTGGAGATCATCGCGATTTCCTTTCCTTGCCTAGCATGCCAGTCTCCATCGGCGTGCAATGGCCTGACATCGAAACCGCGCGCTCTTGCGGGCGCGGCGACCTACAACTCGCGTACTGCAACTCATGCGGCTTCATATGGAATCGCTCCTTCGACGAAAGTCGGCTTGAGTATTCGCAAAAGTATGACAACTCGCTCGACTTCTCTCCCGTATTTCAATCTTACGCAGAGGGATTGGCAGACCGGCTCATCGAAACCTATTCGATTCGCGGAAAAAGAGTCGTGGAATTGGGCTGCGGCAAGGGACACTTCCTGTCCTTGCTTTGCGAACGCGGCGAAAACACCGGGATCGGCTTCGATCCCAGCTACGAAGGGGAACGGGTTGATAGCGCAGTCGCCGAACGTATCGAGTACGTCCAGGACTTCTACGGGGAGAAGTATACCGACCATCCGGGCGACCTCGTCTGCTGCCGACACGTGCTCGAACACATCAAAAACCCATTCGACTTCCTGGCCTCGGTTCGGAAAACTGTCGGAGGCAACACGGACACGATCGTTTACTTCGAAGTCCCCAATGTAAGGCTTATACTCGAACGCCTCTCGGTCTGGGATATCATATACGAACACTGCAACTACTTCAGTCGCGAATCTCTCGTAAACCTTTTCGGAAGCGCAGGTTTCGAAGTTCTCCGAATCGAAGAAACCTACGAAAAGCAGTTTCTCAGCATCGACTGTCGCCTCTCTTCCGAAGGCGCTAGCTCCCAAGCTACGCCAGAACCACTGAATGACCTTTCGGGGCTGGTCGATCGGTTCTCTACGGAGATGAAGGAGCGTATCGGTTCTTGGCATGCGCGCTTGGAGGAATTCGAGAAGGCTGGCAAAAAGGTGGCTATCTGGGGAGCGGGGGCAAAGACGGTTGGCTTCGTGAACATGCTTCAAATCGGGGACCGAATCCCCATCGCGGTCGACATCAACCCACACAAGCAGGGTCTGCATCTCGCGGGCATGGGGCAAAAGATCGTATCCCCAGTTCAACTACAAAGCGAAAAGCCCGACGTGGTGATCGTCATGAACCCTATCTACTCGGGGGAAATAAAATCCCAGCTCGATTCGATGGGGCTCACTCCTGAAATCATCGAGGCCTAAACAGCTTTTTTACATCACACTCGAAGAGCTAGACTGGTAGGATAACTGGGCTCAAGCCCATGCCTGCCAACTGCTCGCTTACCTCCTTTTCGTAAACGGGGTTCATTAGTATAACGCAGTCGGGCTTTTCCACTCGAAGCGTTTCGGGGTCCCGCACTTCATGGCCCGTACCTGGTATGAACTTTCCATGCTTGTGCGGATTGATATCTACCACGAAGTCGATCTGGTCCTTCAGACCCAAGGTGGTTAGGAAGGAAACCGCTTTCGATCCACCTCCCCATACCACGGTCCGCTTGCCTTCAGCCTTGAAGGCGTCGACTTTTGAAATCCAGTCACTCCTTAGTTTTTGGAATTTCTCTTTGAAGCGCTTGACCTCGGCAGTGACCGTTGCGAGGTCGTCCTCGCCCTCGATAAGCGGAGACGGCTGCCCCCCGTCAGGATATCCTGCGATGGTGATATACTGTTTATCATACTCGAGATCCAGCTCCACCGGTCGGAAACCGTGCCGGCGAAACAAGCGGGCTAGAGACCCAGTGGTAAAGTACGAGCAGTGCTCGTAGTAGATGTCCCAAAAGGCGGCCTCCTTGAGGACACGATAGACGTCCGGCAACTCAAAGAGCAAAACGGTCTCAGTCTGCTCTCCGATATTTTGACTCACCATACGCATGAAAGCGCTGGTTGGCGAAATATGCTCGAGAGTGTGACGACAGCAGACCGCGTCGGCTTTGAGCTCAGTATAACGTTCGTCGTAAAGATCCTGAATGAACTCGAGCTTGTCGGCTGCCGGCGTATCGAGACGCTCAGGTATGTAAGCGGGATCGATGCCGATCCCCTTGGCCATTCCGCTCTCCACCATCATTGCGAGGAACTCCCCCTTGCCACAGCCAATCTCGAGAGCCGTCTTGCCTTTCAAGTCGTACTCCTCGACCCAGCGCTCGGCCAGCGAACGGGCAAATGCGGTGAAGGTCGGAGAGAAGCCCTGCGACTCTTCGCACGAAGTCGAATACTCGTGGACGGTGGGATCGAATACCATGTTGGATATGAAGCCACAGCTCGAACAAAACCCCAGCTTGAGGTCTCGCTGCGGGTAGCCGAGGGCATGGTCGCGAGAAGGCATCAGCAAAACCGAGTGCACCGGAATGCTCTTCACCTCATAAAAGGCTTCGAGCGTTCCACTTTCGCAATTCGGGCAGTAGGTAACGCCCTTCTCCGTTTTAGGTCCGGACTTGAGAGCGGAAATCGTATCTGTTGAATGGGTCATCAGCAAAGGAGGGATTAGACAATTCTCACGCTGGGAACCGGAACAATGAACTTGCCACCGCGCTTTCTATATTCCGCCTGCTGCTCGAGAATTTCCTCCGAGAAATTCCACGGCAACAGCACCACGTAGTCTGGCTGGTCTTCGAGCAACTTCTCTACCTCGAGGATTTCCACGTGGACGCCTGGCATAAACCAGCCGTGCTTGTGCACGTTTCTATCTACCACGTATTCGATCGACTCGGAATTAAGGCCCGCCGCATTCAGCATTATGGTGCCCTTGGCAGCCGCGCCGTAAGCGGCAACCCGCTTACCGTCCGCCCTTAGCTTCCCAACCAGTTCCGACAACTCCTGGCGGATTACTTGTACCCGCGAAGCGAAGTCCTGATAGTACGGAAGCTTGTCAATGCCTACCTCCTTCTCTTCAGCGAGCAGCTTCTTCAGATTCTCGGTAGGACGCTCCACCTTTTCGATGTAGTAGCGTACCGATCCGCCATGGGTAGGAAGACGCTTGGCGTCGTTCAAGTAGAGCCCGTGACGACGCATCAAGTGATCGATAGAAGTGAGCGAAAAGTAGCACAGGTGCTCGTGGTAAATCGTATCGAACTCGCAATGGTCTACCAAGTCGCGCACGTACGGCGCTTCGATCGCCACCACGCCCGTCGGCTTCAACAACCTCGCAATGCCTTCCACCACGCCATGCGTGTCCGCCACGTGGGCAAGCACGTTGTTGCCGATGATGACATCCGCCTGCTTGCCCTCAGCCGTGAGCTTCTCCGCCACTTCCAGCGAGAAAAAGTCGTTGAGCGTCGGTACGCCTATCTTCTCGGCCGCCTCCGCTTGACGGGGAGCCGGATCAATGCCCAGAACAGGTACGCCCTTCTCGACAAAGTTCTTGAGCAGATAGCCGTCGTTGCTGGCCAGCTCGACCACGAGGCTCGATCCGTCCAGTCCGCGTTTCTCGATCAGGTCGAGAGCATTCGCTCGGCAATGGTCGAGCCATGACTGCGAGAAGGACGAAAAGTACATGTAGTCCGGCCCGAAGAGGAACTTCGGATCGACGGTTTCGAGGATTTGCAGCAGCGCGCAGTCCGGACAGAATCCAACATCGAGCGGGAACTTACGCTCCTCTTCATCGAGTTGTTCCTTCTTCAAGATTCGATCGGAAGGCGGCATCATGCCGAGGTCGAGGACAGGCTTGAGCCCGACCGTGTCACAGCAACGACACCGGGCTTTAGCGCAGCGTTCATTGAAGACGTCCGTATCGGACTGGGAGATGGTTTCTTGATCCATTTTCATCGGAGGTTGCAGTAGAGGAGGTCCGTTGATCGGTAGTGCTAGATGTATGCCAAACGAGGCCCTACTTCGCGCTAACGCTTTCCCTGAAGTACAAGCGAGAATCGATCGCTCCCTTTTCAATCAGCATCTTGATATGAGCCAATCGCTGGTAGCGTGGACCTTCGAATTCTTCGAGCGTCACGCCGTGCTTCTTGTAGGCCTCGTAGCACTGCTGAATCCCCTTCTTCACGGTCCACTGAGGATTGTAGTGCTTCAATTGGGTTACCGCCTTTTCGAAGCTCACACGATAGTTTCTGGTATCCGCAGAAGCCCCTGAAGCGAAACGAAGCTCGGAACCGGGAACGCAATCCCTCACCATTTCGGCGATCTCGCGTACCTGATAATTTTCGTCCGGCACGCCGATATTGAATGCTTGGTTGAATACGACGTCTCGCTCTTCCTTGAGAACCGCGATGAAAGCCAGAGAGATATCAGCGATATGGACCAATGGACGCCAGGCGCTGCCATCGCTCTTCAAGTGAACTTTTCCGGTGGTGTAGGCCCAAGCCGTCAAATTGTTCACCACCAAGTCGAAGCGCAACTTGGGCGAGACTCCAAACGCCGTCGCGTTGCGAAGATAGGTCGGACAGAAATCCTTGTCCGCCAAAGGCGCGATGTCTCGTTCGGAGTAGACCTTTGACTTGCCGTACGGCGTCACTGGGTTGAACTCCGACTCCTCCGTCAAAAGACCGTCTCCCCCCGCGCCGTAGGTGCTGCAAGAGGAAGAGAAAACGAAGCGCTTTACACCCGCCTTTTTCGCCAGTTCAGCCAAGCGGACCGTTGCCTTGTGGTTGATGTCGTAAGTGAGCTGAGCATCAATGTCACCCAGTGGATCGTTGGACAGTCCCGCCAAGTGCAGGACAGCGTCGAAGCCCTGCAAGTCCTCGACAGTCGCATCGCGTACGTCCTTCTGTATGTTGGGAACCTCAGGCGCTTTTTCGCCAAAGGAACTGGCGCGAAACAAATCGCTATCCATTCCTACCACTTCATAGCCTTCGGCTTGAAGCATAGGTGTGAGGACAACGCCGATATAGCCAAGGTGGCCGGTAACAAGTACTTTCATTATATTATGTCGTTTGAGTGTTTAGTTTTTACTGCATGTCGGTGTGTCCCGATGCAGCGGTAGACTTTCTCCAAGTATCCATTCAAGCTTTCTCCCAGGTCGCCCAAGGGGCGTTGCCCTTTTGCCACAGGCTTTCTAGCAGCTGCTTGTCGCGCAGGGTATCCATGCACTGCCAAAATCCTGGGTGGCGATAGGCCATCAACTGACCTTCTTTGGCCAAACGTTCCATGGGTTCCTTTTCCCATTGAGTCTGGTCCCCCTCGATGAAATCGAAAATCTCTGGTTCCAGAACGAAGAACGCTCCGTTGATCCATCCTTCCGCCGCTTGGGGCTTCTCGGAGAACTCGAGAACCTTGTCTCCATCGAACTCCATGTGCCCGAATCGAGCCGTAGGCCTAACTGCAGTCACCGTCGCCAGCTTGCCATGGGACTTGTGAAATTCGATCAACTTTTGTAGGTCAACGTTGGATACGCCATCGCCCCAGGTTAGCATAAACCTCTCGTTGCCTATGTGCGGCTGAAGACGCTTGATGCGACCGCCAGTCAGCGTTGCAATTCCGGTATCGATCAGATTCACGTTCCAATCCGGGCCTTTGCTTCCACTTTGGGCAACCGTTCCCTCTTTCAACTGGATGGCTAGATTGCCTTCCAGCGCGCAGTAGTCTACGAAGTACTTTTTGATGTACTCGCCCTTGTAGCCAAGCGCTACGTAGAAGTCATTGAAGCCACTCGTGGCATAGTGACGCATGATGTGCCAGAGGATGGGTCGCCCCCCGATTTCAACCATTGGCTTGGGTTTAACATACGTCTCTTCCGAAAGCCTACTTCCAACTCCTCCTGCGAGGATCGCTACTTTTATCTTTTCCATAAATCTTTATATTGAGGTCATTACTGCGCGTTCAGTCCTCCGGGGAGACGGGACTGTTCGTATTGAAAACGTGATCAATCTCAGCCGTAAAGGCAGGTGAGTTCGCGCCGGAAGCGTTACCAGCGTAGACACCGAGCTGCTTGACGAGCAGGGAATTGTATCCACTGCCGAACTCGAACCAGGTATCCCCATCGTTCGAATACTCGTAGACGAAGAAGTCACCCACGCGGCGGGTCCGCAGGAAGTAAGCGTCTTCAGCCTCGATCCGTTGATTGAATAGAATTTCCGGCTCGCCGTTCTGGAAAGTTGCGCAGAAGACGAAGAGGGATTTTCCGTTTGAATAGATGTCGAATCGGGTGAAATTTGTGTCGTCTTGCTCGATTAGGATACCTTGGCTTTGGAACTGTCGCGTCGGTGTCGAGAGGAACTTGGCTTCCAGCGAGAAATCGCTGTCCGGTACCCGCTGCACAACCCGCAGGGATCGGTTGCCGTCAACCCAAAGGTCATGGTCCTTCCCCTCGGAAACCGAGAGCTTCAAGCTGCCTCCACTTTGCTCGATGGTGCCGTCACCGACCGCGTCGACGGGCTTCCAGTAAGAGCGATCCAGTGTATCGCCCACAAAATCGTCCGATATGAATTCAGCGACGGGCGGCTCCACGACAATCGAGGTAATGTCCGATCCAATAACCTCATCCGAGTCGAAAACGGAGGCAAAGATGTAGTGCTCGCCTGCCAGCAGCGTATCGAAATTCACGATACCACCTGTCGGAGCCAGAGGCCCGTCAAGACTCGAGATCCACGAGATTTCCGAGGTTAAGTCTCCATCTTCAACGTCCGTCGCAACTGCTTTGAATTGGATCGAATCGCCGAGATTGAATATCGAGCGCTGCAGCGGAGAGGTGATCAAGACCAGAGGCGCCTTGTTACCGATAACGGTCAGAATGATGGAACTGCTTCCGGCTTGGAAGCCGGAATCTACCGCTGTCGCAGTGATCAAGTGAGTACCTGACGACAAGTTCGAGACCGACAAATCTCCACCGAATACGCCGAGCACTCCATCTACATTGGAACTCCAAATGACCGAGTCCGTGAGGTCGCCATCTTCTTCGTCGCTGGCGATTGCCGTGAAGCGGATGACTCCCTCTTCTGGGAAGCTCGCCTCGTTGGCGGGACTCGTGATGACTACAACAGGTTCTTGGTTCGGATCCACTACGATCGAGACATAAGCCTTGCCGGTGAGTCCACCCGAGTCCGTCACTCGAGCCTCGAGGACATGGGTCCCGACCGACAAGGTCGATACCGAAACCGTCGATCCGGATCCGGAAATTGGACCGTCGATATCAGACCACCACTTGACCGAGCTGTTTAGGTTACCGTCATTTAAGTCGGTCGCGGTGGCGGAGAGCGTTATCGTGTCTCCTTCGATGAATACAGCCCCTTCAGCAGGACCAGAGATCGTAACCTCAGGCAGAGCATTTACAGTAATCGCAATACTCTGCTTGCCTTCAACGCCGCTGGTGTCGTTAGCGACCGCCTCGATGATGTGATCTCCCGGGGTAAGAGCGCTGGTGGATACAGTGCCTCCCGTTCCTTCAAGCGGGCCATCCACGTTGGAAGTCCAAGCCAACGTGTGGCTGACGTCGCCGTCTTCCGCATCTATCGCGGTTGCAGTGAGGGTCAGCAGTTCACCCAGCGGCACGTTGGCGCCGGCTGCCGGCTGTTGGATCGTCACGGTCGGGGCGGCGTTCACGCCTCCTTCGTCTTGGTCGAGAATTGGCGAGGCGGTATTGAACACGTAGTCGATCGCTGCGGTAAAGGCTGGCGAACTGGACCCTGTCGAGTTTCCGGCGTAAACGCCCACGTTGTTCACTACCATTCGGCGAATCACCGTTCTCGCCTCGACCCAGGCCTCGCCATCGAAGGAGTAGCTCAAAGTGAATACGCCCGCATCTCTTTCGACCCTCATGTAGATGGCGTCAGAGGTCGCAACGATCGGGCGATTGAGCAAAATTCGCGGATCGAGATCGTAGAAGTTTGCCACAAAGATGTAGAGCAAGCTGCCATTGGAGTAGAAGTCGAAACGGATGAAGTTCTCGTCATCCTGCTCTATGAGGATGCCTTGGTTCTGGAATTGCTCCGTGGGGCGAGAACCGAACTTCGCTTCAATTCCGAAGTCCTCGTCGACGATACGCTGCACCATCCGAGCGCCCCGGTTTCCATCCGACCACAAGTCGTGATCCGTACCTCCCGGTATCGATATAGTCAATACACCGTCGCGCACCCTGTAGGAACTGTCGCCCACGGGATCAACAAAAGACCAAAGCGTCTTATCCACATCCTCTCCCGCAAAGTCGTCCGATTCGATTGGACCAGCTGGCGTCAGGACAACGAGCTCGATCGAAGTGGAGCCCTCGAGACCGTGGGAATCTGTCGCCGAGGCCGTGATAATGTGGTTGCCGGGAGAGAGCGCATCGGTCGAGAAGCCCGCGCCCACAGTACCGATCTGGCCGTCGATGCTGGAAATCCAGACGATCTGATCGTTGAGAACACCGTCTTCCACGTCGCTAGCGGTACCGGTGAAGTTTATGGTATCGCCAAGGGTATAAATCGACCGGTTCGTCGGAACGCCAATGACCACCTCCGGCTGATTGTTCTGCTTCACCTCGACCGTGACGGTCGCGCTTCCTGCCAGGAATCCTGAATCTACCACTCGAGCCGTTAGGAGGTGTACCCCAACTGAAAGCGTAGAGGTGGTAACCGACGCGCCGCTTTCCGGCAGAGCGCCGTCAATGCTCGATTCCCAGGTCACCTCGGAGCTCAAATCGCCATCTTCCGTGTCCAAGGCGCTTGCTGTGAGCGTGATCGGATCGCTCTCGATGAAGGCCTCAGCATCGTTCGGGCTTAAGACGCTTACCACGGGAGCATTACTCGCGACTCGGTTCGTCAGCGAGACCGTGTCCTCGCCCACCGCTCCGTTGGAGTCGGCAACTGCGGCGCGAATCAAATGTACACCGGCCGATAGCGAGCTGACATCGACGGTCGCGCCGGTCGCGAATACCCCGTCAATATCCGAACTCCACTCGATGCTGGCCGACAAGTCACCATCCAATGAATCGGAAGCTTCCGCCGAGAGCGAAATTGTCTCGCCAGTGAAGTACAGCGAACCTTCGGCAGGTTGAGCAATCGCAACCACCGGCGAGTCATTGGGAATCACCTCGATTGCGACCGAGCGCGTGCCTGTAGTGAAGTCCAAGTCAGTCGCCGAGGCCGTGAGCACGTGGATGCCGGGCGACAAGTCGCTAACCGAAACGACTCCTCCATTGCCCTGTATCGCCCCGTCGATGTCAGAGCTCCATCCGAGAAGCCCGGTCAGGTTTCCGTTCTCGGCATCCTGAGCGGTGGCTCTAAGCGTAACCGTCTCGCCCTGTTTGAAAGAAGCGCCGTGAGCCGGCTCGGCGATGGTAACGGTTGGGGTCGCATTCGGGCCCCCTTCGTCTTCCGGCACGATCGGGAACTCTGTATTGAACACGTAGTCCGCGCTCATCGTGAACGCTGGAGAGTTTCGACCGGAGGCATTCCCGGCGTAGATACCAATGTTTTCGACATCCAGACGCTGCTTGAAGGAGATGCCTTGAATCCAGTTAAACCCATCAAACGAGTATTCAAGTGTGAATACATCCCTTTCACGGCTCACCCGCATGAAGTACGCCGTCGATTCCCCAATTCTCGTATTGAAGAGGATGTCCGGAATGCCATTCGAGAAGAACGCTCCGAATATAAACACTCCCTTGCCGTTCGAGTAGATGTCATAGCGGATGAAGTTACCGCTGTCCTGCTCAACCAAGATCCCCTGGCTTTGGAACTTCTCGCTCGGCGTCGTTCCAAACTTGGTATAGAAGCTGAAATCGGTGTTGTCGATGCGCTGCAACATGCGAGCCGAACGGTTGCCTCCGATCCACACGTCGTGATCGCTGCCGCCGGGAAGAGAGATGATGAGCTCTCCACCTTCGAGAGAGTAGCTACTGTCGCCTTGAGGGTCCACAAAGGTCCACTGCGTCGTATCCAGCTCTGGTCCCACGAAATCGTCCGATCCCACGGGTCCGGCTGGCGTGTTCACCACGACCTTGATCTCGGTGGAGCCTTCGAGGCCCTTGGAGTCTACAGTCTTGGCGACGATGGTGTGCTTACCCGGCGACAGCATGTCGGTGGAGAAGGTCGGGCCCGTATAAGGGAGATCGCCATCGATGCTGGAGCTCCAAAGGATGTCGGACGTCAGGTCGCCGTCTTCCGCGTCGAAGGAGGAAGCTCGGAATGAGACCGTGTCTCCGAGAGTGTAATTGGCGTTCGTCTCCGGCTTGGAAATTGATACGAGCGGCGAGGCGTTTTTGACAATCGTGACACTGACCTTGGTAGACCGGGTCAATAATCCCGAATCCGTAGAGAACGCTTCAATCTCGTGAGTGCCCACCGAAAGGTCCGTCAGGACGAAGGAGCGACCGCTTCCAATCTCTCCGTCGATGCTGGAGCGCCATGTCAATTGCTCGCTCAGATCGCCATCTTCCCTGTCAGTCGAACGTCCGAGCAACTCCACAGGATCTCCCTCTGGGTGCGCCGAGTTGTGCACAGGAGTTTGTATGACCACCTGCGGCGGGTCGTTTGGATTCACCAAAACCTCAAGCGTCAGGGTGGTCGACCGCTGCAGGCCACCGCGATCGGTAGCCGTCGCAGTGAGCACATGAGTTCCGATGCTGAGACTTGAGGTCGTAACCGCGCCTCCTTGTCCCGCTATGGATCCGTCAATGCTGGAGCTCCACACGATCGAGTCGGTGATGACGCCGTCGTAAGGATCTTCCGCAGTGGCTCGCAAGGTCACCGGCACGCCCTCGAATAGCTGGCTGCCCGCGCTTGGCGAGAGGATTGAAACGGATGGTTCTGTGTTGGGAGTCACCGTCAACACCATGGAAGCGACCGCCGGCGACGAATCCGAGTCCACTATTGAAGCGGTGATGACATGCTCTCCCAGCGAGAGTCCCGCTTCCACGTTGCCGCCCACGACGTTGAGAGGACCATCGATGCTCGAGCTCCATTTGATCGAAGAGGAAATATCTCCATCATCCGCGTCGATCGCGGTAGCGGTAAACGAAATGGGCACGTTTTCGACATACTCGCCATCCGGATCTGGTCCGCTGATTTCGATCGTTGGCGGATCGTTGCCCTCCAGCGAAGAGACGAGGACATTTCCGAAAGTCGCTTCCACATAGTGGGCAACCAACATGAACGAGCCGCGCAGCAGCCCTTCTTCCGCTTGGCGAACAATCCCCCAGGCATTGGGTTCCGGATCTCCAGCTGCCCAGATCTTCAAACTGTACAGACCAAAGGTTGCGTCGTTTTCAGGCGTTTCGACACGGAATTTGAAGTAGTAGGTTTTGTCTACCTCCATGCTGATGCCGTTGTAGCCGCCATACTTTTTACGGCCTGTCTCGAAAATCTGGAAGTGATGACCGCCACGCGGACCTTCCAAATACCAACCATGCACACCCATGGCGCCGATCGGCCTCCATTCGGTGCCCGGCTGCTCGAAGCCGATGCGCTCATGGCCATCCCAACGCAACATGACTCCCACCAGAGGTTCGTGCGGAGGCGGCTGATGGTCGATGTGGTGGACGGTGATCGGCACTGTCACCTCATAGTCCGTCCAATCGATATCCCCGATTGCGATCAAACGGTCGTAGTGCGACTCCACCGCGCGCACTCCGCCCGCGACCAATTCCCACTTCCCGTCCACGACCTGGCCCACTTCGTCAATTCTCGAGACCAAGGACCAGTCTATCGCAAATGGCCGTGGCCACACGTTGTAGATCGAGGAATCAACGGTGATTTCTTCCGTGTATTCAGTCCCGTTGATACCGATAGCCTTAATCTCAACAAGGTTCTCGCCCTCGTTCAAATCGGTAAAGGGAATCTCTACGTTGAAGTCGCCCTTGCGGCCTATCCGCACGTTCTGCTCAGGATCCATGGTAAGCTCCTCGAGCACGTGAACTCCATTTAATGAATACGTGAGCGACTCGATTTGCTCTGGAATGATAACATTGCCGAGAATGTTAATCTGAGCCTGCGGCACGCCGAGGCGTCCAAAGGTCTGGTGGTCCCCGTACCAGACGTCTATGATCGAGCGTCCGTCCGAAGGCAGGAACAAGGCAAGTATCTCGAGATCCTCTTCGATCTCCATGCGCAATGGATTCGACTTGCTGTCGACGTCGCCCGCCCAGCCATTGAACTTCCATCCCGGAGCTGGCTCGGCTTTCAATTCGATCCGTTCGCCACTTTCATAGTAAGTCTTAACCGGGTCTACCGTCACCGTACCCTCTCCCGAAACGACCACCTCGAGCTGGGAGTCCGGATAGAAAATCGGGATCGTCTTGTTGACGACATAGTCCACTTCCAAATTGAACTCTGGCGCATTGGCTCCGCTCGCGTTACCTGCATAGATCCCCGCCCGCGTGGCAGTGATCGGATAGGTGTAGGAACCGCCGACGTTCCACAGGTCACCATCCAATGAATAGCTCAGCGTCCAACGGTCGCCAAAACGTCTTACTCGGATGTAATACTCGTCGGCAATCGGCAGGTCAGTCGCGATGCGGGTCGTCGGAACCTCTCCCACGAAACTGGCCGAGAACAGGCGCACGGAAGACGGGAACCTGACAAAGTCGAAGCGGAGATAGTTTTCGGAATCCTGTTCGATCTGGAAACCTTGCATTTGATAGGGCCCCGTCATGTCCGAGGTGAAACGCGCCTCGAACTCGAAATCCGTATCGTGGATGTCCTGCATCAGTCTCGTGGTGCGGTTTCCGTCTGTCCAAATGTCATGATCCGAACCTGCAGGCAGATGTATCCGCAAGGAGCCGCCATCTGTTGAAATGATCGCGTCGCCGACCGGATCGACTACTTGCCAAATGCCTTCGTCAAGACCGTCACCACTGAAATCGTCGGACAGCAGCTGCCCTACGAGCGGCTCAATTTCAAACGTTACCGAAGCTTCTCCCAATTGTAGTCCAGAATCCAATACAGACGCCGTAACGGTGTGTATGCCGGGAGAGAGCGCAGGAGTCGAGAAGCGGCGGCCCGTCTCGTCAAACGGTCCGTCCAAACTGGAGTGCCACCGGATGCCTGAGCTGATATCGCCGTCTTCGGCGTCGATCGCCACAGCTTCCAAATTGATGACCGAGCCTTGCTCGTAGACCGCTCCTGCGGTGGGGCGTCGTATGGTAACCTGAGGCAAGGCCGTATCGCGGCGCACGGTAATTTCTACCTTCGCGAAACCTGGCAAGAAGCCGGAGTCCACTCCAGTCGCGGTGATCACATGATTGCCGACCGACAAGTCCGAGATCGAAACCGTGCCGCCCCTTTCCTCTAGCTCGCCGTCAATGCTGGATGTCCAAGTCACCGACTCTGAAACATCACCATCGTCCGCATCCTGCGCAGTGGCCACAAATTCGATGGCTTCACCTTGGTAGAATTGGGCCCCATCCAGCGGGTCGTTTATCACAACAACCGGAGCATCGCTTTCCGCGCTGACCGCCACGCGCCGCGAAGAGGAACCCGGCTGGAATCCAGAATCGAGCGCCGTGGCCGTAATCGTATGGACGCCTACGGAGAGCTTGGTGGTAGAGACCAGTCCACCTTGACCTTCGATGCGGCCGTCCAAGTCCGACTTCCAAACGATCGTCGAAGTGATATCGCCGTCCTCCGGGTCAGTCGCAATCGCCTCCAAGGAGACGATGTCACCCACGGCGAAAAACTCGCCTTCTTCGGGCGAGAACAGCTCGACCACAGGCAGACCGCTCTCGCTTCGCACGATGAGCTCGATTTCGGCGGAGCCGTCTAGCAGCCCCGAATCGAATGCCTTTGCCGTGATGGTGTGCACCCCTACCGACAGACTATCCAAGCTGATGGACGATCCCGTCGTTCCGATCCGTCCGTCTATATTAGAGTACCATTCGATCCCCGAGGAGACATCTCCATCTTCCTTGTCTGAAGCGTTCGCCAGAAAATCGATTCGATCGCCCAAAGTGAATACGGACCCGCTAGCGGGTTGTTCAATCACAACGGTCGGCGGCAAGCTCACCTCACGCACCATGAACGTCACCGACGCGGAGCCCGGCTCGAAACCGGAATCGATCGCGGTCGCCGTCACCGTGTGAACGCCTACCGAAAGCGTGCTGATCGAGAGTTCGCCTCCGCTCGCGCCTAGAGGTCCGTCGATGTTCGAGCGCCAACTGATCGTATCCGTGACATCGCCGTCCTCGGGGTCCTGCGCGGTCGCCACAAAATCGATCCTACGACGCTCATTGAAACGGGCGCCCTCGAGAGGGGCAAAGATCGAGACCTGCGGAGGCTGGCTGTCCGAACCAACCCCAATGGTCACTGAATCGGAGCTTCGTTGGAAACCTGAGTCGAGCACCGCGGCGGTTACGGTGTGCAATCCTTTCGAGAGCGTAGCCGCGGAGACCGTGCCCCCTTCGCCCATCCATCCGTCAAGGTTCGATGTCCACACGATTGATCCCGAGAGGTCCCCATCTTCTGGATCGCTGGCCACCGCAGAGAAAACGACCTGGTCGCCTTCCTTGACGAAGGAGATCTCTTCCGGGGATAGGATGCTTACGTTTGCAGGTTGGGATATTCCGCTGATCGTGAGCTCGATCGAGTCTGAACCTACTTGGTAGCCCGCGTCGGTCACTTGCGCCGTGATCACGTGCTGCCCCACCGATAGATCCGAAGTGGCGAAGTCCCCACCGATCTCATTGATCACGCCGTCCAGACTCGATATCCACTCGATCTGCGGGGTCAGTTCCCCATCCTCCGCATCAGTCGCTCTCGCCGAGAAGACGACCGTTTGGTCTTCGGTGAAGAATAAACCACCCTCCGGAGAGCGAATGTCGACCACCGGCAAAGCGCTTACCCCTCTGATCGTGACTGAGATCGAGCTCGATCCGGGCAACAATCCGCTATCAGAAACCGTGGCCGTTATCGTATGGATTCCCGCCGTCAAGTCATCGACCGAAATCGTCCTGCCCGTGCCCAAGTTTCCATCGATGTTGCTCTTCCAAGCGACGCCGGATGACAGGTCACCGTCCTCCGCGTCAATCGCCGTCGCGGCAAATACAACGGGACTGCCCTCGTCGAAGCCTGCTGCGGCCGTCGGCGAATCAATTGAAACAACGGGTCGCGAACTCGAGTCCGCTACCGTCACGGTGATAGAATTCGAGCCGACGAGGTCGTGAGTGTCGACCGCCGTCGCCGTAATCGTGTGAACGCCTACAGACAGATTCGACGTGGAAACAGTCGCTCCGAAGGACTCGCCAGCGTCAATGTCAGATACCCATTTCAGGCTCGAAGTCACGTCCCCATCCTCGGGGTCCGTCGCAGAACCAGTGAATACAATCTCTTCCCCAGCGAGGAAAAACGCTTCATCCAACGGCGACGCAATGGTTACTCGCGGCTCTTGGTTCGGATGGACGACCACCTCCACGGAGTCATACCAACTGTAGCCCAAAGAGTCCGTGGCAGTTGCTCGAATTTCGTGAGTTCCGACAGAAAGCGTATTCGTCGAAGCACTACCGCCAGCGCCTGATATCAAACCGTCCAAGGTCGAAGACCAAACAATCGATGCCGTCACATCTCCGTCTTCCAAATCCAGGGCCGTTGCTTGCAGCGCGATCAAATCCCCTTCGCCAAACTCAGCCCCATTACCGAGCGGAGCGATTTCAACTAGAGGAGCATTGTTCGCGTCGGAAGCGATTTCGACGGTCCTCGTCTCGTATCCAAAATCCTTATAACTCGATTCGATCGCTTCGCGCATCGGACCGTACTCTGTCTGATCGACAAGTCCCATGGTAAAGCGTTTTGGCGTACCGTTGAGCTCTGGATTAACGCCTAATCCATTTCGCCCGAACGCAAGTACCGTCATCCGACCGTCAAGATCTTGGTAAGTGTCGAAAGCGCCATCGGTTTCGTGCAAAGCGAAGTAGATCGAGCGGGCCTGATCGGCATCCGCTATAAAATACCATTCATCTCCACCGACAACGTCTCCCTTCAAGGACTGGTTCGCGGTGACAGATTCGCCATCCGAGCGCACGACCACGTCGTTGCCGTCAAGCACGCCGCCCGGCGTGCCCTCGTAGAGGAACCAGTAGGAATGGTCCGCCTTCAAGACCGTCATCCGCACGTGGGATCCAAAGAATTCCCACTGGCTTTCCCACTTACCGTCGAGCGAGCGGGAGTGCAGGGTCGCCTTCAATGGACCTTCGTGCACCACAGTCGTTGAAGAGGCTTCGCTGCTCGGATGGAAGTAACCTTCCGGGAAAACCATGTTGGGAATGCCGCGGTAGTTACCCGACGAACCGCCAGTGGGATGGTAGTCGATCCAGTCGATACCGTCCTTGTCATCCCAACTTGAGAATCCAGCGCCTAGCTTGTGGTAATACAGGGATCCTTCTAGCGTATCGACGCGAACCGAAATTTGCCCTTCGTCGATCACGTCGTCTCGCACCCGCACCTCAACCTCGGGCTCCCACGCAAAGGCCTCCGAGCCGGCTGGGGCAAAGTACAGGTGGTAGTAGCGAATCGCGTCGCCAGGGGTTGCCCCTTCCAACTTCAATATCAGGTTTCCAGTCGCGTTCGTCGTCGCGTCAAATTCAGCCGACGGGTCAAACTGGAACGGCACCTGGTCGTCTAGAATCAAGTCCGAGGAGTCGACCTCGACGAGTCTCAAGGTGGAGATATCCACCGCTTCCACCGTCGCAATTTCGTCGAGAGCAGCCGTTAAATCCACCGGGAGCTCTGCGATCGCGTCGCGACGGTCAACGCCGTTGGCGCTCACCGAGAGCGGCATGCGGTAGGCCCATGCGGCATTCCACCAGCCGCCGCGGCCTTTGGCATCCTTGACCGTGAGACGGAACGACTCGCTCGTCTGGGCCTCGCCATCGTCGACCGTCACCGTCACGATCGCTTGACCGTAGGTGCCGACCGTCGGGCTGACGACAAGGGTTCGCGCAGCTCCCGTACCGCTCATGACGAGGGAGCTGCTCGGAACGAGCAACTGGTTGTTCGATTCGACACTTACAACTAGCGATTCCGCGGGCGTCTCAACATCGCTCACCGCGATATCTATTTCACCCGTGCGCGATCCCGCATAGATTTCTTGATCGGGAATGGCTGAGAGCGCGGGAGCATGGTTGAGGTAGCCGACATCGACCAGCGGAGTCGCCATGATCTCCTGGATCTCGATCGCCGAGAGCGCTTGCGTGTAGATTCTAAAATCGTCGATCAATCCATCGAAATTGTGCTGCCCATCGGGCTGGTCGCCGATCGCTGCCGCCACTCCGGCATCCTGGGCGATCTCGCCGTTCAAGGGAAGCAAGCCGTCTTCCACCCCGTTCACGAACAGACGCAGAAGCGAACCGTCGAAGGTAACCGCGATATGGGTCCATACGCCTTCCTCTAGAGGAGTTGAACCGATAAGCGTATTCGTCACGCCATTACGCGTTTTCAAACGCATTCTCAGCCTATCGGTGCCACGGACAGGCGAGGAGCTAATCATCCAATAGTGGTCGTTGATTCCTTCGCCACTCGCTTTGGAGACAATTCTGGCGTCCTGGATACCAAAGTCGTCAGCCTTGATCCATGTCGCGATGGTCATTCTGGAGCCCGGAATGTCCATGCTGTGCAAGTCTATTTGCCCCCCGCGTCCGCTCAGGCGCAGCGCTCGTCCGTATTTGCCTCCCAATACGCGTTCGGCGTCACCCCTCATCGTTCCATTGTTGAGGTTTGGCGAAATGTCGAATACCGTCGCGGACGTTCCTTCGAACGGATAGCCAAGGAGAAGGCTTTCATCGAAGGGAGGATTGACCGTCACTTCGAAGGATTCGGAGGAAATCAGCTCGCCGTCACTCACCGTGACCGTGATCACCGAGGTAGCGCCCTGAATAGCCGCCGGTGTTATCGTCATCGTCCGGCTGGCACCACTGCCTCCCAGCACGATGCTGTCTGCTGGAACCAATACATCGTTGTCCGAGCGGGCGGTAACGAGCAAATCAGCGGATGCGGTTTCCGAGTCAGCAACGCTAAAGGGAATCGGGTCGCTGGAACCGCCAAAATCGATCACGATGTCTTCGAAGGGGTTGATAGAAGGCGGCTTGTTGCCAGGGGTCACCACCCGTAGCACAAAGGTTTCGCTGGCTTCGAACTCGCCATCGCTCACTCTGACAGTGACGTTCACGATGCCTGTCAGGCCGGTCTGAGGTCTGAGAATGAGTTCTCGAGTCGGCCCCGCTCCCGCCAAAGTGATTCCCTGCGGCGGCAGCAGCGTCGCATCGTCGGAGCTCGCCGAAACCTCGAGCAAGTACCCGGTTGTCTCTACGTCTTCGATCGTAAAACGAATCGGATCTGTGACCGCGTCACGGAATACGTTTTGATCCGCGATCTCGCTGATCGAAGGTCCGGTATTCGGCACCTCCAAGACACCTGCCATCAAGTCCTGCAGCTCCGAGGAACTGAGAGCGATGGAGAAAATGCGGAGATCGTCGATCCGTCCGTCGAAATTGTTGCCGCCCTGCGGTTGGTCGCCCAAGGCGGCCGACACGTTCGAGTTCTGAATAATCTTTCCGACCGCCGGTAGTTCCGCGTCCACTACGCCATCGATGAAAAGGCGCATGTATTCGCCGTCGTAGGTCGCCGCGACATGGTACCAATCTTCGAGCGTAAGCAGGTTCGTAGTGCCCACCAAGGTCTTGGTGTTTCCATCCGAGGTCTTCAAACGCAGTCGGAGACGGATTTCCCCGTCGACCGCAGTGGTACTGATCATCCAGTAGTGCTCGTTGTCGGAGGTTCCGGATGCCTTGGAGATGATGCGAGCGTCGCTGACCCCATAATCATCCGGATTGACCCAAGCAGCCAGAGTCATAGCCGAGCCGGGAATATCGATTTTCCCCAAGTTCACATGGCCGCCATTGCCGGAAAAGACGACGGAGTTCCCATTGTAACCAAGCTCCGAGCGCTTGGCTCCTGAGGTGAGTTGCCCGTTGTTTTTATTGGCTGAAATGTCGAAGACCGTGTCGCCTTCGCTTTCCTCGAAGGGCAGGCCAACAATCAAGCTGGGGTGGACCGCCGCTTCCACGCGAAGGGTGAAATTCTCGACGGTCGTCAGCTCGCCATCATGAACGGATACCGATACGACCGCTTCGCCGTTTCGGCCGGGAGCCGGCGTCAGGGTGACCGAACGGGTGCTGCCGCTTCCGCCCGTGGCTATGTTTTCTGGCGGAAGGAGCGTCGCATTGTCGCTGGTCGCCGAAACACTAAGCTGCGAAATGTCCGTGTCGGTATCGCCAATGGTAAAGGTAACGGGTCCGGTGGTGGAATCCGGGATGATTTTCAGGTCGAGGATTTCACTGATTGTCGGCGCTGAGTTGCCTGGCGTCACTACAGCGACTAGGAAGGATTCCTCGACAGTAAATTCGCCGTCGCTCACCGAAAGGGTGATCCACGCATTCCCCGTCTCTCCAGCTCGCGGCGTGATCTTTACGTAGCGAGCGCCGCCCGAGTGTCCAAGCTCGATCCCTTGCTGCGGCACGAGTATCGAATTGTCGGATACAGCAGTCACGTCGAGCTGGTAGGGGGATGTTTTTACGTCGCCCACCGCAAAGACAATTTCATCCGTCGCGTTATCGACGAGGACCGTCTGGTTTGGGATGGAACTGATGGTCGGGGGCGCGTTGGGCACGGGCAGCACTCCATTCATGATCGTACCCACCTCCGCGTCAGCGAGAGCTCGCGTGTAGATACGCACGTCGTCGATCAATCCGTCGAAATTGCGGCCGCCTTGCGGCTGGTCTCCAATCGCAGCCAAAACGTTCGGGTCCTGCGTCATGGAACCGGACCAAGGCAACTCGCCGTCCAGCGAACCATCGATATAAAGGCGGATCGCAGCGCCGTCGTAGGTCGCCGCGACGTGGGTCCATTCGCCGACTGGAATATCGGACTCGCCCACGAGCGTGCCCACGCCTGTGGATGTGTTGAAACGCACCCTGATGCGCGTTTCGTCTTCCACATCGATGGTACTGATCATCCAGAAATGCTGGTTATCGGTCAGGCCCGTGGCCTTCGAAATGATCCGCCCATCGGGAATGCCATAGTAGTCGGGCCTGATCCAAGCAGCCAAAGTAACCCGCGAACTCGGTATGTCCAAGGGCCCCAAGTTTACATGACCGCCTCGACCCGAGAAGACTAAGTTGCCTCCGCGCTCCGTCGAAACCGCGCGGCTTACCCCAGCCGTCAGGCTGCCGTCGTTGCCGTACAAGGAGATGTCGACGACCGCCGAGCCTTCCTCTTCTTCGAACGGCAGTCCTAACCACAAGTCGGGATGCACCGGCGTGTAGAGCGACAACTCGAAGGTTTCCTCAACCTCGAACTCACCGTCGCTCACTCGCACCGTAATGGTGGCTGGTCCTCTCGCGCCGGCAACCGGTCGGATTTCGATGGTCCGGTTGGATCCGCTGCCAGCGAAGGTGATAGCGGACGGTGGAACGAAGTCCGGATCGTCCGATTCTGCCGTGAGAGCCAAATTCGCCGGGTCGGTCAGAGCATCGTCGATCGAAAACGGGATCGGACCGGTCGAGGAATCCGCGATGATCGAAACATCGCCGATCGCGGAAATGGTGGGCTTGGTATTGCCCGGCGTCACCACCACGACCGAGAAGGTTTGAGAAGTCATGCGTTCACCGTCGTCCACAGTGACAGTGATCTGGGCGTTGCCTGAGCGGTTGGCGGTGGGAGTGATCGTCAAGGTGCGGTTGTTTCCGGCGCCTCCCACGACCAATCCGCTGTTGGGGATGAGAGTCGGGTTGCTCGATGTGGCCGAAACCTCGAGCAAGAAAGGAGCAGTCTCCGCATCCGCGACCGTGAAAGGAATCGACGACGCGCTGTTAACGGGAATGTTTTCAGCCGAGATTTCAGAGATGATCGGAGCCACGTTTGGCGGCACCAGGTGCTCGGTCATGATCGACTGGAGCTGCGAGGAGTTCAGAGCCTGGCTGTAGATGCGAACCTCGTCTATCAATCCCACAAAATTGTTGCCGCCCTGGGGCTGATTGCCGATCGCGGCCGGGACCGTGGAGTTCTCGGCGATCTGCCCGTTCATGAACAAGGAACCGTCCTCCTGGCCGTTCAGGAATAGCTTCAACTCCGCGCCGTCGTAGGTCGCAGCGACGTGTATCCACTCGCCTTGGAGCAAGTTGGTGGAGCCCACCAGCGTTTCGGTTCCACCGCTGGAAGTTTTTAAGCGAGCCCGCAGCTTAGTCCCCTGATTCGTTCGATGCGTGCTGAGCATCCAGAAGTGCTTGTCTTCCTGCTCTCCTGTCGCCTTGGAGATGATACGGTCGCCTGGCGCGTTGAGATCGTCCGGGCGAATCCACGCCGCGATGGTCATCTGCGAGCCGAAGATATCCAGACTTCCCAAGTCCACAGACTCGCCGTCGCCCGAAAAGCGCAAAGCGCGTCCCAGCTGGCCCTCGGCGATTCGTTCGATCGTCCCTCCTAGGACCCCTTCGTTGCGGTGTTCCGAGATGTCGAAGGCGATGGTTCCAAATTCCTCTTCGAAAGGCAGTCCCAACCAAAGGCTCGTCTCGAAAGGCGGCGAGATTTCGACTTCGATCTGCTGCTCGACGAAGTACTCGCCATCATCCACCGTCAGGAGGATCGTCGTCTTGCCGGAGAATCCAGGGGCCGGAGCGATCGACAGCGTTCGCTCCGATCCGCTTCCACCAAGGACAAGGCCTTCGAGCGGAATCAGCTTGGGATTTTCCGTCGCCACCGTTAGGCCCAGATCCTCGGCAGCCGTTCCCGCGTCAAACAGAGTGAAGGCGATCCCTTCTATGACATCCCCCTGCTCCATCGATTGATTGGGAATGTCGCTGATGACTGGCGGGGTGTTGCCGGGCGTGACCACGCGCAGCGTGAAACTTTCCTTCGCCTCGGCCTCGCCGTCGCTGACCGTCAAAGTAACTTTCGCGGATCCGGTCACTCCCTCGATGGGAGTCAGTGTGACACTACGACTCGCTCCCGTGCCGGCAAGCGCGATCGCG
The DNA here is from genome assembly GCF_014803405.1 of Pelagicoccus enzymogenes. Taxonomy (NCBI): domain Bacteria; kingdom Pseudomonadati; phylum Verrucomicrobiota; class Opitutia; order Puniceicoccales; family Pelagicoccaceae; genus Pelagicoccus; species Pelagicoccus enzymogenes. The sequence goes on from NZ_JACYFG010000040.1 coordinate 161,780, forward strand.
CTCGTGGGAAGCAAGTTGGAATTGTTAGAGGCAACCGTGAGGACGAGCTCCTCTACAGGCGTGCCAACGTCGTCTATGGAAAATGGAATTGTCGGCAGCGTTTCGCCACCACTCAGCGTCTGGTCGGCAATGTCGCTGATCTCCGGCGGCAGGTTCGCGCCACCGGGACCTGGCAGCTTTTCGTTCATCAGGGCGGCAATCCCCTCCGCATCGTAGGCCACGGAGTAAATTTTGACCTCGTCGATCAAGCCATCGAATCCACGTCCCCCCTGCGGCTGATTGCCGATCGCTACCGGTACATTCGCATTCTGGGCAATTTCGCCACCATGCTCCAACTCGGAATCAAGCACCCCGTTCAGGTACAGCCGAATGAAGGAGCCGTCGTACACCATGGCCACGTGCATCCATTCGCCCGCGACCAAGTCGGTAGCCCCCAGAAGCGTGCGCGTGGCTCCGGCGTTTGTCTTGAATCGGCCACGCAACTTGATCCCGCCGTTGCTCGGAATCGTACTGATCATCCAATAGTGTTGGTTGTCCGCCGAACCAATGGCTTTGGAAATGATACGGGCGTCCCGAATTCCAAAGTCGTCGGCCTTGACCCAAGCAGCGATCGTCGTCTCCGAGCCTGGAATATCCAACTTGCCCAAATCGACGAGTCCGCCCCCACCCCCGAAATCGAGAGCGTCGCCGAAGTATCCCTCGTCCGAACGGCGCACGCCGCCGGATATGATCCCGTCATTTCGATAGCCAGAGCTGTCGACCGCGATGCTTCCGCTCTCCTGCTCGAACGGCAAACCTAGGAAGAGCGAGGGGTTGCGCGGCTCCGGCAAGGTGGTCACTACGATCTGTTCGGAGAGGCCCGAAAAGTTGCCGATATAGTCCACGGCCATGACTTGATAGACGTAGGTCGTCTGCACCTCCAAGCCGTTGTCGCTATAGAAAGTGTTGTTCGCCGACGCGACCTCCTTGCCGTTGCGAAAGATCTTATAGGAGGCGATCCCCGTATCGTCGATGGACGCCGCCCAACTCAAGTTCGCTCGATAGGAGGAGGCGGTCACGCTGAGGTTGCGAGGCGTCGTGGGAGGCTGGAGGTCCGGTGGCGTCGTTACGTTCGAGCCGTTGGACAAGGGCGATTCGTTCCCTTGGAAGTCCACCGCCGAGACAGTGTAGGTGTAGGTCCGGTTAGGGAGCAGAAACGTGTCTTCGTAGACGGCCGAGTTTGTCTTATCGATTTCGATGCCGTTGCGGAAAATGCGATAACGATCGACGCTGATCTCGTCGATCGAAGGCTCCCAAGTCAAACGGCTGGTCGAATTCGAAGTGAGGACCGCGGTGAGATTACCGGGGATCGTCGGCGCTCGCAGATCCGAATCCGTCACCGCCGTTTCCATGTCTACCCGGATCTGCTCGACCGTCTGAGCGATGGAATACAGCCGCACTTCGTCGATCCGCCCCTTGAAGGGACGACGGTCGCCGCCGGGATTGTCACCCAGCCAGGCAGGCACGTTCGAGCCGTTGTAGACATTTCCGGTGCGGGGACCATTGCGACGCTGCACCCCGTTCACATATATCCGCATGAAGGCACCGTCGTAAGTCACCGCAATGTGATTCCATGCATCCAAGGTCAAAGCGTTGTGCGTGACGACGTCCGAGAACCCTCCCGTGTCCGTCGCCAGTCGGAAGCGCAGGCCATCGCCGTTGTCGAGAGACACGATCACGTTGCCTTCCGTCGGATTCGTGCCAATGGCCTTCGCAAACAAGCGGGCAAAGGGATCCGTGTCCGCAGCGACGTGCGCCCACATGGACAAGGTAAACTCGTCGCCTGAAAAGTTGATCACTCCCAGATCCGCGTATCCGCTGGTCCCATCGAACGACAGCCCGTTTCCGAAGCGGCCGTTGCTCGTGCGCGAGACGTCGCCGATGATTCGCCTCCCGTTGCCGTTGTTGGTCGAGTCGACAATCGCGTCGCCCTCTTCGGCCTCAAATCCGAACATGCCCGGAAACTTCGTCGGAGCCCGCGGATCAGTGTTGTAGCGCGCGATTAAAACCGGCCCCGGCCAAAGCACATCCATCCCGTGCTCTTCCTCCTCAGCGGAGTATAAACTCAATACGTTTAAGCCGTTCTTCAGGGCGCTGCCGTCGCCCACCGGCAGCTTGTCGATGCTTGGGCGGTGGTCCTTGCCAAACAAGGGAAAGGTGAAGTCGTTCAGCTTCCTGATGCCGTGGTGGTCGAGACCGTTCCAGGTTCGCATGATGAGAGCGGCTCCCTCGATCTTGCTCAGGTCGTCGTCCTCAGGAATGGTGAAGTAGACCTCTTCCGTAACATGGTCGCGAACGATGAAATTCTCGGGACTGCCCGAGCTGCGATACATCCTAACCGAGACGCCCTCACGCAAAAGGGTGACCTCCGAAACTTCGTCGGTGACGAAAGTATAGCCTGAGTTGTCGGTGATATGGGCCTTGAACTTGATGGTCCCCGCCGCTTGGTCCGGGACGAGGTTCGTTCTCCAGATCTGAGCAAACGGACTCGTTCTGTCCGTGCCTACGTGCTCCAGCAACTTCGCGCCCTCCCGGTAGCCCATGTTCCAATCCAAGAACTTGCCGTCGCCATCGGGATCGAAGCCGTTGTAGTGGGCGAAAATATCGACGGAAGCCACACCCACCGTGCTGGATGCGTTCACCCTGACCCAAGGCTCTTCCCCCACCGTGTCGCCAGAGCGTGGCGAGGTGATACCGCCAGTCGGGTGATCCTTTGCCTCTGGATCGTAATAGACTCGGAGAACCGCGCCGTACATGCCCCACATGCCCCAGTTGAAGCCGTAGCAAATCTGCGGCCCCGCCAGGCCTTCCAGCAGGTTCGTTCCTTGCACGAGGTTCGACAGCGGAACGTCGACCACGAAATTCACCATCTGGAGATAGCAGTTCGGATTAGGCGTGCCTGTCACGATGTCAGGGATGTCGAGCCACGCGTTCCCGTTGAAGCGAACTTGCCGCTTGTCCGTGCCGGAATGGCCTCCCCAGTAGTCGATGATCAGCTCAGCTCGAATCGCCCCCTGAAGGTCCTCGACTGGGATGCCATACACTTGATTCGGTAGAGTCAGAATGGCCCGCTCGTTGGTAGCGTTCGGATCCGTTACCCGCCAAGTGTTCCCCGGATTGACCAGCTTGTGATCCTTGAAAACGTCTCCCGGCTCCGGATGTCTCAAGGTCTGGCCGCGCGCCTCGCCCAAAAGCCCGCACCAAAGCGCGACAAAAGCAAGGTAGCACATGCCTTTCCGTGAAAAATAGAATTCTAGCTTCCTTTTCAACGCAGTATCAAAGAGTTGGATGTTGAGATACCACCAAGCAACAGCGACGCCACTGGCCGCTCGGCACCTATAAAAAACATATAAAAATCGCCCTTCGTTCAATGAATAACTCATCCTCCAGACCCTTATGGGGGGGGCCCCTATGACACAGTGAGTAGATCTGAGCCAAGCCCCTACGAGGGTTGCTTTATTCAAGAAAACTTTTGGCAACAAATTGATTTAAAAGAGGCGCCTTTGAAGCACTTCACCCGCCTCCGGGCGGTCCTCGACCACTACCACGGCAAGGGGCGACCAATCAGCTCGGCGAGGCCCTTGTTCGTTTCTTGATAGCGAGCCTTCAGCTGGGCGATTTCCGATTCCGAAACCGTGATCTTCGGAAAGTTCACCGGACGCAAAAAGGGCAACAGCTTGAAAAGCCCTCGAGCGAACAAGGGAGCATAATAATAGATCCACATGTAGAGATGCCCCAGGCGGGCGTTGACCTTGGACTTTTGATTCGCTGGCTCGAAGGTCTCGTCGATCTCCAGGAACCGAAAAACCCTTCGCAGGCATTCGCTCTTATTGCGCGCGATATCCTCCTCGTAGATAATGAAGTGAAAACGCTCTATCGGGTAATACTCGAGCCAGCGTAACAAATGCTCCTTGTAGTCGCCCATCGTGATAATCCCGTTGGTATGGCCTATCTCCAGAATCTTGCTGGTCGGCGGGATTTTTCGGGTACGAATAAAGTGGTAATAGGCGGACACCGCTCGATCCACAGGATTGCGAAGGCTAACGATCAGCTTCAGGTCCGGATAGTGCTGATGAACGATTTCCGGAATGTTGGGGATCACGCCTATATCATCGATCTCCTGCTGGTTGGGACAGATCCACAAGTAATTCGGAGTGAATTCGCCGACCGCCTTCTGATTTCGCCGACCCTCGAATTTCGAACGGTACCATTCGATTCCTCGATCGTAATTTTCACGCAAGTTGAAGAAGTGCTGCTCCTTAACCTCCGGAGCAAAAACGTCCGGATGTTGCTTGACCATGTTCGCCAACCAGCTCGTGCCGCCCTTCTGAGCGCCGATCACTAAAAAGTTCGGATCTACAACCTTCTGCTGCTCCCGATCCACGTCACTACAAACAGATTCACTCATACCGATACCCGACTTTGATTCGTTTCAACTCCTTCGCCTTTCCCTTGCTTAAGCGAATACCATGACTTCACCCGATCGACCCATCCGAAAAATAATGTCATCACCAACACATAGCTCAACGCGAACACACCGAGCGACAGGAATGCCATCACAATTGGATTACTGCCCCCTCCCCATTCTTTTATCAGGTACCCCAGAAGGACGCCCGGAACCGATGAAACCAAAGGCTCCTTCCAGCTCTTAAGCACCTCCCAGAGGCTGACGCCTGAACCCTTCAAGGCCAGAAGGGCTAGAGGGAAAAACATAAGGCACGAACTGATCGTATAGCCAATCGCGACCCCTTCCGGTCCATACGGCAATCCAATGGCAAATGCAGCGACATTCACAGGGGCCGCCACGAAGCCGATGTTCCGCATCACGCTCGTTCGATCCATAACCACGAACAACCAAGCCAAAGGCTGAGTGGCCCCGAACAGGAAAGCCGGTATGGAGAGTATCCTGAAAATGTCGGCAGTCGCCATCCAGTTCTCGCCCAACCATAAAAGAACGAGGTCCTCCGCAAAAGCCGTCGCCCCCACAACAACTGGTATCGACAAAGCGGATACCATTGAAACCGCTCCGAGAAAGAACCTCTTCAACTTGGCAGGGTTTGCTGCCGCCCTCGACAAAGTGGGAATTGCTACCGCGGAAAACGGCGCGTTCATATTGCGAATCGGCAGCATAAGAAGGCTGTAGGCCCGAGAATACAGACCCAAGGCGCTGGCTCCCCAATACCAACCGATCAAGGCGTTATCCGCATTGCGCGTAAAGTAGTTCACCAAGTTGAAAAGGAATATGTTGCCGCCGAACTTCCAGGTGGAGTCCATGCCCTCGACGCGCCTTGGCCGCGATGGCACCCAACGCATGAACGCCCAAGTCAACAAGGTACTGCTCAAGGCGATACCGATTTCCATTCCCGCCAACGACCAATATCCAAATCCTTGATACGCCATGCCGATTCCGATTCCTAGGCCCACGCAGGTTGAGCCGATATCGACAACCGAAATCTTGCCGAACATCATTTGGCGCCGCAGCAAGGCCTTGTGCTGCACGGATAGCCCACCAAAAAAGAACGACAACGAAAGCAGGCACAGCAATGGGGTCAGTCGCGACTCGTCGAAAACCATGGAAATGACGGGCGAAACCACGATCAATGCAATGGCCACCGTTAAACCGATCGCCAGGTTGACCCAGAACAGCAAGGAAACCTCCTCGTGGCTCAGCGTCTTCTTCTGCAAAGTAGCGTAGAGGAATCCCCCGCCGTCCCCCAACACCCGAGCAAGGCCAGTCACCACCAAAGTCATTCCGATAAGTCCGTAGTCTTCGGGCGTCAGCAACCTGGCGAGGACCGCGGTCGAAAGGAGCCGCAAGAGCATATTGATCGCTTGGGAACTCGCCGTAAACGACCCACCGCGAACCGCCTTTTTCTTCAAATCATCTTCGAGGTGCTTCGTCTCAAAGAGCAAATCCGCCTTCGCATCTCGACGCCTCATATCAACTCGCCCCATGAGGCAACCCTAGCTCGACTCTTCATCCAAGGTTTCAACTCGGGCTCTTGTCCGAACGCTCCCTAGCTGGAGCAAACGAGGCGGCCAAGACCTTCATCTGCAAGACCACGTCCCGCAATAGGGAACGCTTCCGGGAAATCGCCCAACGCAACACCACCAGCTGGCAACGAATCTTCCCGCCGATGGAAATCGGCGCCTTCAGCACGCACCAAATCAACTCGCGCAGACTCCTCCACCAAGGGAAGACCAGACGGTTTCGCCAATTGGGATCAAACCAGACGCTGTAAGCGACGAAGTCCGCCGACGTCCTCTTCCGGTTTCCGAGGAACGACATCGACTGGGCTTCATGCTTGCGCGGATAGAACAAGAACTCGTCGATCGGCACGAAGCGGCCGCGCAAGCCTAGCCAGCACATGAGAATCTCGTCCCCCCGAGCGTAGAGACCGATCAGCGGCGTTTGCCTCAGGATCGACAAGCGCATCAAACCGAAAACCTGATAACACACATGAGGCTTCACCAGTCCCTTGAACCTTACAACCGGATCCTCGTCGTTCGTCCCTTCGGAAACGACGTACGGGCTATCGACGAAATTAGAAGCCGCGTCGATAATTCTCGACTTGGGATAAGCCAATGCCGCGTCGGGATTGCGATCCATCACCTCGACGCACTCCTCGAGGAATCGCGGATGGCAAAGATCGTCATGGGCAGCCCATTTGAAGTACTCCCCGCGGGCGTAGGTCACCGCTAGATTGAAATTCTTCCCCGCCCCAATGTTCTCGCTGTTCCTATAAAAACGAATCCGTTCATCGGCTTCGGCAAAGCCGCGGCAGATCGCTTCCGTATCGTCCGTCGAAGCATTGTCGACTATGATGAGCTCGAAGTCCCGAAACGTTTGCTCAAGCAAGGAAGCGATCGCTTCCCTTACAAAATTCGCCCCGTTGTAAACGGGCATTCCCAAACTGACGCGCGGCGCGTTTTCCCTGGCGTTCATCCTTGAGTCGTTTTAAAGTTCGATTTCATGTAACAGCGATTTGGATACGCAATGTTAGACCGTTTTCTCCACCGCGGCCGGCAGGGCCTCCTCCGGAAGAGAAGTCCGGGAATACTCGCTATCAAGCCGCAAAGGGGAGCCCGAATTGCAAATCAGAAGGGCAAGCGAAGTTCCCTCGATCCAGAGGAATTCGACGGGGCTTTCTACATGTCCCATGACCTCTTCGACCGCCTTGGTCACCCCTGGCATCACCGCATAGTCATGCCAAAGAATAGCTCCTTCCCGCCCCTCGATCAGGTACAGGGCCGTCTTCGAGTCGGCCAAGGCGTTTTCGTAGCTATGCCCGGCGTCCACAAAGACGAAGTCCTGGGTGCCCCACCACGGCGAAAAGTCGAAGGTCAGCGTGTTTCCGTAGAGCTGCTTTATTTTACCGTCCAGCTGACGGTCGTGGAATAAGTATCCGGGCTCGTTCCCCCCCGGAGAGTTTTCCGTGCCACCAGGTAGATCGATGGTATGAATCTGGGAGTCGGGACTATTCAAGTGCATCGCCAAAGTCGTCCTCCCGTCGAACGTGCCGATCTCGAATACCGACTTCGGAGCTCGCTTCTTAACAAATCCAACGATCACCGCCAACTCAACAAGCGTCGTTTGCCACTCGTTGCGAATACAGCGGGTCAGCTCTATCGCCTCAGATTCGTCGATCAGCTCCGCGGCGCTAACGCGACGCAGATGCGGCTCCCGAAGGTAAATGTCCTGATAAGTTCTTACGGACTCGAGGTAGCTCTGCCTCGTCGGTCGATGAAAGAAACTCTTAATCGCCGTCGCATTGTTATATATAATCCCACGAATCAGGGCACTAAAGGTAATTATGTTATTAGCCATCAATCTATCTAGTTTTCATTATTAACGCGACTCCAAGCTGCTTAAAAAAGCGCATGCTAAAATGGGGCCGACCGCCTCCCCGAATTCACCACGCTCTCGTCTTCTTCCTCAGCCGTCGCAGCGAGCAAATCGTTCGCATCGCTTGCTTCGTAGAGTACGTGGTCCACCTTTGCGATAAAGGCCGGCGAGGCAGCATCCTTCGCATTGCCAGCGAAAACCCCCGCCATCTCCAAATCCATGTCATTCTCCAGAGTGCCATTCAGGAGCCAATCCTCGCCGTCGGGCGAGCTGTGAAAACGATAGGAGCTTCCAGCTCGAACGACCTTTAGATGGAGCGAATCCGAACCCCGAGCCGTTTCGTTGAAGACAACCTTGGGATCTCCATCCACAAAGACCGCGCAAAAAACATACAAATCCCTGCCATTCGAATAGTAGTCATAGCGGATAAAGTTATCGGCATCCTCCTCCAATATAATCCCTTGGCTCTGGAACTGCTTGCTTGGCAAGGCATCGAATTTGACTTGCAGGGAAAAATCCTCGTCACGCACCCGCTGCATCAGGCGAGGTGCCAAATTTCCGTTTTCCCAAACATCGTGGCTAGAGCCGCTCGGAACGAAAATCGAAAGAGCCCCATCTTCGCAAGCGAAGTGGCTGTCTCCAAGCGGGTCGATTTGCATCCAAACCTTTTCGTCGAAGGAAGCCTCCTTGAATCGATCCGATACGAATTTCTCGCTCTCGCTCAGTATCAAAACCTTGGCCTTTCCAGAGCCCCAGTTGCCTACCGAATCTTTAACCGAGGCTTGAATATGATGCAGGCCGGGACTCATTCCGCGTAAGTCTAGAACCCCTCCTTTGGCTGAAAAGAAGCCTGCCAAGCTGGATTCCCAAATCACATCGGCGCCCAACCCCTCGTCTACATCATCCGTGACGAACGCTTGCAGGTACCGCCCTTCGACCTTGCCTTCCGCGCCCAAACCTTGCCGCTCTTCGATGACCACTTGGGGAGCCCGGTCAGGGCCCACTTCCACCGACAATCGCTCTGACTCCACCCCACGGCAAAGCGCGTAAATCTCGTGCGTCCCCTCCGAGAGGCCCATGATTTCGACGGTCGGGCCCGTTACGCTCAACTCACCATCCAAAGAGGACATCCAAACCAACTCGTCGTCGAGCAAACCTTCCTCCACGTCCACAGCGCTTCCGGAAAGTCGAAGCGAATGCCCTATCACCACAGGACCCGAATTCCCGATTCGGCTTGCTACGACATGCGGCAAACTGTCGGGGCCGCCGCTATCTTCAGGGAAAATAGGACTCTCCACATTGAACACATAATCGACTACCGCCGTAAAGCCAGGCGCATCCGACCGAGCCGCTGACGCATTGCCTGCGTACACGCCCACCTCTACAACGTCCATGTTTCGGTCGAGAGCTCCAGCTTCGGTCCAGCGCTGCCCATCGAACGAATAGTAGAAAACGAGCTTCGATTCGCTACGATCTATGCGCAAATAATATTGGTCCGAAGGGCTAATCTTCGAGTTGAACAAGGTTTTGGGCTTACCATTCGTAAAGGAGGCGCAAAACACGAAAAGGCCGGTTCCATTTGAGTAAAAATCGTAGCGGATGAAATTTCTGGAATCCTGCTCTACGAACAAACCTTGGCTTTGGAAACGCTCCGTTGGCGTCGAAGCGAACTTGGCTTGCAATCCAAAGGGCGTATTCAAAATCCTCTGACTGACCCTTGGGGCTCGGTTCCCGCCCACCCATATGTCATGGTCGCGCCCCGGAGGCACGGTCATCTTCAGCACGCCCCCTTCCAGGGCGTACCCCGCATCGCCAACAGGATCCCGAAATTTCCACAGATCGAGATCCAGCTTCTCCCGAGAGAAGTCCTCCGAGACGAAGGTCCTCCGCGGCGTTTCCACGAAAACCTCAACCTCACCATATCCGACTGCCCCGCGAGAGTCCGTGGAGCTCGCGCGGACGCGATGCAAGCCCGCCGAGAGACTGTCGAGCGAAAGGTAACGCCCCTTTCCTTCGAGCGGCCCATCCAGATTGGAACTCCATTGGATCCGGTCGGTTACGTCGCCATCCTCCGAATCAATCGCCTCCGCCTCAAACGAAACGAGGTCGCCCAAAACGTACTGACCGTTTCCTTCGCTGATCGATACGGAAACATAGGGTTCTATGTTGGAAAGAATGCTCAAGTTGATTCGAGCTGTGGCCACGGTTTCGCCGTTCTGGTAGGCAATCAGGCTGATGGTGTGGTAGCCCACGGAAAGATCCGATGTATGCCACTCGTCAATGAAATCCCCCAGAACGCCATCGATGTCGGACCTCCAAACGTATTCATAACCAGCAGTCTCATCCGCGGAAGGGAGCATATGGCTACGAAACCTGATCGACTCCCCTTCCACGAAAACCGAGTCAGGGTTGGGCGAAAGAATTGAAATCGTTGCCGCTGGCGAAGCGGCGACGGAAAAAATGCAGGCAACCAGCAAGGCTGCCCCCAATCCATGCCGGGGCGCTACACGCGCAAAAATTCTATCGATCAAAAACGTCATCTGTATCCGGGCTTTCGCGAGAGCTCTAGCGAAGCTCTTAGGCCAAGCTCCCCCTTGCTTGATCGACTCGTTTCAAGTAATTGTCCGAAGACGCTCCCAAGGAAAACAAGGGAACCGCTCTCTCGCGCGCCCTGACACCCATGGCCCCCCACGAGTCGCGTTCTTCCAGAGCACGCCTGACTCCTCTCTTGAAACAGTCTTTGGTCGGCTCTTCGATCAGCCAGCCCGTTTCGCCATCCAACACCGTTTCCGAAGGACCGCCTAAAGCGTAAGCGAGAACCGGGCGCTCCAGGAACTGGGCCTCAATTACAGAGAGACCAAACGGCTCGGCGTTCAATCGACTGTTAATCACCACGTCCGCCAAACGCAGGTAAGGGCGGGTGTCATCCACTTGCCCCAAAAACCGAACCAGATGCGTCACCCCAGCTGCATCCACCTTGTCCTGCAGCTCTTTTGCGTAATCGGAGTCCAACGGCCCTCCCGCTAGAATCAGCGCGACCTCCAATCCCTCTTCTATAAGCTCCAGAAAGGCTTCGACCACCAGGTGCTGCGCCTTTGCTTTCACAAGTCTGGCCGCCACGAGAAAAACAGGAAGGTCCTGGGGCAAACCAACGCTTTCCTTATCCAGCGCCTCAAACGGAGCCGAGGGCGAAAACCATTTCTCGTCGGTTCCCGGATAAAGCACCCCGCAAAACCCATTTCCTCCGCCCAGCGAGTCAGCCGTATGCCGACTATTGGCCAACGGTTTTATACTCAAGACACGACAGATCGAACGGTAGGCCAGCGATTGGAGCCCAAAGGGCAGCTTGGAATTGATGGTGTTGTGAATATGCCAAAATACGGGGACCTGAGCCGACCTTGCCGCAAGACCCGCCTTCAAGATACCGGAGTTGATCGACACGTGAACCCAGTCCGTCTCGAAGGCGCGAATCGCAGACGCGATCTCCTTTTTGTGAACCAACGAGTCTCGAACACTTTCAATGCAACCGAAGAGATAGGAAACGCCCCTGCCGCGAATGCCCCTGTCCTTGTTGCGGTCGCTGAGAAAGAAAACGGAGTAACCCGCGGCCTCCAGCTCATCCGCAAAGGTTCCTTGCTCACGAATGACAAAGCCAATCTCTATCCCGCGACTGCGAAGGTCGCTCGCGAACCCCAAATGCGCCCTGCGAAAGCCGTAGCCCTCATCGCCACCGACAATCCAAAGCAAGCGCCCCAGTATATCATTCCCCTCCTTCGATACAAACGCAGATTCGCCGTCCAAGGGACAGCTACCAAAATCTGAAGTATTGAAGTTTTTCATCGCGTTAAAGGCCGCGTCCCGGGAAACGCGGCAAGGGAGGCTACCTTCGGTTCTCCTTGTCAGCCATCAGTTTACTGACGAGCGAGTTACCGCCCTTTTTCGCTCTCGTTAATTCCTTCTCGCGAGCCTTCTTGCGCTTATCGAATTCATATTTTTCGTAATTCGAACGGTAGGCCAGACGCGGATTGAAGCTACCGGGCGAGTAACAGTTCAATATAATACCAAGCACAGGGGCGGCCGTGTTTTCTATATCCATGATGACGCGCCTGATCTGAGCAACGGGAGCGCAAGACTCGCGGGCCACAAAAAGCGTTTCGCCCACGTACTTGGCAAGAAGCTGGGCGTCAGGGTAGAGCCCCACGGGAGGAGTATCCACCAAGATGACATCAAACGCTTCGCTCAACACTTCGAACAGCTTATCGAACGCGTCAGAAACCAGCAATTGGGACGGATGCTTCGAAACTCCACCAGCTGGCAACATATAGGTTCCACTATCCAACTGGTGAATGCCCAGCGGAGAGGAGTCATCCAATACGTTTTCCATCGGACAACCGGCTTCTCCCCACCAAATCAAGCCTTTCTCTTTTTCGACGGAATGGAATTGCTGCAGCCCAGGCTTCCTCAGGTCACAATCGATCAACAACGTTTTCCTGCCCAGACGGACAAAACCGTCGGCGAGATTCGTTGATATCGTGGACTTGCCTTCCGCCTTCACCGCGCTCGCAATCACAAACGACTTGCACCCAGACTGCCTCGACATCAACTCCACCTGAGCGATCAGAGCCATGAACGGCTCCACGTAAGTCATTCCCAAATCGTCGGAAACGATTCGAGCCTTGTCGCGGGCCTTCAGTCGGGAAATGCGGGGAACCCCGCCCACCAGCGGCTTGCCGAGCTCTTGCTCAATATCCGTCGCCACCTTGATCCGCTGGTCAAACAAGTGCAGGGAGAGCGGCATGGTAACAAAAGCCCCGAAAGCGAGACAGCCTATGATCATGAGCGTCACCTTCTCCTTCGAGAGTTTGGGCCGCACGATAAAGGCCGGATCGATGACTCTCATCACATCCTTGGGCAAGTTGCTCACGACCTCTGCCTGATTGGCTCGCCTTTGCAGTTCCTTCAGGGCTTCGCGCTTCGCTTCGATTTCACTGTCGATGAGGAGCAGCTGAGCTGACAAACGCCCCATTTCGATCCCCTTCTTGAATACATCATTGAACTCTCGGTCGAGACGTTGCTCCATGGCCACAAGGTTCAAAAATTGGCTCTCTATATCGCGATAACCCAATTCAAAATTGCGGCTTATATTCTGATTGACGCCCTTTATCTTGCCATCGATTTCGAGCATCTTCGGGTGCATACGACCATACTTGAGAGCGAGCACAGAGCGTTCCGCATTCAACGCGTCAAGCGATTGCCGCAGCGCTTGGTTGTTCGCGAAGTTCGCTAAATATAAATTTTCGAAGGGTTGCCCGTCTACCGCCAAGTCCCGTTTCGCTTCTTTTAACTTGGATTCCAGATCAAACTTGCGAATACGTGTCTCCGTAAGGGATTTATTTAAACGCTCAAGCCTCAAGGCATGAAAGCTGTCCTCCTCCTCCATGGAAGAAATATTGTGTTGATCCCTAAATTCTCGTTGGCTCTCTTCAAGCTGAGTAATCTCGTCCTGCAGTTGCTTCGACTGTATATTTAATATCTGGGCAACCGACTTGTTTGTCTCCTTGATTTCGTCCTGAACCAGCTCAAGGTAGGTCGCCGTCATCCGGTTGGCGACCAAGACTGCAACCTCCGGATCTCGGTGGGTGTAGCGCAAAGTGAAAAACTCGCGATCCCTTTGCCGCTCCGCTCCCGATCGACTGGCGATCATATTGATAAAACGGTCCTCGGTCAGGGTCTCTCCGTCGTTAAGAAGAGGCGCTGCAATGCGTTGCTTTTCCTCATCCGTAATGGCCTTGGATATCGCCACGCTGAAGCGGCGACTTTGCATGACCGATAGATGGTTATGCAGAAAATTTTCCTGCACATCCTTTCTAACACTTTCATTTCCATTAATCTTAAGCAGTTCGTCCAGAGGACTTTGGGCAAGCATGGTGGAAACCGCGGTGTATTCCGGAACCGTTCTGCCAAAAAAGAAATAAAGCGTCCCCCCCACCAAGGCGGCTGCCAGAAATGCGGAAACCCAACGCTTGCGGATAATCATTAACAGCGCCCGGAGGCGTCCTATAACCTCCGCAATGGTCATGTCATGGGCAGGTCCGCTTTTCTGCGAATTGTAGCTGTAGTTCGCAGTCGATGGCAGGTGCGACGCCGGATAATCATGCCGTCCCCCATCATTCGCGCCGCTAAATACATTCCGCCTCCCATTCCGGCGGAATGAGTTCGACGATGTTGGTTCGTTATCTTTATCCGCCATTTAATTCGCTCCCGTTCATGTCCCGTTTCCCCAGATCCCCAGACGCAGTTCGCCTCGAGCTACCTAATGAAACTCCTCCTATAATGCAGTTCGCAACACCCCCTCAGCAATCGCTACACCGAACCGCTCGATTTTATCACGCCAACAACAACAACCACTACAGCTGCTATTATAAATAAATACTTTATTTTCTTTGATTCATTCATGTAAACATCCTCAAATTTTCACGCGCTAGTACGCGTTCTTGTATTGGAACAAGGTCCTAAACTGGATGACGATATCCAGCCAGATGGACCAGTTTTCAATGTACTGCAGATCGTGCTTGATACGGTCTTCTAAGCTCGTATTTCCGCGCAATCCATTTACCTGAGCCCAGCCCGTCATGCCTGGCCGTACAGAGTGACGACTTTGATAGTGCGGAATTTCGTCCAAAAATCCGCGAATCAGCTCTGGACGTTCAGGGCGTGGCCCAACCAAGCTCATGTCACCCTTGAGCACATTCCAAAACTGAGGCAGTTCATCGATATTCCATTTCCTGAGAAACGCTCCGATTTTCAACCGCCGACCATCGTTCTCGCTGCACCAACGGGCTTTTCCGTCAGCTTCCGAAGAAAGCTTCATCGAGCGAAACTTGTATATAGTGAATGGTTTGCCACCCACACCTGTCCGTATCTGCCTGTAAATGACCGGTCCCGGACTTTCCCGGCGAATAAGAAAGTAGACGATCGGAAAAATCGGAACCGTAATCGCCAAGCCTACGATCGCTCCCACAATATCGAGCATCCGTTTGAGCAAACTGCTGAACATGTTGTTCTGCGGCAGCTCCGAAACACCCAAAACCGGTTGTCGCCCAAGCATCTTGAGCCCTAAACACTGGGTGAAGATGTCAAACTGGTTTGGAACCAAATTGAATTCCACAAAGTGACGCTCACACACCTTGGCGATATTCAACGTCGCCTTGGCTCCCATCTCACTGTCAGCCACTACAACGTCGTCGACGGCATAACGCTCGAGCACCGATTCCAATGAATCTAAATGGCCCAGGACCGTCAGGTTAAACCACTTCGCACCGATTTTCTTTCCATCGGCCACGACTCCGACCACCTCGCAAGGCTCGTTGAGGCTCGTTGCGAGCTTACCCACAAACGCTTGATTTCGATCAGGACAGCCAACTACCAAGATTTTTCGGACATACCTTCTGCCTCCCCATACGCCCTGCACCATTTTGACCCGCAAAATTCGCCACAATGGCAATAATACGCACATCAGGCCGCAGGTGTATCCCACGAAGAGACGAGAAACGGGCGGCGACAGCTTCAAAATCAGCGACAAGCCAAGGAACATGACTGCCCAAAACAGCGAAACCTTGATCAAACGGGACAAGGAGCGCTCCAAGGACTGCGCCACGTTCGAGTCATAGAGATCCAAATTCCAAGCGAGCAAGAAGAAGAGAAAAAAGCCGGCCGAATAGTGCAGCAGGTAAGCCAGGACAGGCGGACGGTCTCCACCTTCCACAACGCCAATATTCAATATATAACGCAAGTAATAGGCAATAAACATGCAGAGCGCCACCACAAAGCAATCGCCAATGAACATCCAGGAAATGGGATACCTTTTTCTTCGCGCAACGGGTAGTGGGTCATTTTTCATGGCGGTTAATTGGTTGATTGGATTCGGTCGTAAGCTCTCGTAAAGGAGCGATCTACTTCGCTCTCTTTATCAATACATTTTACTCTATAAACAGTGACATATCTGTGACATTTTAGAACGTGCGTTCGGGAACGAAAACGATGTCTCCGGGTAGCAAGGCGAATGCCTTCGCTTCGGCGTTTTTGCGTTTTGATTCGAAATATGCTTCTAAATTTACGGTTATACGCTCCTCAGCCCCCTGCGTGTCTTGCCGCGTCACTTGAATCGCGTCGATTTTCGCAAGCCGGGTAAAGCCACCCGCCTCCGTGATCGCCTGCACCAGATTCATAGACTTGGCTTCTAGCGGAAATAAGATCTGTTCGGGCCGGTTCACTTGCCCCAATACGGAGACGCTTCGTTGCGAATACTCCTGCATCGCCAAAAGCACCTGCGGGTTGATATAGAACTCCTGCTCGACATACATCTTGACCAGCTTTTGCTCCGCATCGCGTAGGGTGAGCCCGGCGACGTTCACGATGCCGATTAACGGTAACCTCAATTCCCCACTTGCGGAGACGCGCTGGACCAGCCGCGTATCTGGCTCGTCGTAGATTTGAAAAGTTACCAAATCCAAAGGAGCGATTTCGTAGTCGTTCAGTTGAGTGACTTCCCCGTTTCCTCTCGCCATGGTGGCTGCAAACACGATCGCCAACCCTCCAAAAATCCGAAGCCAATGCAGCGCTTTCTTAATGTGATTGCTTTTCAACGTCATCGCTTCCCTTTCCGCTAATATCTCCAGCCACTCACCAAGTTATAGAAGGTGCGATCTACATCGAATCGCTCCACGTCAGAATTGCTTTGGTAGAGTTCGGCTGTCAGCCGGGTAAAGAACCGCTTCGTAAACGCGTACTCCAGAGCGCCCCTAAAGCGCAAAAAGCTGTCGTCCCGCGTTTCCCCATCCAGCAGTTCAAAGTCTACAATCCCGCGTTCGACGTATCCGATGAAACGGAATCCGTCTCCCAGTTCTTTCCGGTATTCAATATCGAGTGACTGCAGCTTGGACGCCGAGCCATTGGCCGAAAAACCGTATTCGTTCCGCAATCCAATTTTCGCCTTGGTCAGCGGAGACGCTGTCCACGTCACATCCGCATTGAACACAGGTCCCGTGTCCTCGAAGTCGATCAGACCCGTAAATTCCGAATGCCGCACGCCAGCATAAAAGTCACCATTGAGCTTCTCGCTGAGCTTTCCCCTTCCCCTGAACACCAAGAGATGCTGCGTCGACTCGGAGCCGGAATCCGAATCGAGAGAACGCAAGCCGTATTCCAGAGCCCAACGTCGTTCAACGCCCCACGAACCGCTGTAGCCGCCTCTCAAGGCCAAGGTTTGCGAGACGTCCAACCCGTCGTTCGAACGGTCCACCTTGTTGGCCAGGATAGCGCCCGTCATCCCAGTCTTTGCGGAGAATAGGAAATCACCCGATGCTCGAACCCCGTATATCGTCGGCTGGATGCGCTGCCCCGTCTCGATGCTTTCCCGCGTATTGCGGTTCCAAAACGCGTCCGCCTTCCAGAAAGCGGAACCTTCCCTGTCGTTAGGGTAAACCGCGTTCACCGCCACTCCGCCATCCGTGTAGTCCGAATCGCCTTCGGAAAAAAACTGGGTACGAGCCAAGTTGCCGCTGAACACCAAATCCGTGAGGCTGTTGAGACGCGAAACCGACACCGAGTGCGAGGCCAAAGCATAGTAGTCGTCGCGAGTCGCCTCCGCGCTGCCGTCGATGTTTTCGTCGAAGCCCAAGCCCAGCTGGGTTTCCTGCTGGACGCCCCATCTCTTAAATAACTGCTCAGCCGCAAGCTCCAGTGTCCCACAAGTCAGAGTTGCCAGCAGGAGAGCCGCTGGTCGGACTAGTTTCGAAGCTGACTTGGTTGGAGAGGACATCACAGAGGAGGAGTTGGAAAAGGTCAATTTGCTGCGTCGAGCAGCCCCTCGCCTAGTCGGGGCCGTTCAGCAAATTTAATGCCGTTGAATTCTAAAATCCCAATGGAAGGCCTGCCTTTCTGCCTTTCTGGCGGGAGATCTTGCACGCTGCCGTCAGATCGGTGCTTTCGCTCAAAAGGCGAACATCGATTGGAATCCTACGTAGATTAAACCAGCTGAGGACCCCAATTTTCAATGGTTTTTGACAAATCGAGACCGATATGAGCTTTCCCCCCATCCCCTCTCAGGGCAATAGGACTAGCAATAGGGTTACCTGACCCCTAGGGGCAGGAAAAAGGGTAAAAACCCTAAAGCCCTTCTAATAGAAGCTCCCTCGAAAGATCACTTAAATTAATGCAAATACCCTAATTGATCCGCAAGGCGAACCCAGGGGGCAATACGGCAGCCGTCGGGGCCTGCAAACGAGCGAAACTATTGTCGGCGCACCACGCGAAATCCAATTCCTTCCCCAGCGAAATCGGGAGGGCTGGAAGAGCGGTTCGCCGAACGGCAGTCCTGCGCTTGGGAATTCCAGGCGCCCCCCCTGATCACGCGGGCCGTGCCCGTTCGAGGCCCCGCAGGATTCATGGCGTCGCCGCCGCAGTCGGTCTCGTACCAATCGGAACACCATTCCCGCACGTTTCCGTGCAAGTCGAACAGTCCATGCGCGTTTGGATCTTTCAATCCGACCGGATGGGTTCCTTTTCCCGCGAAGATCGGATACTCTTCGTTGGCCGAGTTCAGGTCGTAAAAGCCAACCCGGTTGAGCACGGGATCCACCTCGGGCCCGACCGGACGAGAAATCGAGCCATTGTAGAAGGCCGAAACAGATTCCGCCCGACAGGCGAACTCCCACTCCGCCTCCGTCGGCAGACGGTAGCCGGTGGCCTGCTGGTCGATCGTCCACTCCCAAAGGTCGACCGCCTGGGTGAGGACACCCTCCTTGCGCGTCAAGTAATTGCAATAGGCTAAGGCGCCATACCAGCTCACCTCAAAGCAGGGATAATTCTCCCTCCCTTCTTTCACCGCAAAGTGCGAGAATGCGTCGGATTCCACAAATACGATCTGGTTTTGGTCTCGTTTGAGCAAAACCTCGGAACGCCCTTCCGCATTCATGACCGCATCCGCGGTCACCTCGATCAGCCCCTCCCCGTAGGCCCAATTCAAAACGTCCGCCATCTGGGCGTTCGTCACCTCGGTGCGGCCCATGAAAAAGAACTGAGTCAGGCTCACCCGACGCTGCACCTCGTCGGATCCCCGTCCGAGCTCGCTGGTCGGCGAACCCATCGTGAAAGAACCGGCCGGGACCAATTCGTAGCGGGCATCTGCGTTGCCCAAAACGACCGCCTCAGCGGCCTCCAGGGCTCGACCGTAAATCCTGAGCTCGTCCAATTCCCCTGAAAAAGCGCCAGCGCCGAAGCCCACGCCCGCCTTGAGGACTTGAGATCCTCCACCTACGGCGCCCGACCAACGATTGGTCAGCCCCTCGCCCGAGTAGGCATCGACCTCGGTGACTTCGGATCCATCTACCCACAGACGGGCCGAAGCTCCCACCGTTTCTGAGGTGTCCACGACCAAGGCGATGTGATGCCAGCGGTCCGCCTCTAGTTTCGCGTCAAAAGCGTTACGTATCGCTTTCCCTTCGCTATCCTTGCCGCCCATGTAAAGCGTTCCCGCCCCATAACCAAGCTCATCGCCCGTTGCATCCCTGACCCGCAATTCGAAATCGCCCACCTGGTAGCTTTCTCCCGTCACGTTCGACAAGATCACCCGATCGTCCACCTCGTTAGCGTTGAACCAAAAACTGATGGAAAAAAGCGAGCTGCCCAGCAATTCGCTGGATGGTCCAAAAGCCACTTCGCCATCGCTCCCGTTGAATCGCAGGGCCTGGCCAACGACAGCCTCCGCGCTGGGGTTCACAGCTTCGCCGACCACGCCATCTACATCCCCCTCGTAATCGGACGCGTCGCCATCGAACTTGTAATAGTGGGACGGCATGAAAAACTCGCCACCTACCCTGTGGGCATCGTCCGCTGTAAGGCGAATTTTGACCTGAGGAAACACATCCAAAGTCCACTCCGCCCCCGCGTTCCACAATATAGTCTTGCCCGGGCCGACCCGCACAAACTTGCCAATGTCGCCCGCCGCGACCGAGACCGCCTGCCAATTCACGCCATCCAAGCTGGCTTCCAGAGAAACGCTCGATGCAAGCCCTGCGGTGTGATCCAAGTCATAACTGATATCTACAACGCCCGTGCCAGGCCTCTGCTCGGCCACCACGTTGGAGATCGTTGGAGCTGCCCACGAGTCCACCGGCAACGCAGCTCCGCCGAAGGCGAGCAGAGATCCCCCCAACATTAAGCTCTTCCAAAGGCTAGTCGTCTTTCGCTTCATTAAAGTGCCTCCTTCAGCGTCTCAGTTATCACCCTCCGCTGCTTCTATCAGGACCAAGCGAAATCCCGTCGTTCGCTTCGCTTCATCAAAATCAACCGGAGCGCGGTAGGCGGACCGGCAACGCTGTACCTCCGACGCGAAGTCACCTCCGCGAGCCACCCTTTCATCGCAAATACTGGAAGCGATCGGATTCAGAAGCCCACCGCTGCCCCAGTCCAAGACGTAGGGATCCCAACACCACTCCGAAACGTTGCCGTGCATGTCGTACAAGCCCCATGCGTTCGGGGCCTTCAGCCCTCCCTTGCGAGTGTCTCCCCCGCTGTTGCGGCAGTACCAGCCCACCTCATCCAAAGCGAGGTCCAGACTACAATCGCTCGCGGTGTTGTCCCCTGAGCTGAACGCCGTTTCCGTACCTGCCCGACACGCATACTCCCACTCAGACTCCGTGGGCAATCGGTATCCGGAAGACGCGAAGTCATAGCTCCAGTCGACGAGCCTCAAGCCCGATTTACGCCCTTCTTTCAGGCTGCGAAAATGCGCGTAGGCAACCGCGCCATGCCAGGTCACGCCCACCGCCGGATGCTCGTCGAAGCCTTCCTGCACTCCCAGCTCTTCGCCGGAAACCAGCAGCCGATCTACATTGATCCCCAAGTCGAGCAATACGGTGCCGTTCAAGGTGAGCTGAGTGACGCCTAGCTTAGCGAAGCCGTTGCCAATCGCCCAATTGAACACTTCCACCAGCGAGGCGTTGGTAGTCTCCTTCGAGTCCATGCGAAACGACTGGGTCAGGGTCACGTTATGCGTTGTCTCCGTGTCGCTGCGATCTCGCTCCATGACGCTCGACCCCATGGCAAAGGTCCCCGCTTCGATGCGTTGAAAGCCTGCCGGCAAGTTGTCGGGAAGCTCTCGATCTACCTGCACTCGATAGAAGGCCTTTTCCGAAAAGCCACTCAAGTCGGCCGTGTAATCGCTTCCCGATTGCGAGATGCGAGCCGCCGGAACCGGCAACCAAGACTCAAGGTCGGCGCTGTAGGTCAAAAAAGAGCGCACTCCCGGCTCGATGGGTCCGTAGGACAACTCCGCCCCCTTCGTATCCATCCATCGCAACGACAGCTTGGAATTCCAGTCCATGGGATCCGTCAAAGCCATGTACTCGGCGCGATTCGTCAATCCGTCGCCATCGGGGTCCGCTTCCTGGCTCGCGTAAAAGGCCTTCAGGAGCTGCTCCGCAGTCAAGTGCTGGGACAGCCACGATGCGTACCCTCCTACCGTGCTGACGCTGGCCGGGACGAATCCCAAGGAGACCCTACCGCCTTCTTCGATCGTTACTTTGCGAGAGGGATTCTCGTAAACAGTGCCTGGACGGAAAACAGAAAGCGAATACTCCCCCGCAGGCAGTCTTCGCAAAATATGCGGCGTCGCGTTGGGAATGAACTCTCCGTTGAAGAGCACAGCGGCCCCACCCACCATGTCCTCCAGCACCACTTCCCCTCCCGTCGCAGGCCCGTAGAGAATCTTGTCCACCGCAACGGCCCCCACTTGGCCGGACTGGTTGCGAAATTCGACCTGGATCCGTTTTTCTCCTTCCGCCTGATCGACCAACGGATGCGATACGCTCCGAGTCGCCGCCATCCAATCGCCCCAAACCCCGTCTTCCCCGATTCTCATTTCGTCGGCGTTCTCCACCGAGATGTCGAGCCACAGCTCGCTCGCGACACTTGTCGCCGCCCCTCCATCCACCAGTACGCTAGCGTTCCTCGCACCCAAGTTGGCTTCGTCTGAAGACAGAACAACCCGCGCCACGCCTGGCTCATCCAAGCTCGTCTCCTCGTAGCCAAGGGCGTAAACCCAAAGCTGCGTTCCCGACAGGGCTGTCAACGTGGACGGCAGGTAAAGTTGCCCCGAGCGATCGCTCAAGGAACTCACCACCCGTATCGTTTCGTCGCCCGCGGTCCTCAGCCCAACGAAGGCTCCCGCAATCCCACTTCCTTGCTCGTCCAGAATCCGAATCTGCGAGAGGCCTCTCCCCTCGATTCGAAAATCGTAGTCGTCTTCGAGCGGAGCGTAACGATAGACAGAGCTCGGCGACAAAGACCCCACCGAGAGAAAGGTCTCAATGCTATCCAACATCGAATCCAAATCCGGGTTGGCCATTCGATTGTAACTGACGTGGTTCGCCCTCACGTAGAGATTGCGTTCGGTATCGATCGGACTTTTCCCGCTCGAAGCCCAAGTCGCCAAACCATCCGAATCCTCCTGGAAGCGGAGAGCCTCGATGTCAGCCAACTGGGAGTTCAAGGCATCGGAAAGCAACTGCTTCTTCCAAACGTCGCTCACCGCTGCTTCCAATCCACTCAGATCAGATTCCACGAGCCAAGGGCTGTAGCCCAACACCGCCAAGTAGTCCGGGTCCTGGACCACTTGAAGGTCCTCGTTTTCCCAGGCAACCTTTCCCGTCGCTTCAACGAATCCCTGAGGGTCAATCATCTCGGAAACAAATAGCGGATCGAACCCTAGAACGTACTCGCTCATTCCCATCGCTCGAAGGGCTCGCAAACGCTCCCCCACACCTCTGCTGCGCGCCAAGTCGCCTTCTACCGGCCATTGCTCCTCGTAAAATATACCGTCCGCAAGACTCCCTTCCATGGGGGCGCCCAAGGAAACGAAACGCCCCACCAAGTCATAGACCCCGGCAGTTCTGTAGTACTGGTAGTAACGGACCGCGACACCTCCCATGCCGTGCGTTAGAACATCCACCTTGGTATCATCGTGCGCATTCGCCAGGATGTTAGCCGCCTGTTCGAACAACTCAGCCATCGACCGCAGATCGACCAAGTTAGGAACCTCCAGCGTGTAGGTCGGCCGAGCGAGGGCGAGGCGCCCCCCAAGATAATTGGAATCGTCAAAGTCATCGTCCAGATCGGAATCCGCCCAGTTCGCGTCCGCGAAAAAGCTCGCGTTGCCGCCTTGCCCATGGAGCAGCAGCAAGGGCCTCCCCTCCACCGCGCTATCGCTTCTCCGGACGAGCTTCGACAACCTGAAAGCGCCGGACGAGACGCTCTCCCCATCCTCGCTCCCAACTTCAAGCAAACGGTACTCGTAATCCGCCGCCGGCCAATCGCGCAAAGGGAACGAAACAGCTTCCTCGTCCCAGACGACCTGACCTTCCAATACGGTATACCCCTTGGCTTCGGACGCATTGCTCAACAGAAGACGCTTGCCGAGCTCATCGACTTCCATCCTCCAAGCGACATTGATTCCCGCCCCGGCCTTGAGCTCGGGCCAATCCGTGGTGCTGGTCGTGTCAATTCTCACTTCGACGAGGTATTCCTTCCCCTCCGCCAGCGCCGTATCCGAAAAGTCGATCTCTACCTCGAACGCGTCGTCGTCCGAGGCCAAAACCCCTCCAAACAAGTCGCTAGGCGCCAACGAACTCGAAACGCTCTGGAAGGTTGGCTCGTCCAGCTGGGAGAGGTCGAGGGTGAACCAGTCGGACTCTTCGATATCGATTTCGCTCCACGAGAGACGCGCGCAGCACATTCCCAAACAAAACCCCGCAAAGCGAAGTTTCATCAGGTAACGTCGAGCTACACTTGCGGACCAACTTCCCATCCTGAACTGAAGGCAAAACCTAGTGCCGCCACTGCTGTTTACGAGCAAAGCGGACGAGTCTGACTCACATACTAATTCCTTGTGAAAAACCATATTGCAGCTTCCAGCATCCTCAAGATCTAAGGGAAAGACACCACCCCTATAGATGGCTAGGACTCTCCCCCAGGCCATGCAGGCCTCGCCTCGCAGAGCCCGAACCAATGGCTTTCCACTCACCCGAGAACGAGTACGCCGGCTCCTTGCCCTCGCCCGCCCCTCCCCCGCCTTGCCTCCCCACAATTGGATTCCGTAACGGCGGTAGCATGGCGAGCCACCTCCTGTGACAAAACCTGTCTCACTGTCGCAGCGATGGCACTACAGACGACACATCCGAAACAGGCGCCAAACGCCAAGCGCCCTCCAACAAATCTTTGAAATTCCGCAACTTAGGAAAATCCTTCTCCACCGCCCCGCTCCCCGGCGCGAGCCATGCATATGGGGGCGCGAAAAATTTCAGGATCCGGCCAAACGATCCGACCGCTGGAGCGTTTCCAGCTCGGCCAGAGCCGCTAACCGGACCTCAGTAAAACCTTAACAATCCAAAAGGAGAACAGACATGTCCGTAGTTGCAAAACCGAACATCAAACCGCTCGGCACGCGCGCCCTCGTGCACCGCATCGAGGAAAACGAAACCCAAGTGGGCGGCATCTACATCCCCGATTCCGCCAAGGAAAAGCCCCAGCAGGCCGAGGTCATCGCAGTAGGCCCCGGCGAGCTAAAGGACGGAAAGGCCACCCCCTTGCCCGTCAAGGAAGGCGACCGCGTGCTGCTCAGCAAGTACGCCGGCACCGACATCAAGTTTGACGGAGAGGACTACCAGCTCGTCCGAGAAGACGACATCCTCGCCATCATCGAATCATAAACCAATCACCGGAGAATCAAAGCATGAGCAAGAAGCAACTCGTGTTCGACGAATCGGCCCGCAAGAAAATCCTGCGCGGAGTCGAAACCCTCGCCAACGCCGTCAAGGTCACCATGGGACCGAAAGGACGAAACGTTCTCATCGGCAAGAAATATGGCGCCCCCAAGTCAACCAAAGACGGCGTCACCGTAGCCAAGGAGATCGAACTCTCCGACCCCTACGAAAACATGGGAGCCCAGTTGGCTCGCGAAGTCGCGTCCAAGACCGCCGACTCCGCAGGCGACGGCACCACCACCGCCACCGTGCTCGCTCACGCCATCTATAAGGAAGGTCTCAAGTCCGTAGCCGCCGGATCGAACCCGATCTACCTCAAGCGCGGAATCGACCAAGCCACCGACACCCTCGTACAGAGCCTGCACAAACTTTCCAAGGAAGTCTCCGGCAACGACGAGATCCGCCAAGTCGCCACCGTATCCGCAAACTGGGACAGCGAGATCGGCGACATCATAGCGGAAGCCATGGACAAAGTCGGCAAGGACGGTACCATCACCGTCGAAGAAGCCAAGTCCATGGAAACCACGCTCGACGTCGTGGAGGGCATGCAGTTCGACAAGGGCTTCCTTAGCCCCTACTTCTGCACCGACGCCGAAGCCCAAGAGGCTGTATTGGAAAATCCATACATCCTCTGCTTCGAGAAGAAAATTAGCAACCTCAAGGACTTGCTTCCGCTACTTCAGGAAGTATCCAAGCAAGGTAAGCCGCTGCTCGTCATCGCCGAAGATATCGAAGGCGAGGCCCTCGCCACACTCGTGGTCAACAAGATACGAGGCACCCTCGACGTGGCTGCCGTCAAGGCCCCAGGCTTCGGTGACCGCCGCAAAGCCATGATGCAGGACATCGCCGCCCTCACCGGCGCCAAGTTCATCAGCGAAGACCTCGGCATCAAACTCGAGAGCGTCAAACTCGACGACCTCGGAAGCGCCAAACGCGTCACCATCACCAAGGAAGACACCACTATCATCGAAGGCGCCGGCTCCAAGTCAGACATCGAAGGCCGCGTGAAGCAGATCCGCCGCCAGATCGAGGAAACCAACTCCGACTACGACCGCGAAAAGCTGCAGGAACGCCTCGCCAAGCTCGCGGGAGGCGTAGCCGTCATCAACGTCGGAGCCGCTACCGAGCCGGAACTCAAAGAAAAGAAGGACCGCGTAGACGACGCCCTGCACGCCACTCGAGCCGCCGTCGCCGAAGGCATCCTGCCGGGTGGAGGCGTGGCCCTGCTACGAGCCGCCTCAGAGCTCGACCAAGCAATTGCCAAGATGGACGAAGGCGACCTCAAGCAAGGCGCCCGCATCGTGCGCCGCGCCATCGAGGCGCCCTTGCGCCAGCTCTGCGAAAACGCGGGAATCGAGGGTGCCTCGGTCGTCGTCGAAGTCCTCAAACGCAAAGGCAACGAAGGCTACAACGTGGCCACTGGCGCCTACGAGGACCTCTTGAAAGCTGGCGTCGTCGATCCCACCAAGGTCACACGCCAAGCCCTGCAAAACGCAGCCAGCATCGCCGGCCTGCTTCTCACTACCGACTGCATGATCACCGATGCGCCGGAAAAGAAGAAAGAAGCCGTCACCGCCGGAGGCGAGGACTACGACTACTAAGTATCGAACCTATCACTACAAACCAAACGAGGGCCACCCTTCCGGGGTGGCCCTCTTCGTTTTTTAGAACCTTAGCCAAACCTTCTGTCGCTGTTCCACAAAACAGGATCGGCGAAACCCAATTCCGAACAGTGCGTCAACCTGACGCAGCCCTGAGTCCAAGCGACACAACCATACCGACTTAAATCCCCACATATTATTCTGCTGCAACATGTTACAAACACACCAGAGCTGGCATTCGCGATGCATGATGAAAGCTGCAGTTTTGCCAACCTTTGAGGTGGACATTAACAATCAAGAAGGAGGAACGAAAGATGACCAACCAACTCATACCGCAGCACTGGAAAGAATCGCTCGGCGAACTCCGCGAGGAAATCGGAGAAACTGTCGACCGGTGGATATCACGGCTCAAACCTGAACAACGCAAGGAGGCCAAGAACGCGCTCGCTGAGGAAGATCCATTCTGGAATCCCATTCGCTTCGGCGGCGGACCACGCATCGAGATGGAGGAGAGCGACACTACCATCAAAATAGTCGCCGAACTCCCCGGCCTCGCCAAAGAAGACTTCCAAGTCGATCTCGACGACCGCTATCTGACCATTCGCGGAGAGAAGAGCGGACGCAATGAACGCAAGGAGGGCCACCTGCATATAAGCGAGTGCAGCTACGGATCATTCACGCGAGTCATCCCGCTCCCCTGCGAAGTCGAAAGAGACAAGGTGAAGGCCAAGTACAAGAACGGCGAACTGCGGCTCGTCTTACCAAAAACTGAATCCGCCAAGGCTCGTCGTATCGAAATATCAGTTGAATGAAGCCCCCGAGGGCACTGCCCCGAAAGGGCAGCAAAACCGTATACGAATCATCGATACAGAGAAGGGATGGAGGAAACTATGAATATCGCTAAGAAACTGGCCCTACTGACAATACTCTCAGCAATCGCCACGACTCCGAGCTCCGGAGCGACCACAACGGCCAGCGACAACATTCGCGTCTCGTTTCACGAGCCAAGCCAATTCGCGGACATCGACTACGACGGCATGAACAGCGACAAAGGTCAGCAAGTCGTGCTCGACCGTATCCGTTCAGTTTTCGCTGAATCGGCAAACAGCTGGCTTCCGCCTAGCTACCAACTGGAGGTGACCGTGCGCAACATCGACCTGGCGGGCGAGTACGAGCCGCATCGGGAGGCAAGCTTCCCCAGAGTCGTTAAGGAAATCTACACTCCGCGAATCAAATTCGACTACCGCGTGCTTGACGCTAACGGAACGATCGTCCGCGAGGGAGCCGAAACACTTCGCAACGATTCCTTCCTATCGGATCCGGCAAGGGCATTCCGAGCCAACCAAGAAGTCGCCTACGAGGTCTCACAATTGATCAGAGACTGGAGCAACAAAATGAAGAGGGATAAGCTCTCCTGATTAAAGATACAGGTTTCGACAAGCTCCGGATAAGCGCATATCCGGAGCTTTTTTATGCCCGATGCCCATAGTGCCCTGTCACGCTTCCAATGTCGCATGCGACGTAACGCTGAGCTACAAGCCAGCGACCGCAGTGGACAGATCCTGCAGGGCGGACGCCGGCTAAAGCGCGGCGCTAGGTTTGTTGCCCTCTCCGAAGCGAAAAGGGGACGCTTTTCGCGTCGCCCACTCCAGTTGACAGCGCTCTCGATTTCCGCTTTTTCCTCTCATTGGCGCACCGCTCTCCCGTTCGCCATCCTCGTAGCGTTCATGGCGCCGGTGGAGAAGGTGTTCCCGCATCTTTCCCCAAACCAAACCACCCGCCAGCTCTTTTGAAATTCCTCACCTCCAGCCTTGCCGCCTACAAGAAAGGCGAGTCCCGCCATCGAAACTTGCGACTGCTCGGACGCTTCTTCCTCACCCTCGTCGCCCTCGTCATCATATTCAGTGTCGTCTTTCACGTGCTGATGGCTTGGGAGGGCCAGGAGCACTCTTGGCTCACCGGCTTCTACTGGTCCCTCACCGTGATGTCTACCCTGGGTTTCGGCGACATCACCTTCCACTCGGACATCGGCCGCCTCTTCTCCATTCTGGTCCTGCTTTCCGGCGTCATTTTCCTGCTCATACTGCTGCCCTTCACCCTCATCGAATTCTTTTACGCCCCATGGGTAGAGAGCCGCACAAAGCGCATCGTGCGCGACCGCCTTCCGGAATCCGTCAGCGGCCACGTGGTCCTGCTCAACCACGACTCCGTTTCCGCCACCCTCATCGAGAAGCTCGACCGACACGGCATCCCCTACGCCCTGCTCACCCCAGAAACCGACGAGTGCCTGCAGCTTACCGACATCGGCATCAACGCCTTCGCCGGCGATCCCAGCCAAGCGGAAAGCTACGAGCGACTCCGCCTCGAGCACGCCTCCATCGTGGCCCTCACCGGCAACGACTTCGAAAACGCTCGTCACGCCTTCAAGATCCGCTCCCTGCACGAAAAGATTCCCATAATCTCGGCCGCCGATTCCAAGTCGTCCAGCGAAGTCATCCGCCTCTCCGGCGCCAACAAAGCCTTCCAGCTGGCTAACATCATCGGCGAGGCCCTCGCCCGCCGCACCATCGGCGGCAGCTCCTTGCACCACGTGGTGGCCAACTTCGACGAGTTGCTCATCGCCGAAGCACTCGCCGACTCCCCCGAACTGGTCGGCAAGACGCTCGCCGAAGCCAACCTGCGCAAAAACGCCGGCATCAACGTCATCGGCATCTGGGAACGCGGCGATTTCACCACCGCCCGGCCCGACGCCGTCATACACGCCAACACTGTGCTACTGCTCGCCGGATCCGAAGCTCAGCTCGAGCTCTTCGACCAACGTTACCGAAACACCAGCAGGGACGAAGGACACGTCATCGTCATCGGGGCCGGTCGCGTCGGCACCGCCGTCTGCAAAACCCTCGACGCCCGCGACACCGACTACCGCGTCATCGACCGTTCCGCCCGCGCCACCAAGCAATTCGGATCGCGAGCCATCACCGGCGACGCTTCCCACTTCGAAACCCTGCACTCCGCCGGGATTATCGACGCTCGCTCCGTCATCATCACCTCCCACAACGACGACCTCGAGGTCTACCTCACCATCTTCTGCCGCAAGCTTCGCCCCGACATCCAGATCGTTTGCCGCGCCTCTGAATACAAGACCATCGGGGAGCTGCACCAAGCCGGCGCCGACATCGTGCTCTCCTACGCCTCCATCGGAGCCAACATTATCTTCAACTTCCTCAAGCACAGCGACATTCTCATGGTCGCCGAAGGGCTCAACATCTTCAAGGTGCAAGCCCCGCCCAGCCTGCACGGTCGTACCCTCGCCGAGGAAGACCTGCGAGCAAAGATCGGCTGCAACGTCATTGCCGTGCGCAGCGAGTCCGGCCTGCAAGCCCCGCCGCGACCGAGGGAGCCCCTTTCCGCAGAAGACGAACTCATCCTCATCGGCGACACCGATTCGGAAAAACGCTTCTTTGAATACCTCAACGCCCTGCCGGAGCCGCAAAAGTCCTAGCAGACGGCTATGAATTGGAAACAGGCATGGCCTCGGGCGAGCCTGGCGAACCAGTCGACAGTCCTTGGGGTCTCCCGCTTTCAATTTCACCGAGACGCCGGCTCTAGGCCGAGTCCCGCTGAGTATGCACGTGGGCAGCAAGGGATTGAGCCTCGTCCCAAGTCTTCACCACCGTGAAAAAGTGGTCCGGCATACTGTGCAGGAAGTGAGCCTTGATAAGCTCCGCCAATCCCTCGTTCAGCGAATTCGCGCCAAAGAGGATGGTCGCTCTGATCTCCTTGGCAACGTGAGCGGAAACATAGCCGGCTGGCATGCTGGAGGCGTCTTTGAAATCGACGTTGAAGTGGCGCACCCTCGAGAGGTCCACCAACTCGATCGCCTCTTTAGTAACGCTTGGATCATTCCGAATGTCTTCGAAGTACTGCATGATTTCATCGACCACCAGTACGCCACTGCATTCGACCTCGAGAATGCGAGCCTTCGGATTATAGCGGTATTTAACGGGCATCTTACGGCAAAAAAAGAGCCGCTTACGTTACGACAAGGCCGCAAATTGTCAACGAGGTGCCATGCATCAGAGAACCCCCTAGAGCCCTCCTCTTCTTACCTAGGGTCACTCCGCCGGCTCCACATGCACGACTACATGAGTGAGCCTCAACTCTGGATCTGCCAGCAAGGCATCCTTCAACCGGTGAGAAAGCCGGTGCCCCTTCTCGATCGTCATGTCCGGAGCCACTTCCATGTGTATCTCAGCAACGAACTGCCGTCCGCTACGACGCACCATAATCGTCTCCAAACATTCGATACCTTCTATCGAGCGGGCGACCTCTTCGATCGCGTCGATCCGGAAATCGTCTACCCTCCGATCCATAAGTTCGTCAAGGGCAGGCCGAGCAATACGAACCGCATTGAAGACGATCAGTCCCGTCACCAGCAGCGCCGCGATGTCGTCTGCCGCCTCGTAGCCTGGCCCCGCGAAAACGGCGATGCAGATGCCTAGCAGTACCCCCATCGAGGTCAGAGAATCGCTTCGATGGTGCCAGGCTTCCGCTTTGAGAGCGGGACTGCCCATCCGCTCGCCCGATCTCCGCAACACGAAGTGCAGCCACTCCTTGATGCAAATGATACCGAGCAAGATCGGGACCGTAAAAAGCGCAGGGACCTCATGCGACCGGCCGATTTCGCCAATCGCGTGATAGGCGATAAACGAGGCGGAAACCAAAAGCCCGACGCTCGCCAATAGGGCCGCGATTGCCTCCGCTTTACCATGGCCGTAGGGATGCTCGTGGTCCGCATCCTTGTCAGACACGCGAAAGCCAGTCCAAACAATAGCCGAAGAAACGATGTCCGCTAAGGACTCGACCCCATCCGCTACCAGAGCAAAGGAGTTGCCAAAAAAGCCAACCAGCAGCTTCACCCCGGCCAAGGAAACGTTGGCCAGTAGGCTCATAACGCTTAAGCGACTTGGATCAATTCCCCCAGACATACCCAATTTTCCAATACGTCAACATTCCTCGGTGCGACTGCGATAATCTACAATCAATTGTCCCTCCCGCAAGCGAGGCCTAACCGGGAGGGACAGCCGCGACAACCTTCTCGGGCCTAGTCTTGAGGCGGAGCCTCCAAGAGAATAAATCGGTAGAAAGCGGAGCCGGAAGAGTCATCCACATCGAACTCGATCGCGTCTCCATCAAATCGATACACGCTTTGATCCACGGGATTCCAAGCCTGAAGATCGTCGCTGAAACGAACCTCCCAGAAAACGCCGGGGTTGACAGGCCAGAACCGTATTACCCCATCTTGGATACGATGCTGCAAACGCGAGCTGCTATCGCTCGGGTCAAACTTGGCGAGGAACTCGAAGTAGTTGTCCTGACCGTCGCCATCCGGATCCGCATTTTCGCCTGCAATGTCGGGATCCTGCAACTCGCCGGAATCAAAGTATCCAGATAGCCACAGAGAAAATTCGCTGGTGTGAGTAGAAAGGTAAAGCGTAGTCGTAGACAAGTACCCCACGATTGCTTCCGACGATCCGAAACCGTCCGTCGCCTTCAAGAAGAGCAATTCAATTTCATAAAAACGGTCCTCTTGAAGCAAGTTAGCCGGAAGTTGGTAAGAAGTCGCAGTCGCGTCTAAGAATTCGGATACAATTTCCTGGTCGCCCGTTTCGTCATAGATCTGAACCACCACCAAATCGTCAGCCGCCGCTCCCGTGAAACTGTTCCAGCTCAGATCGAAGGGCTGGGAGAAATCGTGGGCCTGCAGCTCTTCGAAGTTTTGCAACTGCGGAACCACAGGGTAGTTTCCACCAGAGATATTGAAGGGCCCAAGGTCCGACCCGGTCCCATCGACCGTTACGCTCATGGTGTAGTTTCCATCGGGGAAAGCCGCGTCGAGCAAAGCTTGGCTTGCGAAGGTGTGCTCCTCGCTCTCGTATTCGCCGGGCTCTCCAGTCAGAATCTCAGATCCTCCAGGATAGCTTACGGAGGCCCCCTGCAAGTCCGACGCGCCTTGAACGCCTGCGTTGAAAGACCAGGCAATCGGTTCCGTGGCGGCGTTGTTGTCGCTCTGGCTGTAGACGCGTTCCTTTATTAAAAAAGCCAATTCGACTCCGCCGCCGCTGCTGTTCTCAGAAGCGGTTTGACCCAGCATATAGGTCGAGGAGACAAAACCGATTTCCGCGGGCGGCTTGCTGGCTTCAAACTGGGAAGACCAGTAGATAGCCACGATCTGAAAGTTCTCTTCCGGAACCAACGTGTCGGCGGGAATCGTCGCGCTGCTTATGCCATCCCCTAAGGTTTCGGCCCAAACCAAAGTGCCGCTGCCACCTAGAAGACGCAGGTCGACTCGGTCCACTCCGCCCGCTGGGATATCCAGACTGACCAGCTGGTCCTGCGTTGCATCGAAGCGTTGCAACTCGTTGTAGTTCGTCAATCGAGGAGCATCGGGATATTCGTCTCCAGAAAAATAATACGTACCATAGGAACGGTTCTCACCATCCTCGTTTAGCCAAAACCGGTACTCACCGTCTGGATACGCCGCATCCAGAACTTCTTTCGTCCCAAAGGAGTCGGTCAGGAAAAACAAGCTCTGCCCTAGGGGGACTAGGCCGTAGTTGCCTGCCGGAGTGTTGAGCTCTGCATAGGAAACCTCTCGCGTCCCCTCGCTTACGAAAGCATAGGGACGGTAGCCCTCCGCTTCCACCAGTTCCTGAGCGGATTGCTGGTGTCGCTTCCACTTGTAGAGGCCTAGCGAAGTATCGCTGGTCTGCGTCGAAAGCTCGTAAGTCGTCGTGGCGAGATACCCGATAACGGACTCGGGCGAACCGAGCTGAGCGGTTTCGTCCACGAAGAGCAGGTCAAAACTGTAGTAATTGTCCGAACTGAAAGTGTTGGCCGGGATTGTGAAAGACGTGGCGCTGGAATCGAGAAACTCGAAAACGATCTCCTGGTCGTTGGCATCGTCCCAAACCTGCAAGATGATGCGGGAGCTGGCATCCGCGTCGCTAAAGCTCGCCCAAGTCAGCTCGAAGCTTTGGGAAAAATCGTGCGCCTCCAAATCCGCTACGTTCGTCAGGTGCGGAGCAGCGGGATAGCTGTCACCCGTGACCGCAAACGGACCGAAAGTCTCGGGCGAGCCTTGGTTGGTCACGCTCAGGGAGAAACTGCCGTTCGGGTAGGCCGCGTCCATCTCCTCCTTGCTGGCGAACCCGTCTTGGTCCAGGTCGAAGGAGCCCTCCGCGCCGGAAATCGCCACCGCGCCGTCCGAACCGGGATAGGTCACGCTCGCAGCGGAGACTTGGGCGTCGCCCGAAACCCCGGCCCCAAAGCCCCATTCCACCGGCCCTGCAGCCGGCTCGTTGCCGAACTGCCGGTGGACCTTTTCCTTGATCAGATAGACAAATTCAATGTCGGCTTGGGCGGAGGAGAGCAAGCTCAGGCAAATGCTCGCGAGAGCCCATTGGCAAAGTCTTTTCATAGCGCTTTCACAGGAGAGTAAACGAGGAGGCGGAAAGGAGAGAGTAGGCAGGATTCAGATATTCGCAACCCTTTCCCAGAAAAGTGCTTGGCGTTCAACCGACGGGCCAGGGATCTCCTACCGTCAGAATTTCCGAACCTCCTCAAGCCCCTGCCCCAGGGCTTTAGATCCCTCCTCCAAAGCGATGCCTCTGCTCTCCTCCAAACACTACCTCTTGGCGCTGCACCGGCAGCCTCACTTCACGGGCTTGCTGGCGTCCACCTTCGCCCTCGGCACCGCCTTCTCGTTCGCGGTACCCTTCCTTTCAAAATGGGGGCTGGAAGCGGTTGGCATGAGCCCGCGACAATTCGGCCTCTTCATGACCGCCACCTCGCTCTGCGCCATTTTCGCCAGCACGGGCCTGGCCCGACTCTCCGACACTCGCTTCTCCCGCCGGCGGATGCTGCTGGTCGGCAGCCTAGGCGGCGTGTCCGGATTCGCAGGCTATGCCCTTGTACGCGACCCTTTTATCCTGCTGCTTATCGGCTGCAGCCTGCACGCGGTCGCTTCCATCTGCTTCGCCCAGCTCTTTTCCCACGTTCGGGAATCGTACCAATATTCTGGAGACAAGCAAAAGACCTCCAGCATCAGCCTAAGCGTCGTACGCGTCACCTTCTCCTTCTCGTGGACAGTCGGCCCTGCCCTCGGCGCCACCATGCTGATAGCGTTCGGCTTCCGCGGCCTCTTCCTCGCCGCATCCCTTCTCTACGCGCTCTTCCTGCTTGGCATCCTTCGCTTCGTCCCCGAGAAAAAGCCCGCCAGGCCCGACCGCTCCAGTCCCCAGACCAGCCTATGGAAAACCCTGCGCCACCCGCGATTGCTGCTCAGCTTTCTCTCCTTCGCCGCCGTCTTCGCCGCCAACGCCATCAACATGATGAACCTGCCGCTGGCAATTACGCGCAGCCTCAACGGAAAGGAGAGCGATCTCGGCATCGTGTTCGCAATCGGCCCCGTCGCTGAAATCCCCCTCATGATTTGGTTCGGGCAACTCGCAAGCAGGGGCCACCAACTGATGCTCATCAAGCTGGGCTTCCTAATCACCAGCCTCTACTTTGCCGGGCTCTACCTCTCCTCCTCCCCGTGGCATGTATACGCCCTGCAACTACTGAGCGGAGCCTCCTTCGCCATCCTTTCCAACGTCGCGATCCTCTACTTCCAGGACCTCGCCCCAAATCAGATGGGGCTAGCGACCTCCCTCTTCTCCAACGCAGGAGCGACCGGCAACCTCCTCGGCATGCTGTCGTTCGGCTTCCTCGTGGAGCAATGGGGCAACCAAGGCACCTTCCTGGCCTGCTGCGCCGTGGCAAGCATCGGCCTCGCCCTTATCCTCAGCGTCAAGGAGCCATCCTCGACCTCCCAGCCCTAGAAAAAATCCAGCTTGCGGATGCCGGGACTCAGTAGAGCCAACCGATACGAAAGGAGGCGCCCACGAAAACCAAGAGCAGCGAAAGGACCGTAATGAGGGCCGCGTGCCACCGCAGCGCGCCGATCCCCAATTTCTCTACCTTCGGAAAAAGCCTGAACCGCAAGTCGACGCCCAAGCCGAGCAGCGCCGCAAGCAGGATCAGCTTCAGCCCAACCAGCCTCCCCATGGGGTTTGAGAAATCCAACCAAGCACCGAAATCCGGCAAGTGCAGATAGCCCAACACGAGCCCCGTCGCTATCGTAGAAAACAGAGCCGGCATTCCGACCGTGGAGTAAAGGGCCTCGATTCGATAAAAGGCCGCACCATCCCGCTCCCTAACCGCTTGGGGCAAGAGCGAACAAGACAGCGCCACCAGCAGGCCAACCCACACGCAAGCCGACACCAAGTGCAGAACAATCAGACTGCCGTATATGTTTAATCCCATAAGCTGAGGAGCGAAGCTCCACTCGAAATCACAAAAAGCCCCTTCCAGCCCCACCACAACACACAAGTCCCCAACCCCCAGCTTTTCCGCTACCCAAAGACCCCATTCACGTATCCGACCGAACGATACGCCTCGTCCCGCTTCGCCCCTCGCCAAGAAAAGGCGACACTCTAGGTTCCAGCCACCAGCCGAAAACGGCGCGCTTTTTTTTACTGTTCCTCCTCCCCAAAGCGCATCAGCTTAGCAGTGATTTCCCAATAAACGCCTCCGAGCCATCTCTACCACCTTGTCGTCCAACCAGATACGCTTCGTACCGCCGCAGGAAACCCTCCCTCTCGACCAGCTTTCGGACGACGAGCTGGTCGCTTTGTGCAAATGCCAGCTCCCCGACGAGGTCGAAGCCTACCGGGCGCTCGTAAGCCGCTACGAAGGACTGGTTTACAACTTTTGCCTCAAAACCATCGGCTCCCCCCAAGACGCCGAGGAAGTCGCCCAGGACGCCCTCATCCAAGTCTTCCACAAGATCCACCAGTTCGAAGGCCGCTCCGCCTTCAAAACTTGGTTGTATAAAATTGTGCACAATTACTGCCGCAACCGCATCTCTAAGATCGTGAGGAAACGCCAAGTACAGGAAGCCTACGAGGATCACGTGAAAGAAGAGAGTCCCGCCACCGGAAAAAGCAGCCTCCACCAAACCGAAAACAACGCCCGCATCCAGGAGGCGCTGCACCAACTTAAAACGAAGGACAAAGAAATCATCACCTACAAGTTCATGCTGGGAATGACCTTGCAGGAAATCGCAGAAACCTTGGACCTTGGCGCCTCCGCCGCCAAGATGCGCTACTACCGCGCCATGGAAGCCTTCAAGGCCGCCTACGAGCGCACCGCCACCGACGCGCCGCAACCCCTTTCCCCACAGCCCTAAGCAAAAAATGGACAGCTCACACGCACTCTCATTCGACGAAGCCGAATTCCAGCTCCTCTTCGAGCAGGCCGGCCTCACCGACACGCCCGAGCCCAACCCACAGCGGGTCGAAAAGGTCATCGAGCGCAGCCTGCACGAAAAGGCCATCAAGGACACCGCCTCCTTCGTCTTCCAAGGCTTTCCCGCCGTGCTCATGGGCTTCATGGCCGTAGCGGCCAACGCCGTGGGTGAAAAAGACGCCGACTACCGCGCCTAGCCCGCCCCCTCCTCTTTCCATCCAACACTCAAGTTCCTCCAGCCATGATCCCCTTAGCCGCCGCCGACTTTTCCTTCTCCGGATTCATCGAAGAAGTTCGTTCCGCCCTCACCGAGATGGCCAACGACTTCGCCCAGTTCCTCCCCAAGCTGCTGCTCGCCCTCATCCTCCTGCTCATCGGCTACGCGATCGCGAAAGTCCTCTCCAAAATCGTGCGCATCATCTTCGACAAGCTGGGAGTCAACAACCTGCTTGAACGGTCCGGCTTCACCGCCCAGCTGCTGCGCGCAGGCATCAAAGCCAGCCCCGGAGCCTTCACCGCCACCCTGGTCTTTTGGCTGACCATGCTGTTCGTCATCAAGATCGCCGCCCAGTCCGCCTCCATCGAGGACATCTCGGACATCATCATCGCGATCATTTCCTTCATGCCCAACGCGCTCACCGCAGCGCTCATCCTGCTCTTCGGATTCATCGTCGCCGACGTCATCAAAAACGCCGTCTTCAACGCCCTCGACCAAATGGGGCTCGAGTACGCCCGCACCCTTTCCAAGGTCATCTTCGGCTTCATCTTCATCCTCATCCTCACGGTCGCCCTCTCCAAAATAAACATCCAAACCGAGCTCCTCAACGCGACCGTCAAGATCCTGCTCGGAGCCCTCGCGCTCGCCCTCGCGCTCGCTCTCGGACTCGGACTCAAGCGCATGGCCGGCAGCATCGTCTCCGGCGTCTACTCCCGCGACATCTACAAGGTCGGCACCCAAATCGAGTTCGAAGGCGAAGAAATGACCATCGCCGGCATCGGACCCGTCACCACCAAGCTCAAACGCAAGGACGGCGGCTTCGTCATCATCCC
Organism: Pelagicoccus enzymogenes; assembly: GCF_014803405.1. Taxonomy (NCBI): domain Bacteria; kingdom Pseudomonadati; phylum Verrucomicrobiota; class Opitutia; order Puniceicoccales; family Pelagicoccaceae; genus Pelagicoccus; species Pelagicoccus enzymogenes. The sequence continues at coordinate 199,489 of NZ_JACYFG010000040.1, forward strand.
CAACGAGAAGCTCATCTCCGAACCCGTCCGCGGCCGCTCCGCCGACTAGGACCGCAGCGCCCCCCGTTTTTTTGAAACCACCCCTTTTTCGGGGTGGTTTTTTCATGTCCGGGCAAGCCCCCCGTTGCAGCCTTAGATGCCAGCAAACTTCGGCCCGACCAAAAAAACTGTGACAAAGCTCGGCCTCTCCTAAGTCCAAAGGAACGAACCAACTCACTTCGCTTCAGCTGCAGACCGCATGGACTCGCCGAAGCAGACAACTCGACTTCGTAACATGCCTTTCGAAACCAAATGGGAACCCAACGGATTCTACGCCCGCTTCTGGGGCGACGTCCGCATCGATGAAATCGCTGCCAAAAACCGGCACTTTTCCAACAGCCCACGCAGCGACAAAGCCCACTACCAGATCTTCGACGGATCCGAGATCACCTCCATCGTGCTTCCGCCCAACGGGATAAACGAAATAGCATCCCACGACATCGGCATGGGATACTACATGAAGAATCTTTCCGTGATTCACATCGGCTCCAATCCCGAAGTTCGGGAGTTCTACGAAAGATACATCTCGACCTGCCTTCGCTTGAACCTCACCTGGAAGTTCCAAATCTGCCAAACTCTCGAACAAGCGAGAACATGGATCCAGCAGCAGGAAAAACGCCGTGGGGAAGAGCTCGAGCAGGCCGCCACTCCCCCCTTCTACTTCAACCCGAATTTCTAGCGGCGACTCATCAAGCCACCTCGAGAATCTTGCAGAGATCCAAATTCCTGATACGCAGGCAAACAAAACGGGCTCCAACCCCAGCCGGGATGCAGAATCCCCGACAACGAGACTTTTCCTAGGATGGCAGGGAGACCCCTTCGCGCGGTACCTTCTCCCGAGCGCCCTCCGTTCGGTTTGGTATCCGCACGACAAACACCGTCTTTCCTCTTTCTGTCTCGCAAGAAATCGCTCCGTCGTGGGCTTGCACAAACTCCTTGGCAATCGCCAGGCCCAAGCCCGTGCCCGATCGCTTCCCGCTCGTCTTGAAGGGTTCGAAAAGCTGCTCCGCAATTTCCTTGCCGACTCCGGGACCATTGTCCGAGACGGAAATAGAAGTCTCCTGCGAAGAGACCTCCACCGTCACCACCACCACGGGATTCGCCACCTCCGCTTGGCCCAAGGCTTCTATCGCATTCTTGACCAAGTTCACGACCACTCGACTCACCTTCACCGTATCCAGACTGACATCACCCTCCCCCAATAGACGGCATTCGACCGACACCCATTCCAAATCGTCACACAATGGAAGGATCTCACTATTCAAGATCCCCATAAACTCTTCCGCAGATACCGTTTCGATCTTGGGCTCCAAAGTGCGCACGTAATCTAGCATGTCGCTGATCATGGAGAGCGACTTGCGGGTAGAATCGCTCATGCGCTGAACCAGCCATTCGTCGTCGACTCCGATCTCCGACTTTCCCGTCAGCAGGTCGCTACAAGTCTTGATCGTGCAAATGGGCGACCTCAGGTCATGGGCCAACATCGTCATGCTTCGCCCGATATCGCTCAGGCGGTTGCGCTGCATCAAGGTCGTATTCAGTTCCTCGTTACGACGCACCAGCTCTTGCGTTCGTCGTCGCACCACTGCCCGCAAAACCAAGGTCGAAACCAAAAGCCCGGCGCAAATCGACGCCACGAGCAAACTTTGCCAAAAGTAAGATTCCAAAAACTTTGGGCGATGATTCAACAACACGCTGCCCGCAGGCAAAAGCGACTCCTCCATGCCAAACCGACGCAACAAGCGATCGTCGAAGGCGAAAGCGTACAAACCCGCGCCGTAAGCGTCCGCCGGCAGCAAGGCATCTCCTCTCAGCAAGCGCAACCCTTGCGCTGCGGCCATGCGCCCCACCTCTCGCGAGATCATTATCTTACCTCCCAAAACGCCCTCCAGCATCAAGGTGTCCCACATCGTGTAGAATTTCAGGTCAAGGCCTTCGATGAGATGCGGCATCGTAACAGCTGGAACAGCAGGCTCTCCCCCCCGACCACGGAAATAAGGAGTCAACACCACCGGACTCCCCTGCGGTAAAGCTTCAAGCTGCTCTCGGATTTCCCCAAAGCTTCCCCCGATAAAATCGAGCCGCTCCCAAACCCCCAATTGCTTCGCCGCCACTTCCAAAAGCTCGCCACTGTTTTCGCTCCCGTCGCTGAGCTCGTCGTGCACGACGCGAATCTTCGTCCCGGGATCCACCGAGCAAATGAAGTCGAGTGCCTCCGCGAAGTTCTGCTCCGGCAGGAGCACGTATCCCGAGACGTCCTGCTCCGCTCGCTTCCGCTCCAGCTCGACGCTGGAAACCAAGTTCAAGCGCTTCGCCTCCGGATGGAAAGCCCTAAACCGTTCGCCCCAACGAGTCGCCCCGTCGCCAAACAGAACCAGCAAATCGAGCGGCTCCACGTACTTCTCCCGCAAATAGCGCTCAAAGTTCGCTTCATGGCTCGCTCCGCTAAAAGTGGGATAGGACAAATACTCCCGATACAAAACCGTCTCCGCTCCCAAGCCCTCCGCCAGCCCCGCCATAAATCCAGCTTGGAACGGAACGTCTTCCGCGTACGGACCGATCGCCAGCACCCTTTTGGCAGGGTCCTGGGCTTGCGCGGCTTCCCCACATGCCAATGCGAACGCCAGCAAACCCAAGGGCACACACACCCTGGCGCGGCCCCTCAGATCGGCAAGCAATCCAACCAGCCGAAGACAAGGCATAAACATTCATATACTTACACCAGATTCCGCCAATTCCAAGTGCAGCGAAACGAAGTTCATATTGCCCCTAGGCCCACGCAACAAGGCGGCTTCGCCTTCTACTTAGTGCCTACAGAAAACTACTAAATCCAATTTTCCAACTCGAGTATCCTCACCAACACTACAGCCCATCGGCGGCCACAGGGACACGAACGGTCGCCACGATTTGAAACTTCTCGGATTTTCAGCAACCTAAGGAAATCCCCTCCCCAATGAAAGCCATCCACTCCCGACTCGAGCGCCTCCCCTCCCAAACAAAGAAATACTTTTCAACCCACCTGAAGGCCGACGCTATCGCTGGCCTCACTGTCGCCGTGATGGGCGTTCCCCAGGCCATGGCCTACGCCGTCATCGCCGAGCTCCCCCCTATCTACGGACTCTATACCGCCATGATCACCTGCGTGGTGGCCGCTCTCTTCGGCAGCTCCCACCATTTGGTCACGGGACCGACCAACGCCATCTGCATGGTCATCCTCAGCCTCGTCGCCCACCTGCCAGAAAAGTACGGCCTCGACCGCTTCGAAATAGTCCTGCTGCTCACCTTCATGGTCGGCGCCATCCAGCTCTCCCTCGGCCTGCTCCGCCTCGGAGGCATTATCAAGTACGTCTCCCACGCCGTCGTCATCGGCTTCACTGCCGGCGCCGGCATCCTAATCGCCTTCAACCAGATCAAGAACCTGATCGGTATCCAGTTTCAGGAGCGCCCGGAGCACTTCTACCAGGTGATCGGAGCCACCTTCCAGCAAATCGGCAATACCAATCCCTACGCCCTCGCTGTGGGGATCCTCACCATCGCCCTCGTAATCGTCGTCCCTCGCCTCAACGCCAAGCTGCCTGGCGCCTTCATCGCCGTCGTCGTAAGCGGCGCCTTTTCCTATCTGCTGGGCTGGCACGAACCTAGCGTCGGAGAATGGAGAGTGGAAATCGTCAAGGACCTCGAGCCCATCCAAGCCTCCTTCGCCAACATGATCCACTTTCCGGATACAATCCTCTCCCCAAATTTCGAACTCGCCCACGAGCTCAGCTTGGGAGCCGTCGCCCTCGCTGTCCTAGGCCTTATCGAAGCAGCCTCCATAGCCCGGGCAGTCGCTTCCCAATCCGGCCAGCGACTCGACTTCAACCGCGAATTCATCGGCCAGGGCGCCGGCAATCTGGTCGGGTCCTTCTTCTCCTCCTTCGCCGGTTCGGGCTCCTTCACTCGCACCGCCGTCAACTTCAAGTCCGGGGCCGCCACCCGTATGGCCGCCGTCTTCTCCGCCCTTTGGACCGCCCTCACCATCCTGCTGCTCGCCGACGTAGCCAACTACATCCCCAAGGCCAGCCTCGCCGGCATCCTCATCGTTATCGCCTACACCATGATCGACAAGCAGCGCCTTGTGGTCACCTGGCGATCCACTCGCAACTCTCGCATCGTGCTCTTCGGCACCCTCGCCTCCACTCTCGTCCTCCCGCTCGAATACGCAATCATCGTCGGCGTATCCCTTTCCCTGATACTGCTACTCCGCACCACCGGAACCACCGACCTCACCCAACTCGTCTTCAACGAAGACTCCACCATCGACGAAGTCCCCTTCAACCGCGCCCCTGAAAGCGAGGTCGTCACTGTCAACATGGAAGGTGACCTCTACTTCGCCGCCGCCGAGGACCTCGACTACGAGCTGCTATCCTGCATCACCCCCAAGACCCGCGTGGTCATCCTGCGCATGAAACGCTTGCGCACCGTCGGCAGCACCGCCATGGCCATCCTCGAGCACTTCTGGCAAATTCTCAAGGAGCGCGATCTCAAGCTCGTCGTTTGCGGCATCGAAGAAGACCTCAAAAAAGTCATGACCGGCTCCGGCCTGCGCAACCGCATCGGCGAGCAAAACATCTTCTACGCAGACAACCGCCTCTTCCAATCAACCGAGCTCGCCCTCGCGCGAGCCCGTTCCATGGTCGAGATGGAACGGAATCGCAAACTCTCCGACGCGCCCGCTCCGGAAGCCGAGCCGGACAAGACCATTACCGCCAAGCAACTGCTCACCCCGCGTCTCCTGCGTTTCGGAAACCAGCACCAATTGCGCGAAGCCACCTGGCTCGTTTCCGAAATGTACAAGCACATCAAGACCAAAGCCGCTCGAAAGCTCTTCCTGCAAGACCGAGAGGGCAAGCTCTACGGCGGGCTCAACCTTTGGACCTTGCTCAAAGCCCTCGGCTCATCGATCAAGGAGGACGAAGCTACCACCCTCAACGAAGACGTATTGAGCCAGCAACTACGAACCAATTTCCACGATCCTATTACCGACCTCTGCCAGACAGACCTGCCTCGCCTCACCGTCGATACGCCACTTCACGAGCTCGTCAGCCAATCCATCGCGAACCAGCAACTCATGCTCGCCATCCTCAACGAGTCCGGCCAGATCACCGGAGTCGTCACCCAGATGGATCTCCTCCGCGGCATCGGCCGCCTGAAAGGCTTCAACCCCGAAAAGGAACTCCCCAAAGTCTGATGCAAACCGCCGCCGACCTCATGACCAAACGCTTCCTGCGCATCAGCACCGAGCACAACCTCAAAGAAGCGCTCGCCCTCCTGCTCTACGGCGAGCAGCACAAAGCCGAGACCGCCGCCATCGCCGTCATCGACGAACAGGGGAACCTCGCCGGCATCCTTACCCCCGAATGCGTCGTCGCCGGCCTCTCCGGACTCAACGCCCACCTTTCCCAAGAGGCCCTCAGCGAGGCCGTCGAGAGAAACTACTCGCTCACCGTCGGGCAAGTCATGAAAAAAGGGATCCCCACCGCCACCAAGGAAACGCCCCTGAGCGAGCTGCTGCTATACATGAGAACCGGCAAGCACGAATGCATTCCCGTGATCGAGGAAAGCAGCGTCATCGGCCTCGTCTACGTTTCCGACCTCTTCAAGCAAGTCGCCCAACTCGCCCTCACCGAGGAAGACCAAGGCATCCAAATGTAGCTTGGCGCCATCGCCCTGGATCGCAGAGCTGTCTGCTCACGGCACGCCGCATCGCAGGATGCCAGCGGCGAATCGGCCGCCACCCGCGCCAAAGCCTACTGGCAGCTGCAACGCTGACTAATACCCTTTCTCCGCAAGCATTCTACGTTCGTCTGCCTAGCACGCCTCATGGCATTAAACCGCAAACCCTAAGACCAAAGCAGATGAGCGATTACTTCAAAACCACACCCACAAAAGACGGACTCTTCGGCGAATTCGGAGGTAGCTTCATCCCCCCTCACCTCCAGGAGGAAATGGATAAGATCACCGACGCCTACTACACCATCAGCAAATCGCACGCCTTCATCTCCGAGCTGCGCAGCATCCGCAAGCACTTCCAGGGGCGCCCCACTCCAGTCTACTACTGCCAACGCCTCTCCGACGAAACCGGCGGTCGCATCTACCTTAAGCGCGAAGACCTCAACCACACCGGCGCCCACAAGCTCAACCACTGCATGGGCGAGGCCCTGCTCGCCAAACACATGGGCAAGAGACGCCTCATCGCCGAAACCGGAGCTGGCCAACACGGAGTCGCGCTCGCCACCGCTGCCGCCTATTTCGGACTCGAATGCGAGATACACATGGGCGAGGTCGATATCGCCAAGGAACACCCCAACGTCGTGCGCATGAAGATTCTAGGGGCGGAGGTCGTGCCCGTCAGCCACGGCCTCAAGACCCTCAAGGAAGCCGTCGACTCCGCCTTCGAGTCCTACCTCAAGGACCCGGTGAACACCATCTACTGCATCGGCTCCGTAGTCGGCCCCCACCCCTTTCCTATGATGGTGCGCGAATTCCAACGCGTGATTGGCATCGAAGCCCGCGAGCAATTCCTGGAGATGACCGGCGAACTGCCAGACAACGTCGTCGCTTGCGTGGGCGGAGGCAGCAACGCCATGGGAATCTTCTCCGCCTTCCTCGACGACCAGGAAACCGCCATCTACGGGGTGGAGCCAGCCGGCCGCTCCTACGAGACCGGCGAACACGCCTGTACCATGAAGTTCGGCAAGCCTGGCGTCATCCATGGCTTCAAATGCCAAATGCTGCAGGACGAAAACGGCGATCCCGCTCCCGTATACTCTGTCGCCAGCGGTCTCGACTATCCAGGCGTCGGTCCCGAGCACTGCATGCTGCAGGCCAAGGGCCGAGTGAGCTACGGCGACGCCAACGACCGGGAAACCATCGACGCCTTCTACCAGCTCAGCCGCCTCGAAGGCATCATCCCCGCCCTCGAAAGCGCCCACGCCGTAGCCTTCGCCATGAAGCTCGCCCAAGAAAAGCCGCGCCAGTCCATTCTCGTAAACCTCAGCGGACGCGGCGACAAGGACATCGACTTCGTCGTCGAAAAATACGGCCTGCCGGAAGATGCCTAAGACAACCCCACGGCGAACTCCCTGTATCCAAATTCCAGGCACGGAACCAGTCTCAGACTCTCGAATCCAATCTGCGGCTCGCAAGGGAGAGAGAGGGAGCCTTAAGCACGTAGCCCAGTGAAGAAGCGCAAGGGAGGCCAACCTGCGGGCTTTGAACGGCCCCGCGATTGCTCCCATAAAATCACCTCAGGGGCTGGCAAAAACTGGCACAGCTGCTCGGAGACGATTGTGACATAAATTCACGCGACCGCGGAACCCAGCGTCCCTGCGCAAGTCACATACCTCCTGCCTAGCAACAGCTTACGCCGACAAAATTTCTTCTGGCACCTCGACTGCTGGGTACATGAGCAAGTAGGAACGTGGCCGCAAACGCCACCTATCGACTCCCAAATAGGAAATTAGAAATGAAACGATTCCCAAAGATTACTCTCGCCCTTGCCCTTGCCGCAACTACCGCGATTTCAACGAGCTACGCAGATTCGCTTCAGCTCGAAGTCGACTCGAATCCCATCGACAGGAGCGACAAGTTCATGCCGCACAGCTACGCCAACATGCTGCAAGCCGCAACCCCATCCGTCGTATCCGTGCACACCGCACGTATCGTCAAGGTCGCCCGCGGCGGCAGAGGGATGTCACCCGAGGACGAGCTGCTGCGGCGGTTTTTCGGCCTTCCCGCACCTCGCTACGAACAACAAGGCGAACCTGAGGAACGCCGCATGCCACAGGGCATCGGTTCCGGCGTCATCGTCAGCGCAGACGGCTACATAATCACCAACAGCCACGTCGTGACCGGGCAGAGCGAGGACGTCGCGGACGAAATCCTCGTGCAGCTAAGCGACGGCACCGAGCTGGAAGCTAAAGTTGTGGGCACCGACCCCCTCACCGACATCGCCATCCTTAAAGTCGAAGCCGACGACCTTCCCGCCATTCGTATCGCGGACAGCGACAACATCGAGGTGGGCGACGTCGTTTTCGCTATCGGCAACCCCATGGGCGTCGGGCTCACCGTCACTCAAGGGATCGTTTCCGCGACCAACCGAGCCATCGGCATTTACGGCGAACGGGGCTACGAGAGCTTCATCCAAACCGATGCCTCCATCAACCCCGGCAATTCCGGCGGCGCTCTCATCGACTCGCAAGGGCGACTCGTGGGCGTCAATTCCGCCATCATTTCCCGCAGCGGAGGCAACATCGGCATCGGTTTCGCCATCCCCGCAAACCTCGCCATCAGCATCTCTCAACAACTCGCCGACAGCGGCGAGGTCCGCCGCGGCTTCCTCGGCGTGAGCATCGCCGACGTCACCCCAGACATCGCCGAGGCCTTCAATATGAAAAATTCCAAGGGCGTGCTCATCAACGACGTCGAAGAGGATTCCGCAGCCGATCAAGGCGGTATCGAACGCGGCGACATTATCGTAGCGGTCGACGGCAAAAAAGTCGAATCCGCCAACCAATTCCGTATCCGCATCGGCAATACTATTCCGGACACCAAGATCGAACTCGACATCCTCAGGGACGGCAAACCTAAGACCCTCGAAATCACCGTAGGCAGCGCTTCCGGCCGCTTCGCTATGGGAGCGAACGAGCTGGTGGAAGGCGTTGAAGTCGCTGTCATCGACAAGGAAATCGCCGAACGCTACCGCATTCCCAAGAACATCGACGGCTTAGCCATCGTCAGCGTGTCTCCAGATTCTCCTTACGCACGCGTTCTAGGCGAAGGCACTGTCATCCTCGAAATCAACGACAACGAGGTAGAAACCGTCGCTGACGCACGCGACCTTCTCCGCACTGGAGTCAACAAGCTCTTCGTCTACAGCCGAGGCCGCACCGGCTATCTGGCCCTTCGCGTTGAATAACGCCAGTCCACTTCAAAATCGTTCTTACAAACAATCACGGCCGCGTTTCAGTTCGCGGCCGTTTTTTTGTTTATGGGGAACGGGGAACGCTCCTGCGTCGCGGTTCCGAATCCTCCGGCCGGCACGTTGTAAACAAGCTAAAGGAACGTCTCCCAAGGGCTAAGCAGCCCCAATGGACTTGCCTACCGTAAGGTGGCTGCCGTGGGTGGACGGTTCCGACATTTCCAAGTCGAGTATCCGCAATTGCGCTACCGCTTCCGAGTCAAGCAACCTCGGTCCGTAGCGAAAGCTCATGAGGGCGAGACGGTGCACGTTTCGCCAAGCCCGGGCGCGGCGGCCGCTTTTCAGATCCTTGCACACCTCCGGTATTTCGATAGCCAGAAGGCTACGAAGCCCAATCGGCAGCCACGGCTCTTTCGCGATGGCTGCTTCGATTCGATTCGCTCGCTTGAGCCAAACCTCGCTCTTGGAGCGGCCCGACTTTCCAACCGTTCGATTCTCTTTTTCTGCAAACATCTTTCCTAGTTAAGTTTCAATTGCCTATCCCTAAAACGAATGGGAAGCCCGATTAACGGCGCCAAAAGCGCAGCTCCTCGCGCAGGCTTTCGTTTTCCTGCTTGAGCTTCACAACCAATATCGCTCCTCGCATATCCACCCCCAGTTCGGAGCGAACCCGCTCCGCTTGCCGGGCTAGGTAAACCGCGTCCCAATCAAAGAGGTACCCCTGTCGCTGGGTGTCTCCAAGCGACTGATACAAGCCCATGCGGTAGTACTTTAAAAAGGTGCGGGAAGTCACTCCGGCGAGCATCGCCGCCTTCGAAACATCATAAATTTCGTCGGTCGCCCCCGGAGCCCGCCACCTCGGAATCAACTTGTCGTTCGGCTCGGAATCCATAGAAACAATAGTTTACTCATTCAAGACAGTGACGCAAGCGCGCGCTGCGCTTGGAGACCCGCGGCAAAGCGGAAATCCTCAGCTTTTCCCGCTTCCCGCAAAGCCAAAAAAAGCGTCTCCCTGCGAGAGAGAGACGCTCGTGACATACCTATACTATTCGATAGCGATCGTGCGCTTTGCGGCTTTCGCTGCGAGGGGAAGATTCACGGTCAAAACGCCGTTTTCCACCTTCGCCTTGATCTCGCTCTCATCGATATCGACATTCAACTCCAGGCTTAATCTAAAGTCTCCGTCCGGTCGCTCGCGACGGTAGGTCTTCCATTCATCGCGAGCCACCTCGACCGCTTCCGCATCGATGCTCAGCAGATTACCGTCGAGGGTGATGCGGGCACCGTCCTTGGGCACGCCGGGAAGGTGGACCTCCAAACGATAGGCGTTGTCTTCGGAATGCACGACGTATTCGGGTTTACGATACGTCTTTTCTTCATTCGTTGCCTGCTTGTTTTGCGTGGTAGCAAGTTCTGAGTTCATGAGTGATTCTCCTCCTTTCCTAGCATTACGAGATTTCAATTTTACGGGGACGTCGCTCCTCGGCCTTGGGCAAGCTGACTTGCAACATGCCATTCTCCAGCTTGGCGGAGACGCCTTCGATGTCGATGTCGTCACCCACCGTGATGCTGCGCGTCATCGTACGCTTGCTTTCACCGTTTCCGGACTTGTCCTCCACATTCACCGAGATGCTCAACACCGAATTCTCTACCTTGAGGTCGATGGCATCCTTGGAAACTCCCGGCAGCTCGGCAGTCACGAAGTAGTGGTCGTCGTCGCCGTGCACGTCCAAGGGAAAATCCCGGTGAGCAGCGCTCTTGAAGGCTGACGGCCATAGATCGCTGGAGCCGAAAGCGCGGTTGAAAAGTCGATCCATTTCGAAAAACGGATCGCTTGGCCATGAGTTACGTTTAACAAGTTTCATGATAATCCTCCTTCGATTGAATTAAGTGGTGCCAACATAAATGCACAAAAAATGCCAAGTGGCACAGAGCACACTTAGCATTGACTATAAGTAACTTACAAAATCAACGAGCGTAATTGACGGCTCGTTATTTCACATAGCGAACCGTCTCATCGAGCCAGTTTGACACAGTGCCGCTCAGTCGAACCATTCGTCTTCCGGATCGAAGGCTGGCACCGGGATGTTTACGATCTTGAGCTTGCCGATCGCTCGGTGACGGCATCCGGGCTTGATAAGGATAGAGGTCATGGGCTTGACCGGGTAAAGCTCGCCGTCCAGCTCCATGTGCCCTTCCCCTTCCAGCACGAGGTAGATCTCCGTGAGCTTCTTGTGGTAGTGCGTCTTCGCGTCCTTCGAGATGTCCACTAGATGTAGCGTGGCCACGGGATTGTCGGGCGTGGCAAAAGCGCGTCGCGACTGGCCACAAGGACAGGGAACGGAGGGGATCTCGTCCAGCTGCGATATTTCAAATTTGTTCATAGCCGCCAGCAAATCACGGCAGCCCGCTACCGCAATGGCAAAGCGGAGCTGGCCACCACCACGATATCGTCTTCCGTGTAACGTTCTCTGTCGGGGCCGTTGGAACGTATTTCGATCCGCGTCATCGACTTCGCATGGAAAAACAGAGGTTCCCCCCAACGATCCAACAGCCTCCCTTCCGGATCCAAAAACTTGTTGGTCCGCGAAACAAAGGCGATCCCCTCTGGATTGTCGCCAGCCAGCGATGCGAGCACATCCGCGTTGGACCCGACCGCAATCAAGTCCGGGTCTTTGAAATGCAGCCAGAAACGTTGAAGTACGGATGCCACCAATCGCAGGTCTCGCTCCCCACCTCCTGTATCCGCTCCGTAATGACGCAGCAACTCTGGATGCTTCACATCCGTCACCACATCCCCTTCCTCCAACTCCCAAAAGGGAGCGTCCACCGTCGGAGGCGACACCATCTGCTCCGCATTCGAGGGCTCTGCGTTACGACTCCGTTCGCTGGAGTCCTCCAAGGCTCTCGGCGCTGTATTGGCTGATGGATACGCCAGCGGCTTCTCCCGTGTCTCGGGAAGGTCGCGACGCCACAGGTACACTCCTGCAAGGACAAGCGCTCCTACAAGCAAAACAGCAAAACCGCCAACTTTCTTCATCCCCAAAGCCCCAGTGGGCTCGAGCTGGATCCGAGGTCGTAGAAGCGCTCGATGTTAGGCAGGGCTAGGGACAAGTCCGACTGCGAAGTCCCAAGCCAGAGGGCAAGCTCCGCGAAGTACTGGTCCACGGAGGTGGTAGGAATGAGGCGACCGCGGCCCGTATCCAAATCGTTGCCTAAACCGATGTTCTCCGGGTAGTCGCCGTAAAGTCTGCCGCCATGCAAGCCGCCGCCGAGCACGAAGTGGTTCCCGCCCCAACCGTGGTCCGTGCCATCTCCGTTGCTGGTAAGAGTCCGGCCAAAGTCAGAAGCGGAAAACAGGACCACTTCGTCTTCCAATCCCATCTCTTTTATGGCTGCCCAAAAGGCGCCCACCGCATCGCTCACTTCCCGCATCAAACCTTCATGGGCATCCATCAGATCGTCGTGCGTATCGAATCCGCCACGACGCGTTAAAAAGGTCTGCCGTTGGTGCCCCAGATTGCCGCTGGCCGCGATGCTGCGAGCGATCATCTTGAGCTCGTCTCCAAGGCGAGTGTCGGGGAACTCCGTGGAAAAAGGGATTTCCTCTCCGACTGCTGCATTGAACTCCACCCCTAGGTCGATGGCGCTACGATTGAAACGGGCGTAGGTACGCTGCAGGAGGTTTTGGTATTGCTGATCCAATACGCTGTCCACCGCCCCTTTGAAATACTGGTGGTCTTCATTCCCGTAAAACTGCAGGTCGATCGCTCCATTGGGTGTGATGCTGTAGGGAATCAGCGAATCTCCGCTCTGCAGGATGTTCGTCCCGGCAAGGGAGATGTTCATGGACACCTTCGGCGACTCGTTCAGGGCATCCAACACGTCCGCCATCCGCCCAAACCACCCTTTGGAATCCCGTTTGTCTGGCGTAGAGGTTTGCCAATGCATCACTTGGTCCGAATGGGAAAAGAGCCCCAGCGGGAGTCGAGCGCTCCGGTTCTCGAAAGCGGCCAAAGTGGTCGGCTCGATCAAGGTCCCGACATTGCAAACGAAGGCGAGCTCCCCGGCAGCGTACAGAGATTGCATCGCAGCCATTTCCGGATGCAGCCCGAAGGCTCGCGCGCTGGCTGCATCGGCGATCGGCAACAGCTCCTCGGCTTGCAGGCTCAAGCCAGCGCGAGCCGCTCGATAGCGTTGAAACTCATCCGATTCCCGCGGCACGAGCATATTGAAGGAATCGTTGCCGCCATCCAAGAAAAGGCAAACCAGCGCCTTGTGCCCGCCCGCCGCCGGTAAGCCCTGGGCCGAGACGCGACTGCTCATCAAAAGGCTCGTCAGGGTCGAATAAAAGGCCGTGCTCCCCACCGCCGCGCAACTCGCCTGCCCGATAAACTTCCTCCGGCTTAACTTCTTTCCTAGATCCATTCCTATCGTGCCCAAACGTTAACTACAAGGTGACTGCAAACTCCGACGACAACATAGCGATTCTCACCAACATCCCGACCGTCAGGCGATCGTCGAACCAACCGGCCCGGCCCTCGTAGGCGTCGAGCATTATTTCCCGCGTCGCATCCGTCATGGTTCCGTGGAAGAGCACCAAATCTAAGCGATCGATTACCGCGCCGACACCCTCGCTCCTCAAAAGAGCGATCTCGTCCGTGAACTCGAAGGTCATGCCCGGTTCGTATTGGCCGTCGCCATCGTCATCCTGCCACGCAAAGCCCCACATGATAGCGCCTCCATAGATATTTTGCGTCGCCATCGCCGTCGAGGAGTTGAGCACTTGGAACTCCGGACCCACCAAACCCGCATCCGCCATCTCTCCCTGCGGAACGTAGTCGGGCTGGAAGAAGTTAAAAACGGAATTCGAGCTCATCACCCGCTGCCCCATCTCGCTGGGATGCTCCCAGTCCGGAATGAGCGGCTTGCCGCCATCCACTGAAGCCGCTCCGAGACTCGTCACGATGCGCACCCACCTCAAATAAGGTTCCCTCAGGCGGCCGGCAAAAAGGTCGTCGTCCGAAACCGGAACCCGAGCTTCCGCGTCGAGCAAGATCGCTTTCACGACTGATTTCATGTCGCCCCGCACGCCCTTTCCGTTGTCCGCGAAAACCTGAGCCACACGCTGTACGTATCCAGGACTTGGATTCGATTTCACCAAGCGTTGAATCAGGCGATACGAAATAAAGGGCCCAACATTGGGATGGTGAAACAAATTGTCGATGGCGGCCTCAAAGTCATCCATCGCCACGCGGCCAGGATCTTCCGAAAAGGCAGGCAGCACCGTTCCATTGAGCAACACCTTGCACTCCTGGTCATGCTCGTGCTCCCAAGCCTTCATCGGCGCATCCCAAACCCACTGCCCAAAATCGAAATGCCAACGGATGTCAGGACTATTGTTCTCGCCGCCAAAGGCGAAGCCGGTGAACACGCGGGCAAAATTGGTGATGTCCTCGTTGTCGTAGGTAGGAATCGGATTTCCCTCCGCGTCAAGCTTGCGGGACCCATCGGGATTGAGCTCGAAAAGCCCGATGCTGAATAGCTGCATAATCTCGCGAGCGTAGTTTTCGTCCGGATACCGGTTCTCCTCGGGATTCGCCTTACGATTCTTCAGGTGGCTTAGATAGTTCCCCATAGCCGGGTGAAGCGAAGTATCGCGCAAGAGGTCCCTCCAGTTGCCAAAAGAATGGTCCAGCAACATGTCATAAAAATCCGCCATGCCAAAGGTCGCCGCCCCGCCATCCAAAGCTTGGTCCGAGAGCACGTAGACCTCTCCCAATGCCACCGCCAGGCGCTGGCGAAGCAAGTCCGAAGAATTCATCACTTGGTCCCACCAAGCATAGTGACGATGGACCCAAAAGAAGTTTTCGACATTGTCGCGCCACCACTTCGTTCCCGGCAGAATGTAGCCAGGCACTTCGGCAAACTGCCCATCTATCCACGCCCCGAAACCGAGCGAGGCAACTGTCTCTATTTCCTGGATACGCGAAGACAAAGACGCTTGAGCGAGAAATCGGGAAGCCTCTTCCAAGCTCGGGAGAGCTCCTGCCACCTGTTTGCCGGCGACATCGAAAGTGCCTTCACTGAAAAAGCGGTCCATCAGTTGGGCAAGGTCTCCCGCGCCGAAATCAGGATCGCTATGCGTCGCGAACGGATCCGTGCCCAGCAACTTCTCCTCGAAGTCACCGAGTCCATCGCCGTCCTGATCGCCCCCAACCCGGAAGCGCATGAAACGCAGCGTCTGCCCATCCGCCTGGCTCACCAGTCGCTCCGGCCCTCCCGAACTGAAAAGGCGGTCCGGACCTTCCTCCCAGTTCACCAAATCCCCGCTCACCTCCACCGAGTAGCTTTGCCCTTCCACGCCTTCGAAAACGAAAGCGACTCCCTCGGGATCCCATTCGAATCGGTAAGGCTCGAAGCACGAAGCGGCGTCGAACGGATCCGTCCCGTGCTCGCATTCCTCCCGGTTGCTCGAGCCGTCGCCATCCGCGTCCTCTCCAGGCAACAGATCTTGAGCGTCAAACGCCAGTTCCCATACGTCGCTCAAGCCATCCCCGTCTCTGTCCACCAAGGTCTCCGCCCCTGACGCCGCGGATAGGACCGAGGCCATCAGGCACGCTGCGGCACAGAGCTGTTTGTTCGCTAACATGTGTTTCGGGCTTGGGGTCGTTCAATCGGACAGCGGGGAACCGTCGCCTCGCCTAGTAAACGCGCCGTCGAGGCGAAACTGAAGCGATATCCTGCAAGCTCAAGGCGCCGCCACCCCTAGAGCCACCCTAGGCTCGCGCTTTCCAATGAATGAAGGGGACCCATCCTACCAGATACCAGAAAATGCCCCGAGCATCCCTTCTATCCGCTAAAGGCTCGTTAAAATGGCTCGCGGCGCGTTCACCCCAATTGCCCTCTGTCGAAGGATAGTGGTATAGAGGCCGGAATCCCCTTTAAATCAGACGAACCGAGTGTACCACAACCCCATACGTACTTTCCGGCGGACCTGCTTGGCAATCCTTTGCCTCGCCGCCTACCTCGCGCCTTTCCCGGCTCGAGCCGAACTCCCGATCGAAACCATCGAGAAATGGGGAGCTCCCCACATCGAGCGCTACGTCCCCAAAACCACGCGTATCGGCTCGCCCGTCAAACGCATCGCCATGCTCCCTGACGGCGACATCGCTTTCCTCAGCGAAAACCAATTCACCGTGTTCGACGGTACCCAGTGGACCGACATCCACTCCCTCCAGCGACCAGGGCTGCTGGCAACGCTGTCGAGCGGGCAGACCATCGCGTCCAGCGGCAGCGGCCTGAAACGAATCGAACCCAACCGCTACGGACACTACGATATTCAGACCCTTGTCAGTCCCCAGGACCATCCCGAACGCCACGCCCTCTTCCCCTACATAGCCGACGCCCGCGGATACCTTTTCGCCCTGCAGGGCACTCTCCTCGTCACTGTCGCCCCCGACGGAGACATCCGCAGCTACCAGCTCGAAAGCTGGGCCAGCGCCCTCTTCTCCATCGGGGACGAAATATACACCACCGGTGGAGCGCCCGCCTTGATCAACCGCTGGGACTGGGAGAACGAAACCTTAGTCGACGCCCAGCAGCCACTCAACGACACCGAATACCTTTGGTTCAGGGACGCGCGAACGCGAAGCGAAGGCGGAGCCTGGCTGCTGAACGAACAAAACCGAATCATCGGCTTCGACGGCACCAAAAGCTGGTTTTGGCCCGGAAACGCCACCATCGCCGCGCTCGGCGGCTCCATCCAATGCTTCGAGGAAATCGCCCCCGGCCAACTCGCCATAGGCACCCACGCCGCGGGCGCCCTCGTGTTCGACAGCAAAGGCATCCTCCAGCAGCAAACCAGCAAGAAGCATGGACTCGACAGCGCCAGCGTGCTCGGCATCGGGGCCGACAACCAAGACGGCCTTTGGATCAGCACCAAGCGCAGCATTTCCCGCGTCCAGCTCAGCCCCAGCACCTTGGTCTACGACGAGCGCCACGGCCTCACCGAGGCCATCGTCGCAGCGGAAGTGCTCAACGACCGGCTCTATCTCGCTACCGCCAGCGGACTCTACGTCAACAATCCCCACGCCAACAGCATGGCCGAAAGCTTCGTCCTCAAGCACCCCTTGAGCGGCATCAACGACATCCTCGCCTACCGCGGCAAGCTCTTCGTCGCCGGATCGAACCTTAGCCTAGTCGACGAAAACGATGAGCTATCCGTACTGTCGACGGAAGGATCGACCAACCTGTGGCAACCGAGCGCCGATCCCGACCTCGTGCTCGCCGGAAACTACCGCGGCATCCTCGCCAGTCGCTATTCAAACGGTAGCTGGGGCGCTCCACGCTACCTGGAAGGACCCCATCGAGAAATCTTCGGCCTAGCCGAGAGCAGCGACGGGACCCTGATCGGAAGCACTGGAGGGAACGACTACGCCAAAGTCGTTCTCCTGGGAGACAATGGCCGCTTCGAGCTACGCCAGCTCCCCGTCGACATGCAAGACGTGTGGAGCATGGTGGTAGAAATCGAAGGAGAAATCTACGTCAATTCGAGCCCCACACACCGCTGGAACAGCGACAAGGACAGTTTCGAGCCAAGCCCCGAGATGGGCTACTACCAAAGCGAACCTCCCTATGGATTCGACCACATCTTTGGCACGTCGACGGAAGACACGTGGATCAGCGTAAACGCCCGCCGCGGAAAAACGGTCCGGCGTCCTAACCGCGAAGTTGTCGGACAAATATCCGGCATGAACGACGCCCTCGAAGCCAGGGCTAGCTGCATCGCGTACGACAGTGCGGGGCGAGCCTGGATCGGCGGCAGCTTCGGGCTCATGCTGGCTCGCTATCCTACAACCGAACCTGACCCGCTTCGCGCCAGTCCCCAAATTCATCGTCTGATCTCCCTAAAAGACGAGGCGATACTGCCAACCATTGCCGAATCGGACGCTTCCATCCGCCTGAAACCGAAGCAAAACTCGCTTCGCATCGAGGCCGAGTTCCCCCACTTCCTCGCATCCTCCCAAAACCAGTTCCAAATCTACATCGAAGGACTCGACAAGTCGTGGCCGGAGCCCAGTACCATCCCCTTCCGCGAAGTCACCAACCTCCCGCCGGGGCGCTACACCGTCATCCTCAACGCCCGCAACACTTTCGGGCAATCCGCGTCCAGCGCCTTGCCCCTCTTCGTGGAGACTCCCCTCTACCTGCGCCCCATCGCCTTCGTCGCCTACTTCCTCGGAGCCCTGCTCGCCGTCGCCGCCATCGTTTACTTGTACAATCGGCAACAGATCCGCCGCAGCCGCCAACTCCAAAAGATGGTCGCCGAGCGGACCAAGGAAATTGCCAACAAAAACGACGAACTCGAAGCCCAAGCCCTTCGCCTCGAGGTGCAAAACGAGGAACTCGAAGAGAAGACCGAAGAGCTGACCGCAACCACCGAGGCGCTCACCAACACGCTCAACCAATTGCATCAGATGCAAGATCAGCTGGTCGCCACCGCCCGCACCGCAGGCAAGGCGGAAATAGCCATCAACGTCCTGCACAACGTCGGCAACGTGCTCAACTCGCTCAACGTCAGCGTAAACGTGCTCAGCCAACGTGCCCAGGAATCCCACGCCACCAAGCTCACTCGCCTGGCCGCTCTCGTCGAAGCCCATCGCGAGTCCATCGCCGACTTCATCGCCAACGATCCTCGCGGCAAAAACGTGCCCAACTATTTGATACAGCTGTCGAAAACGCTAGAGGAAGAAATCGCAAAAAACCTCCATGAACTCGGCGTCATGAGCGACGACATCGACCACATCAAAAGCGTGATCGCCGCCCAGCAAACCCATGCCCGCAGCGAGAGCGTAGTCGAAACCGTGCGACTGCGGGAACTCTGCGTAACCGCCCTCAACATCGTAGGCACCGAGCGCAGCAAAACCCAAGTTGAGGTGATTAACGAAGTCCCGCCCGACATCGCCATCGAGAACGACAAGCACCGTCTCCTGGACATCGCCCTCAACCTCATATCAAACGCTTACGACGCCATCGACGAGCAGGCGCCGGAGATCGGCGTCATCACCCTCAAGGCCCACTCCAGCGGAGAGACCGTCGCCTTCACCGTGCAAGACAACGGCGTCGGCATCGCACCTGAGAACAAGGAAAAGCTCTTCCGCCACGGCTTCACCACCAAACGGGACGGCCATGGCTTCGGCCTGCACAGCAGCGCCAACGCCGCAAAAACGCTGGGCGGAAGCCTTTCGCTGGAATCTCCCGGCAAAGGCCGCGGCGCCACCGCCACCTTGACCCTGCCGATTTCCTTCCCAACTCCAGCCAAGAGCCAAAACGCCCCAGCCGAAGCCAAGGCTCAGCCCTAAAGCAAGGCCCCCAAGCCAAGCGAAAGCTTCCCGCCAAGAACACTTTCCTTTTGAACAGTCGCGCTCTCGCTCAAACATCTATTGTGGGAAGCGGCCTTGTGCCGCGATATGAAGCGTCTAACTAAACGAAAAGCGTTCCAGTAACAAATCCCCCCAACCCGATCAAACCGATCGGCGCGACTCCCCCCAGCAGGCACGCCCTTGGCTGCTCCCTCCTGCGACCCCGCAAAAAAGCCGCCTCCTCGAAACAGAGGAGACGGCTCTAAAATGTTCCGTAACAGCGGCTGCTGGCTACATGTTGCGCTCAGTCACTTCCAACAGGTGGTAGCCGAACTGGGTCTTGACCGGACCTTGTACCTCGTTCACCGGAGCAGAAAATACCACTTCGTCGAACTCCGGAACCATCTGGCCACGGCCAAACTCGCCCAAGGCTCCGCCGCTTTGGCCCGACGGGCACTTGGAGTGGGCCTTCGCCAGATCCGCAAAGGCCTCGCCTGCCGCGATCTTCGCCTTCAAGTCGCTGCATTGCTCCTCGGTCTCCACCAAGATGTGGCGGGCGCTAGCGCGCGGCATGGAATCCCCGCGCCCCGTCACTTCGAGCAGGTGGTAGCCGAACTGGGTCTTGACCGGACCTTGCACCTCGTTGACGGGAGCGGAAAAGACCACCTTGTCGAACTCGGGCACCATCTGGCCTTTGCCAAATTCGCCTAGCTCCCCGCCTCGCTGGCCGGAAGGACACTTGGAGTGCTCCTTGGCGAGATCCGCAAAGGACGCGCCGCCCTCGATTTTAGACTTCAGTTCGTTGCAAAGCTCTTCGCTCTCAACGAGAATGTGACGGGCACTTGCTCTAGACATGGTATATATAGGTCTTTCGGTTTCGTGTTCGAATTTAAGAGGACGGACAACCTTGCAATCTCGCTCGGAAGCGTAAAGCCCCAATCTGCCTCGCAGCCATTCTTGCGAACGAACCACCCCCTGATGCCCCTAATGAGGATGAAGATTACCCCCGCGCTCATTTATCTCCTTACCCTGCCCAACTCCCTCTTCGCAGGGGACCTGATCCCTTTCACCCTTCCTTGGGACGACGATGCTGCCGGCATCACCGACCTCTCCGACCTCAACCACGAAACCGCTGGCCAACACGGCTACATCGGCGTCGACGCGAACAGCCACTTCTCCGCCGGAGGCGAACGCGTCCGCTTCTGGGGCGTCAACATCACCTCCCGTTCCTGCTTCCCCACTCACTCGGAATCGGAAGGCATCGCCGCCCGCCTCGCAAAGTTCGGCTTCAATATCGTGCGCTTCCACCACATGGACAACAATTGGGGAAGCGGATCCATCATCGACTACGCCCAAGGCAACTCCCGACAGCTGAACGCCGCCAATCTGGAAAAGCTCGACTACTTCATCGCCCAGCTCAAATCCCACGGCATCTACTCCAACATCAACCTCATAAACTCCCGCGACTTCAAGGTCGCCGACGGACTCGACTCCCAGGTCGAATCCCAGCTCGACTGGAAGGAACGCCACGTGCTCGGCTTCGTGGACGAAACCTTCCGCGATCTCGAGAAGGAATTCGTGCGCCAGCTGCTCACCCACACAAACCCCTACACCGGGCTGACTTACGCCGAGGATCCCGCCATCGCGGTGGTAGAGGTCAACAACGAGAACGGCATCTTCCACCAGTACTACGGAGGCTCCGTCAACAAGTGGCCGCAAGTATACAAGAACCAACTACAATCTAAATGGAACGCTTGGCTGCAAGACCGCTACGCCACCACAGCCGAGCTGCTCTCCGCTTGGAGTGGCGACAGCGAAGCGCTCGGCCTCGAAAAGCTGGCCAACCCAAGCTTCGACAACGGACTCGCCAACTGGAACTCCGAGGAGCACCAAGGAGCTGACACCAACGCCACCACCGGCCTGTTCGACGGCCGCCAAGCCATCAAGATCGACGTGCTCACCACCAGCGAAACCAACTGGCACGGCCAACTCAACCAAAGTGGCGTGAGCCTCGAAAAAGACCAGCTCTACACCCTCTCCTTCTGGGCCAAAGCCGATGCCGAACGCAGCTTCAACGCAGGCATCGGCCTCGCCTACGCCCCTTACTCTGGCGTGCAAAACTACTCCGGACTCACCGCCACTACCGAATGGCAACAGTTCAGCTACACCTTCGCCTCCAGCGTATCCGACGATAACCTACGCCTCAACATCTCCAACTACATCGGCCAAGCGGGCCCAATCTACTTCTCCGGCTTTTCGCTCCGCTCCGGGGCCGACCTCTCCGCCTCCCTGCCCGCTGGCCAGAGCCTCGAAGAGGCTAATATATCCAACAACACTAGCGACGGCTCCTATTTGCCCAACCGCAGCCTCGACTGGACCCGCTTCCTCATCGACCTCGCCACAGACTATTGGACCGACATGCGGGACTATATCAAAGACGAGCTCGACTGCGGCGGGCTCGTCAACGGTACCACCATCATGAACTCCACGCCCAACATCCAAGGCGTGTATGATCTCGTGGATACGCACTCCTACTGGCAGCATCCCAACTTCCCCGGCCAGCCTTGGGATCCCGACAACTGGACCGTCAACCCCGTCTCCATGGTCAATACTCTGGACAACACCTTCGCTAGCCTCGCCAAGCAACGCGTCGACGGCTTTCCCCACACCGTATCCGAATACCGCCACGCCTACCCCAACCCCTTCGCCTCAGAAGGCCCCCTACTCGTTGCCGCCTACGCCTCCCTGCAAGACTGGGACGGCATCTATTTCTTCGACTACTCCAAAGGCGGCACCGGCACCTGGGACCAAGGCTACTGGGACGGCTACTTCAACATGAACGCCCATCCCTCCGCCATGGCCAACGCCCTCGCCGGGGCCCAGATGTTTCGCAACCACCACATCGCGCCCGCCCAAAACCAAGTCCTCATGCGATTCGACCCTGCTACCGAAGCCCAAGTCGTCGCCACCAAAGGACGCGCCTGGAAAGTCGGGGACGGCCGCGACCTCGAAATCCCGCACGAACTGGCGCTCACCCACCAAGTCGCTCTCTCAATCGGCAACGAAGCCAATGGTCTGACCACTGCCCCCGCCGCTCCGAGCGGCCCCAGCTACCCCTCCGACACACAAGAGCTCATTTGGGACCTCTCCTCCGCCAACAAAGGCGTCGTCACCGTCAACACTGCAAAAACCCGCAGCATCGTCGGCTACATAAACGGACGAGATTTCGACATCGGAAACGTCAGTATCGACATCGCCACTACACAGGAAGACTGGGCCACCCTCACCCTCACCGCCCGCCAAGGCTCCTTCGAAAACCGCTACGCCCCCGCCAACATCCTGCTTGTCGCCACCGGACTCACCGAAAACACCAACATGGTCTGGACCGACTCCACCAAAAGCTCCGTCGGCCGCAACTGGGGCCAAGCCCCCTCGCTCACCGAAGCTATCCCCGCCACCATCACCCTGCCCTACCCCGCCGAGCGGGTCACCGCCTGGACTCTCGACGAGACTGGCCAACGCCTCGCGGAGATCCCCGTCATCGCTAGCGGCGACGATGCCACCCTCGAAATCGGCGGCGCTCACCAATCGCTGTGGTACGAAATCTCCGTTGAAGCTGGCGACCCTTACCAAGCCTGGCGGGAGAGCCACTGGACCGATTCCGCCGAACAAACCGACGAGGATATTTCCGGCCGGGCCGCCGATCCCGACGGCGACCATATCCCTAACCTCCTCGAATTCTTTGGCCAACTCGACCCCAAGTCGCCCGACAGTCGAAACCCTATCCAGCAATCCGTCCGCATCGTCGACGGCAAGCCAACCTTCACCTACCAGCTTCTCATCCCCTTGGACTATCCGCTCGAGTACCTGCAAGTCGACAACAGTTCCAACCTCGAAACTTGGCAAAGCCACCCCATCGGCAACGCCCCGATCAGCCTCCAAGTCGACTCCCACGACACTACCCACAACCTCCTGACCATCACCCACCAAACCGCCGCCCAAACGAGCTTCTCTCGCCTCGCCCCCCAATAGCCCCGCTTCCCCCGCAAGCTTCTTCCACCTAGCTTCATCCTTAAATTGACACGCCCCCGTCACAAACTACGGTCGCCGCTGCCTTACTTTGCACCAACAGCACAAAAGCCACAAAAACTAGAGCCATGTCACACTTCGACACCGTTAGCCTCGC
Source organism: Pelagicoccus enzymogenes (assembly GCF_014803405.1). Taxonomy (NCBI): domain Bacteria; kingdom Pseudomonadati; phylum Verrucomicrobiota; class Opitutia; order Puniceicoccales; family Pelagicoccaceae; genus Pelagicoccus; species Pelagicoccus enzymogenes. The sequence goes on from NZ_JACYFG010000040.1 coordinate 223,040, forward strand.
TCCCGCGGATCCCATCCTCAGCCTCACCGAGGCATTCAAGGCCGATCCCAATCCCGACAAGATCAACCTCTCCGTAGGCGTCTTCGTCGACCAGTCCGGAGTCACTCCCATCCTCGACACCGTAAAGGAAGCGGAAAAACGCATGCTCGAAAGCTCCACCTCCAAGAGCTACCTGCCCATGACCGGCACTCCCGCCTACGCCAGCCTCACCCAAAAGCTCTGCTTCGGCGAAGAACTCGCCGCCCAACTGCAAGGGCGCGTCGCCTCCCTGCAAACGCCCGGCGGCACCGGAGCCCTGCGCGTCGCCGCAGACTTCATCGCCAAAAACCTCGAAACCAAAACCGTTTGGGTCTCCAACCCCACCTGGGCCAACCACAAAGGCATCTTCGCCGCCCCCGGCCTCAAGGTCGAAACCTACAACTACTTCAACTCCGCGACCCTCAGCCTCGACTACTGCGGATTCCTCGAATCCCTCGAAGCCATCCCCGCTGGAGACGTCGTCGTCTTGCACGGCTGCTGCCACAACCCAACCGGAGCCGACCTTACCCTCGAGCAATGGGAAGACGTCGCCCGTATCGCCGCATCCAAGAAGTGGATACCTCTCATCGACTTCGCCTACCAAGGTTTCGGTGACGGAATCGAAGAGGACGCCGCTGCTGCTCGCATCGTAGCCAAGGCCGGCCTCCCTGCCTTCGTCTGCCAGTCCTTCTCCAAGAACCTCGGGCTCTATCAGGACCGCGTCGGCGCCCTGCACGTCGTGACCGACGACGCCAGCAACTACGCCAACGTCGTCTCCCAGCTCAAGATCTCCGTGCGCGTCAACTACTCCAACCCGCCCGCTCACGGCGGAGCCATTGTCACTACTATCCTCTCCGACGAGAAGCTCACCGAGCAGTGGCATGCCGAGCTCGCCGCCATGCGCGAGCGAATCGCCAGCGTGCGTACCCAATTTGTGGATGCGCTCAAGGCAGCCGGCGTAGAACGCGACTTCAGCTTCCTCACCCAGCAAAAAGGCATGTTCTCCTTCACCGGACTCAACAAGGAGCAAGCCGTCGCCCTGCGCGAGAAGCACAGCGTCTACATCGTCGACTCCGGACGCATCAACGTGGCCGGCATCACCGACGACAACATCGACCGCGTCGTCGCCGCCATCAAAGCCGTGCTCTAGCGGGCCAGTAGCCACGCTAATTCCGATTTCCATAAGGCGAGCCTGCAGGCTCGCCTTTTTCGCGTCCGCAAAAGGGCAAAGAAGCTTCCAGAGCGAAGGGAGCACTCGCTGCGAAACGCAATGCATAAGTATGCAAGACCCTCAGGAATTGCATTTCCCTCTTTCAGTGTTCATTGCTTGTCCGAAGCCAATTCTCCATGAAAAAGCCATGCAAAGGCGATAGCGACCGTTTCCGAAGCTACTTCGTGAACACCCACGCCCAATTGGTCAACGCACCGACCTCCTCCTCTTCCCCAGAAGCGCCTCCCGTTCGATGGGTTTCCCTCCTTCATCCAAGGCTTGAGGAAACCTGCCAAGCCGCCTTCGAAACCTTCGTCCAAAGCGGTCTGGCAAGCTCGCACGTCGACCTGCCCCTTTTCGACGGGCAGATTTGGAGCACTCTCTTACTCGAGCGCATTCCCGCTTCCGCAGACAAGGAAGAGGTAATCAAAGTTACCCTCAAAAGCGCCTCCGACAAAGCTCAACCAAACGAACGCAGCTACCGCCAGCGTTACAAGGATCTGATGCGCAAAATGAACCTGCTCATGAGCTCGTCGCAGCAAATGTGCTGGGACTGGGACCTTGAAAGCGACTCCTTGAGCTTGGTTGGCCCTCAAGAATGTATCCTCGGCTACCGGTATTCCGATATTCCCAGCGGCTCCGAATTCTGGGTCGAACGCGTCCACCCCGCGGACCGCGAAGACGCCCAAGCCGCCCTGCGGCAAGCCATCGACGGGAATAAAGATACCTGGGATGCAGAGTACCGCTGCAAGAGCGTCGACAAACAATACCTCTGGATAAAGCAATTCGGGGTCGTCACCCAACGCGCCTCTTCGGGCCAAGCCACCCATATGCTGGGCACCACCCAGCTCATAGAGGAACGCAAGCAGACCGAAAACGAGAAGCTGCAGTTGCTGGAACGCTACCGCGCCATCGCCGAATCCCAAGGCGACGCAGTCGTGCGCCTTGGAGTCGACCACCGCATCACCTATTACAACTCCATTTTCGCGAGGCACTTCCTCGACACCCAAGAGCTCGACCTCGAGCTCACCCTCGAATCCGCCATCCAGCGCTACCCCAACCTTTCCGACTTCAAAGCCATCACCGGAGAAGACTCCAAGCTCAGGCTACGACGCTCTTTCATCACCCACAGCCAGAGCAAAAAAGGCCAAGCGATTCGCCACCTTTGGCAGGCGACCACCATCGGCAACCCCCTCAGCGGGGCCCAAGAAATCCAGCTCGCAGGCCGAGACGTGTCCGCCCTGAAATCCCTGGAGGAGGCCCTCGTCAGCTCCAATCGGCAAAACCAGGCCAAGGACCGCTTCCTGGCCATGATCAGCCACGACCTCAAGACCCCTCTCAATCCCATCCTGGGATTCTCCGAGATCCTCACCCGGCGCCCCAACGTCGACCCCAGCATCTCAGAGATCGCCCGCAGCATCAACGCGGCCGGTCAGCAGTTGCACGAGCATATCAACAGCTTGCTGGAAATCTCGAAGATGGATCCGGAGATCTACGACCAGGAGTTCGACAGCCTTTGCCTCAACGATCTGCGAAACGACTTCGAGTCCACCTTCGCGCTCAAGGCTGAAAGCAAAGGCATCACCTTCCTCACCTCCTTGTCCGGCCCACGCGACGAATCCTTCGCCCTCGACAAGAAACTGCTGCGCAACGTCCTCAACAACCTCATCGACAACGCCATCAAGTTCACCGCCGAAGGACAGGTCATCCTCCTGCTGAGCTACCAGACCTGCACCCAAGCCGGCGACGACGCTAAGCTCCACTTCAAAGTCATCGACGAGGGCCCCGGCATTCCCAGCGACAGCCTCAAGAAAGTCTTCGAGCCCTTCGTCCGCATCGATTCCTCCAACTCGCGGGAAACCGAGGGAGCCGGCCTCGGACTGAGCATATGCCAACGCGCCCTCAGCATCCTTGGAGGCGAAATCGAAGCAATCCCTAACCCCAGCCACGGCATGAGTTTCAGCGGCTGGATCCCCCTGCGTTGCTTCCAAACCGGCCAACGGCAACAATCACAGCAATCCAATGACGCCGGCTTCTGTCCGCCCGCCAATACCCGCACCCTGATCGTCGACGATATCAAGAGCAACCGAGAGGTACTCAGCGAAGTCCTTTCCGAACTTGAGCTTCCCTGCGAGAGCTGCGCCGACGGCCACACCGCCCTCGAACTCATCTGCAAGAACCCATACGACATCGTTTTCCTCGACATTCACATGCCCAAGATGAACGGCATCGAAACCTTCAGCCGGCTCCGTTCCCTGCAAAGCGACCGACCACGCCCCTACATCGTGGCCGTCACCGCGGACTCGACCCCACAGATCAAGCAGTCTTGCACGGATTGCGGTATCGAAGATTTCATTACAAAGCCCATATCCCGGTCAAAGATCAAACGCGTACTCGGCGACTTCCAAAAACGCCAACGGCGCGCCTAGCGCAAAAGATGGGACGTCCTGTGGGCGCGGTCGTCAAATCCCTACAATCCAACCTGGTGGCGCGGCTTTGGGCGCTGACGCTTTGTCGCTTCGGTACCGAAGACGCATTGCAACGTAAACAACTCAAAGGAGGGACCGGTTCCACCCGGTCCGCGCTGCAGGAGCAACGCAGGGGCCAATCCTCCCTTCCCCCTCACTGCAGCAAATCCCCCTTTTGCGGAAAAAGTGAATTTTCGGTGGGAAGCGACCTTGCGTCGCCATTTCCAACCTGATCAATCGCGGCACAAGGCCGCTTCCCACAATCGAATCACCCAGAAAGCCAGCTAACTCACTCCGACCTTGAGCAATCACCCCCCAAAAAAAAGGGCCCGGGCCGCGGAAAAGTTCCCCCCAGAACTATTACCTCCGCTAACCCGGACCCACAAAAAAAGCGTGCCTCGCTCTATCTATCGGCTTTGCCCAACAAGGCTTTCATGTAACCCATCGAGTAAGCCATGCCCGCATACCAAGGAGCTGAGCAGGCCATAGCGGGAGCATGGTCAGGAATCAGGACTCCCTGAAAGTCATGCTTCTTGAGAATCGCCACGATCCGCTCCATGTCGATATCGCCCTCGTCAATAAATACCTCTTCGTAATGAGGAGCCTTGCCGCGGACGTTGCGAAAGTGCACGTATCCAATTTTCTGTTGCGCCGCGTATTGCTCCGTCGCCTCGTAAATGTCGCCCTCGGTCATTTCCGCCAAGGTGCCCAGGCAATACTCCAGACCGCTGCACTTGCTCGGCACGATGTCCAAGAGGCGCTGGTACATGTCGGGCTGGTAGACCAAACGCGGCGTGTCGCGCAAACGGGGAACCGGAGGATCATCCGGATGGGCCGCCAGCATCACGCCCGCTTCCTCCGCCACCGGAACGAGCTCCTGCAAAAAATAGCTCAAACGCGCCCAAAGCTCGTCGCTGCTGATACGAGTACGCGCGGCCGTGCCGGTGGCGTTTTCGTCAAAAGTCATGTTCCAGACCATGCCGTCGAGCATCGGCTCCTCGTCCACGAAACCTTCCATGCCCACGCCCCCCGCTTGCCCGCGAGCGTAGTTGCCAGTGGTGCGACCGTAAACGCCCGCAAGGCTGAAATTGTACCCCATCACCGCGATGCCGACTTCGCCCATAGCCCGAATCATCTGCTTCAAGCCCTCGATCTGCTGCCGCTTCTTCGGGCCGTCGAGCAAGACGTCGTGCCAATGCGCCGGGTCAAAGTTTTCGATCGCGTGCCAAACCAAGCCTTCGCTCTCGATCAGGTCCTTGATCTGCAAAAGCTGCTCCTTGCTCCAGAGCTTCTCCGGATCTCCAGCGTGCCCCCAGCCTCCGCCGCGACCGCCCGTCGTCGGTTGGTCCTTACCATCGCCCCCTTGGTTGAAGTAGTCCACCAAGTGCACCACGATATGGGTCGCGCCCGCCTGCTTGGCGAAGCGAAGATGCTCGCGATCGAGCATATGCCGATAAAGGCCAAATCCAAGTTTCATAAACGTATCAACAAAGAAACTACACTTAAAATCCGATCGACGCTCCGCCGTCTACCGGCAGGCAAACTCCAGTCACGAACTTAGCCGCCGGCGAAGCTAGGTAGGCAGCCGCCCAGCCAATGTCTTCCGGATCCCCAAAGTCGCCCAGCGGCGTGCGGGAGAGGATCTTCTCCTTGCGCTTAGGATCGGCGTTTACCGCCTTGTGCATGATCTCGGAGTGGATCCAACCCGGAGCGATCGCGTTGACGCGCACCCCACGCGGCGAAAAGTCCGCCGTCAAGGCTCGGACGAGTCCGAGGTGAGCCGTCTTGGCAGCCGAGTAAGCAGCCACCATGGGAATGCCGAAAATAGAGGCCATCGAAGCCGTGAAAATGATGTTGCCCGTTCCCCGCTCCATCATGGCTTTGCCAAATTCGCGGCTCAGAGCGAAGGCCGCGTTCACGTGCGTCTGCATCACCGTTTGAAACTCCTCGTCGCTGATGCCGCTGGCTTCCTTCTTGAGGTGCACGCCGGCGTTGTTGATCAAAGTGTCGACCGGACCGAGCTCCGACTCCACCGACTGCACGAACTGCGGGACCGCCGCCAGATCCGTCACGTCAAACACCCGATAGCTGGCCCGCTCGCCAATTTCCGCCGCCGCCTCTTTCAAGGCCGATTCGCGACGCCCAACCAAAACCACCGCGGCGCCGCTGGCAACCAGGCACTTAGCCATGCCGAGACCAATTCCAGTGCCTCCTCCAGTGATCAAGGCGCGCTGCCCAGCGAGATCAAATGCGTTTCTCATAACAGTCTAATCTAGCAACTTCTCCCCTAATAAAAAGAGAATTGATAACGGTGAAATTAACCCAATGTTATAAATTCCTATGTCCGAGCGAAAATATCCCCATCGCCTGCTCCCCCCCTCCGAACTCTATCCAACTTGGCAGGGAGACATCAACGACCCGCTGGTCTACCTCGGTTGGGGGGAACGTAACTTCGCCCGCGAAGCCATCCCCATGCACAGCAACCCGGGCTGGACCTACTGGATTCTGCTCGAAGGCGAGGTCACCCTCGAGCACCGCCGCGGCAGCCAAGACTTCCAAGCCGGCGAAGGACTGCTCTGCGGGCCAGACTTCCCCTTCGGCTTTCCCCTGCAAGCTGGCAAAGGCGTCAAGGTCATCAATTGGATCTGGAAGGATCCGCCCTTGCGCGAGCCCGCCCCGCCGGCCGACTTCTACGAAACCGCGAACTTCTCCCAAGACCTGGTTCGCCTGCTCAGTTCCCTTCACGAGCAGTCCCGTATCGTAACGCTGGATACATCCGAGCAGAACGCCTTCGCCCTCTTCCACCTCCGCGGCATGCTCGACCTGAGCTTCCGGCGGGCTGGAGAAAACAAAAACAGCCGCCCCGGACGCAACCGCATCCGGGCCGCCCGCCAGTGGATGCTGCACAATCTCAACAAGACCACTCCCGCCACCACCTTGGCACGCTTCCTCGACATCTCGCCCATGACCCTGCACCGTCTCTTCATCGACGAGCTCGGCGAATCCCCCGGCCAGCACTTCCAGAAGCTCAAGATGGACCATGCCCGCCACCTGCTCAAACTTGAGGGACGCTCCGTCAAAAGCGTCGCCTACGAGATGGGCTACCGCCATCCCCAAGACTTCAGCCGCGCCTACAAAAAACACCACGGAGCCGCCCCCAGCCAGTAAACCTAGAGGGACGGCTGCCACGCCGTCCGCCGCATCTTCCCGTGCGCCTTGCATTGCCCCACAATGCGAAAAGCAGGCCTGAGCGAGACTATCGACATTCCCGCCCTCCTCTCCACGGGCAGCGCACAGGCTGGCGCGGGGCATGCGGTTCCTAAACCGAACCATCACCTTAACTCAAAGGAAAGGACTCGTCATGTTGAGAAGCATCCATGACACATTCGGCTACCCCGTAGAAGCCCTCGACGGAACCCTCGGTAAAGTGAAAGACACCCTCTTCGACGACCGCCACTGGCGCATGCGCTACTTGGTCGTCGACACCGGACGTTGGCTCCCCGGGCAAAAAGTCCTCGTCAGCCCCCACCACGCCAAACAGCCGGAAACGGGCTGGCAACGGAAGCATTTCCCCGTCGAACTCACCAAGGAGCAAATCGAGAACGCTCCCAAGATCGAGGAGCACGAGCCAGTCTCTCGCCAATACGAGCGCGAATACGCTCGTTACTACAAGCAGAGCCAACCGTATTGGTCTGGCCCCTACACTTGGGGATTCACCCAGGAGCCCATCTTCTTTCCGCCACATGAGGAAGTTCAAAGCCCCTCCCGCGTGGAGCGGGAGCAGCACTCCGAGAGGCTGGACCAAATAGCGGAGAGCCACCTACAGTCCGCCAAGGAGGTCATCGGCTACCACGTCGACGCCCGCGACGACAGCTTCGGGCACGTGGAGGACTTCATCTTCGATGACGAGAAGTGGAAACTTCAATACCTTGTAATCGATACCAAGAACTGGCTGCCGGGCCGCAAGAGCCTCATCGACATCGGCTGGATCGAGTCCATCGACTGGAAGGAAAACTACGCAACCGTCGGACTCTCGCGCAAGCAGATCGAGAACGCTCCCAAATACGACCCCAGCGCCCCCATCAACCGCGACTACGAGAAAAACCTCTACGACTACTACGGACGCCCTTACCACTGGAAGGAAGACGCTTCGGTCCTCACGCCTATGTGAGAAAACCGCTCTTCCAGCGCCCTAGAACACCAATCAAACCACCCAAATAAAATGACCCCCATAAGCTCCATCGACTCCAGCAAAACCAAGACCACCCACGAGGTGCTCCGCCAATTTCCCTACAGCATCTTTGCAATAGGCATCGGCTCGGACGAAGCGGTGAAGAGCGCCCTCATCGCGAGCTGGGTCATGCAATGCTCCTTCGATCCGCCACGCGTAGCGGTCGCGATCCGCAAGGATAGCAACAGCCACCAACTGATGACCGAAGAACACTGCTTCACCGTAAACCTGCTCAGCTCAAAGCAAACCGAATTGGCACGCGTCCTCGTCAAGCCGCACGACCGGGACGAGGACAAAATGCTGCACGTCCCGCATGAGATCGGCAGCAGCGGAGCTCCCGTAATCACAGGGGCCCTCGCACACTTGGATTGCAAACTCGTCGAAACCGTGGACGCAGGCGATCATAGCTTGTTCATCGGCGAAGTCATAGACTCCTGCCAGAACGCTACGGGCACCCCTCTCAGCTGTAAGCATATCGGCTGGACCTACGCTGGATAAAGGAAGAGCGCCTTCGCGCCAAACGCCCTTGCCAGGTAGCTGAATGCCGCCTGCCAACCTTAAACAAAACAAAAAGCCGCAGCCCCAACGCTGCGGCCTTTTATTTGGTCCCGATAAAGTAACTCGAAACGTTTTACCTAATCTGTGACAAGGCTTCGTAAGCTTCCTCCAAAACCGCCTCCCATTCTTCCTCACCCACCGTGTCCAACTTTTCGATACTTTCCTCCAATCGCTTCACATCCTCGCTGTCCAGATTCTTACCCGATTCCTGCGCGAGCTGGAGAGCCTGCTGCAGGCCCGCCTTCACATGGGCACGATTCTCATGCGAGAACCGCAACTCCTCCTCTATCGTTTCCGCACCCTCCCACTCTACGGGAGCCACGTTCTTTTCCTGAAACTCCTGGCTGCCCTGCCAACGCAGAACCAGACCCGTGACCGATACCACGGCCACCGGAAGGAAGATACGCAGCGCGTATCGCTTCACCGAATACGGTTTTTCATTCATAGCTTACCTGTTGGTTAAAGCGCGACAGCGAGTTGCCATCCCCCATCCTTTAACGTCGATAGGATCATCGTAAAAGCGAACAGGGAGTACGATGGCTACGGGTGATACCGCATCGCGTTCGATTCCTCCTGATCGTCCGCCGCTCGCTCCACTCCTGACTTAACAAGGTCTTCATGAGCCCTCGATTCATTCCGCTCCTTCTCCAAGCGGGCTTGTTCCTTTTGCTCGGCAGCCTCGGCGACACGCTCGTCTTTCGACTCGAGCGGAACCTCCACCTGGGCCAGTTCCGTTTCTACAAGCGGTTCAACCGCGTCAGCCAACTCTTCCCATTCCCGAGATGCTTCAGAGGCGATGGGCTTGTCGGCGGAGGAGCGATGAGAGGTCGATTCAGATTTCATAAGAGATAAGGGGTTAGGGTTTTATATCAGAGAAGCCCGCCGCGAGCGCCGCCGCGAGCCACATGCCTTCCATCCTGCCAAAACCGCGCCAACGGGTTATAAGTTTATAATTGATAACTATCACACCTTCCCCATCGTGCCAAGCCATGGTACCCCGCCCGCTGCCCGCCCTCCGCTCTTGCCTGCTCGGCTGCTGCTTGATTTTCCTCGCTGCTGCAGCTTCCGCCGAGCCGCCGCCCACCCCTCAAGGCTACGACGGCGCCGAAGCCTACGCCTACCGGGAAGGCGAAAACGCGATGCTGCTGCACATCGTGAAGCCGGAGGGCTGGAAACCGGGGGACAAGCGGTCCGCCCTCGTACACTTCTTCGGCGGAGGATGGGTGAAAGGCTCGCCGGACAAGTCCATCGGCTGGGCCCGATCGCTTGCGAAACGCGGCATGGTCGGCATCGCGCCCGACTATCGGGTCAAGGACCGCTTCGGCACGACGCCTTACGAAGCCGTGGCCGACGCCCGCGCTGCCTTCCGCTGGGTACAAGAGAACGCGGAGAAGCTGGGCATCGATCCCGGCCGCATCGCCGTCAGCGGAAGCTCAGCCGGCGGACACCTCGCCCTCTGGACAGCCATCGCCCACAGCCCTTACGGCTCTAGCCCCGAGGAAGCCCCGCTCGGACCGCCCGCAGCCCTCATCCTCTTCAGCCCCGTTTCCAACACCAGCAAAGACCTCGGCTATGCCGCCAAACGATTTGGCGAAAACGGGCTCTCCGTCTCTTCCATCGATCAGCTCGACCCGCAAATGCCGCCCCTGCTGCTTTTCCACGGCGACGCCGATACGGTCGTTCCGCAAGCCCAGTCCATCGCCCTCGACGCGAAGTATCGAGCGACCGGAAACCAATGCCAATTCGTCAGCATCCCCGGCGGATCCCACAGCTTTTCCAGCGATTTGCCCGAGTGGAAAACCAAAAGCCGCGCCCTGATGAACGCGTTCCTCGAGCAACAAACCCTCCTTCCCGCCCAATAGAACAAGCTCCTCCAAGCGCGGCTGAGCCGATCCCTGAAACCCCACCGAGCTTGCCTTCGCTTTTCCCACGGGCCAGAAACGAAGAAAAGCAGAATGAATACAGAGCCAAAGGCCAAGCTGACCGCGTCTTCCCCCGTGCTTCTGGTAAAAGACGTGGTGGCCGCAGCGAACTACTATCGCGACACCATGGGCTTCTCCTACAATCGGTTCTGGGGAGAGCCGCCCAACTTCGTAATACTGGAGCGTGACGGGATGTACGTCATGCTCCGCCAAGCGGAGGACCCCAAGCATGTCGTTCCGCATTGGACCGTAGCTGACAAGCTCTGGAACATCTACTTTTGGGTGTCCGACGTGGACGCCCTCTACGAGGAGTTCAAAAGCCGGGGGGCCAAGATCGACTACGGTCTTTGCGACCAACCCTACGGCTGCCGCGAATTCGGCACCCAGGACCTAGACGGACACGACATCGGCTTCGGCAAAGTGGTGGAGTGAGCGGAGCGATGCAACGTTGCCTCTTGGAATCCTGCCCCTAAGACACTGCCACAAATGACCTTCCGCCAGTTCTCGACCCGTGACGAAGCGTACTCGATGGCCATCCAACTGCGCGATGCCCACTTGCGGGCTCCGCTTGGCCTGAAGCTCAACGAACTGGACACCGCAGGCGAAGACCAGCAGCTGCACTTCGGCCTGTTTGACGGGCAACGTATCCTCGCCTGCGTCAGCTTCAAGCAACTCGACGACAAACGAATGAAGCTGCGGCAAATGGTGGTCGACCCCTCCCTGCAAAGGTCGGGACTCGGAAGGACCTTAATCGCCAACGCTGAAGAAACGCTGATGAAGCGCGGCTGCCTGGAAATCACCCTTTCGGCTAGGGCGTCCGCACGGGCCTTCTACGAGAAGTTAGGCTATCGAGCAATCGGGGAAAGCTTCGTCGAGGTAGGCATCGAACACCTGAAAATGGACAAGTCCCTCTAGGGCAATCGTCCTGCGTTGAATCCACTGGAATCAACGCCTCACAAGCAATTGGAACGGAAAAGGGATGAACCTAAGTTCATCCCTCTCGGCGCAAATAAAATGTGTCGGCGTTTCCTGACCTAGCCCACGAAGACGCGGGCGTTGCGGAACATGCGCATCCAAGGCGAATCCTCGCCCCACTCCTTGGGAGCCCAGCTGAGCTGAGTCGTGCGGAACACGCGCTCGGGATGCGGCATCAGGATAGTAGCGCGGCCATCCTCGCTGGTAAGCGAAGTGATGCCGAATGGCGACCCGTTCGGATTCAGTGGATACGCCTCCGTCGCTTCGTGATTGTTGTCGACATAGCGGGCGGAAACCAAGCCGGAGGCATTGCAAGCTGCGGCGGCCTCCGCGCTCTTGAATTCGGCGCGACCTTCGCCATGTGCCACCGCGATGGGCAAGACACTGCCTTCCATGCCTGCATAAAGCACGCTGGGGCTCTTCTCGATCTTCACGGAAACCAGGCGTCCTTCGTAACGTTCGCTGCGGTTCTGCACGAAGTGCGGCCAGTGCCCTGTACCCGGAATCAAACTACGCAGGTTGCTGAGCATCTGACAGCCGTTGCAAACGCCGAGCGAGAAAGTATCGTCGCGCTCGAAGAAAGCCTGGAAGGCGTCACGCGCCTTAGCGTTGAAAAGAATGCTCTTGGCCCAGCCTTCACCCGCTCCGAGAACGTCGCCGTAGCTAAAACCGCCACAGGCCGCCAAGCCCTTGAAGTCAGCCAATGACACCTTGCCGCTCAGGATGTCGGTCATGTGCACGTCGATCGACTCGAAACCTGCCCGGTGAAAGGCGCCGGCCATCTCGATTTCGCCGTTCACGCCTTGCTCGCGCAAGATCGCCATCTTCGGCTTCGCGGACTTAAGAAGGTTAAAGCCCGCAGGCTCGAGCTCGAAAGTGACCTTCGGGTTGATGCCCTTGTTGCTCATGTCTTGGCGAATCGTTTGCTCGGAGGCAGCCGACTCCGGATTGTCGCGCAAGCTCTGCATGCGGAACGTCACGTCGGACCAAATGCCACGCAAGACGGAGAGTTCTTCGTCGTAGATATCTTCCCCGCCCTGCAGCACCTTGAAAGTCTGATCGTCGTTCAAAGTTCCCACAACCGAACTGCAAGTATCCAATCCATGGGCACGCAAAGTTTCCAGCACCGCAGCTTGGTCGCTGTCCTTGACCTGGATCAAGGCTCCCAGCTCTTCGGCGAAGAGAGCCGCGAAGGCGTCGGCATCGGCTGGGATTTCGAGGTCCACGCCAACATTGCCCGCAAAAGCCATTTCAACTGCTGCTGCGAGCAAACCTCCGTCCGATCGGTCGTGGTAGGCTAGCAACTTCTGCTCCTTGCCGAGCTGCTGGATCGCGTTCCAGAAATTCTTGAGATCCTCGGCGCTGTCCACGTCGGGAGCCCCCTCGCCCATTTGGCTCACCGTTTGGGCGAGAATGGAGGAGCCGAGGCGATTCTTGCCGCGGCCAAGATCGACAAGAATCAAACTTGTATCCGCATCCTGGATAAGCTGTGGCGTCAGCGATAGGCGAATGTCTTCGCAGCGGGCAAAGGCGGAAATGATGAGCGAAGTCGGCGCCGTGACGCGCCTTTCGCCAAGCTCGTCCTGCCAAACGGTGCTCATGCTCATGGAGTCCTTGCCCACCGGAATGGTCACGCCCAAAGCGGGGCAAAGCTCCATGCCTACGGCCTTGACCGCCTTGTAAAGGTCGGCCGCATCGCCGGCCACCGACGGTGCCGCCATCCAGTTCGCGGAAAGGTTCACTTGAGTGAGCGGTCCAACCTGCGCCGCGGCGAGATTGGTCAGGGCCTCTCCCACTGCAAGGCGGGCGGAAGCAGCCGCATCGTTGATAGCGGTTGGCGTACGCTCACCCATGGACATGGCTTCACCCGTGTATCCATCAAACGATGACGCAGTCACCGCGCAGTCCGCCACCGGCACCTGCCAGGGGCCCACCATCTGGTCACGGTGGATAAGGCCAGTTACGGTACGGTCGCCGATGGTGATGAGGAAGGTCTTGTCCGCCACGGTGGGATGCGCGAGCACGCGCTTGGTCGCCTCCGCCAGGGTGACGCCAGAGAGCTTGAGCTGCTCCTGAGGGCGAACGAGCGACTTCTCCTCCCGGTGCATGCGAGGCGGCTTGCCGAGAAGCACTTCGAGCGGAATGTCGATGGGTGTATTGCCAAAGTACGGGTCGTTCAGCACCAGCTGGCGCTCGTCGGTGGCCTCCCCGATGATGGCGTAGGGACAACGCTCGCGCTTGCAGATGGCCTCGAAGGCCTCGATGCGGTCGCCGGGGATCGCCATCACGTAGCGTTCCTGGGACTCGTTGCACCAGATTTCCAGCGGGCTCATGCCGGGTTCGTCGTTGTTGATCTTGCGCAGGTCGAAGATGCCGCCCTTGCCAGCGTCGTTGACCAGCTCCGGCATGGCGTTGGAAAGTCCGCCCGCTCCCACGTCGTGGATGAAGGCGATCGGGTTTTCGGAGCCGAGGGCCCAGCAACGGTCGATGACTTCCTGGCAGCGGCGTTCCATCTCCGGGTTGTCGCGCTGCACGGAAGCGAAATCCAAGTCCTCGTTGCCTGTTCCGCTGTCGATGGAGCTGGCCGCGCCGCCGCCGAGACCAATCAGCATGGTAGGTCCGCCCAACACCACGAGCTTGTCGCCCGCGTTGACGATTCCCTTTTCGATGTGCTCGTGGCGAATGTTGCCCAAGCCGCCCGCCAGCATGATGGGCTTGTGGTAGCCACGGATTTCAGGACCGTTGGCGCCTGGCACTTCCTGTTCGAAGGTACGGAAGTAGCCGAGGATGTTGGGCCGTCCAAACTCGTTGTTGAAAGCGGCTCCGCCCAGCGGGCCGTCGATCATGATGTCCAGAGCGGAAACGATACGCTCCGGCTTCCCGTAGTCCTTCTCCCAAGGCTGTATGGCGCCGGGTATCTTAAGATTGGATACAGTGAAACCGTTCAAGCCCGCCTTGGGCTTGGAGCCGACTCCAGTCGCTCCTTCGTCGCGAATCTCGCCGCCGGATCCGGTGGCGGCGCCGGGGAACGGGGAAATGGCCGTCGGGTGGTTATGGGTTTCGACCTTGCAGAGGATGGCGATGTCTTCCAGCGAGGGGCCGTAGACGTTGGTCTTGGGGTCGGCGAAGAAGCGGTTGCCCTTGCTGCCCTCGAAAACGGCGGCGTTGTCCTTGTAGGCCGACAGGATTCCTTCGCTGCGCATCTCGAAGGTGTTCTTGATCATCTTAAAGAGCGACTTCTCCTGGGCTTCGCCGTCGATGTCCCAGGACGCGTTGAAGATCTTGTGGCGGCAGTGCTCGGAGTTGGCTTGGGCAAACATCATCAGCTCGATGTCCGCCGGGTCGCGTCCCAGCTTCTGGAAATTCTCCACCAAGTAGTCGATCTCGTCGTCCGCGAGCGCCAAGCCCAGCTCCTTGTTGGCGGCGACCAAAGCCTCGCGACCCCCCTCCAGAACCGGAACCGTAGTGAAAGGCTTGGGCTTTTCGTGGCGGAACAGCACTGACAACTCGTTCTGGGTGCTGAGCACCACCTGGGTCATGCGGTCGTGCAACTGGGCGTCGATCGCCTTCAACTCGTCCACATCGAGGTCTCCCTCCTCCAGCTCGATCCAGAACGAGACCGCCCTCTCCACGCGCTCGAGCTTGGCCAGCCCGCAAATGTGGGCGATATCGGTCGCCTTGGAGGACCAAGGGGAGAGGGTACCCGGACGCGGCGCCACAATGCGTTGCAAGCCAAGGGGTTCGTGCTCCTCCAGCTTCGGCCCGTAGGTCAGCAGCTTGGCCAGTACCTCATGCTCGTCGGAGCTGAGTTCACCTTCGATTTCGGCAGCGTGCAGGTACTCGGCGTAGACGGACTTGACCGGTAGGCCAGCCGCGAGGAGCGAGGCCTGCAGCTTTTGCAAACGGAATTGTGAATGAGACGGAGCGCCACGAAGGATGATCATAACGCTGGCAAACTGAGAGCTTACCCCCTGCCCGACAAGCGCGGAGTCGGGAAAAAACCAAGGCCAAGCCAAATTGACTAAGGCTCGACCGAAAAGCCCTTCTCCAGCCCCGCAAGCACGAAGTCGCAATAGGTCGCCGGCAAGGAAGGCCTCAGTTCCCCGTGAAACTCCCGCAAGCCCTCGTAGTCCCCAGCCGCCGCCCACTCGTAAACCCCTTTGCTGTTCGCCTGCCAAGGCTCGAGGTAGAGCACCGGGCAGTCGTAAATGCGATTCGCCAGCAAGTTGCGCGACCAGAGGTATTGCTCCGCGTCGATCGGACAGGCGTTTCCGGCGGCATATTGGTAAGCGGGCAAGCCCGTGGCGGCCCGGATGGAGTCAACCATGCCTCTGCCCAGTCTCTCCTCTTCGACATGGTAGCCTTGGAGCAGGCGCAGCAGCAACTCCAGCCGCTGGGCAGGCGAAGCCAGCTCGGAGTCAAGGTAGCAACCGTTGATCAAGACATGGGCGTCGTTGCGTTCGTGCAAGGCCGGCTTTTCCGGGTCGGCGAATCCGCTGGCGTTGATGTGGAGGGCCAAGGCTAGGTCCGCCCCGCCCCACGCTTCGATCAGCTGAGCCCGAGCTCGAATTTCCGCAGTCCGATAAAAAAATCGCTCAGCCAAGGCCGCCACCCGCACTTCGTCCTGGGCCCACTTCGCCCTTGCCTCCTCCCAAAAATCCTTCGAGCGCAAGGGGGTCGCCGGCTCCGCAGCCTCCCGCGTCAGCAAGACCTCCGCCCCCTGCTCCCGCAAACGGGCCGCCAGCCGCCGGGCAATCGCCAGCGTCAAGTCCCCTTCTTGAACCACCGGACCGTCCCCGATCGCGAAGGAACGTTCCTCCAACGGCCCCCAGGTTCCGCCAATGTGCCCGGGATCGAGCACGATACGCAGGCCTCGCAAACCGCTCCATGTAGAGGGCGAGACCACGGGACTGCCTTCCCCGAAGCGCAGAAAGAACCCCTGTTCGCCCGGCAGCTCGCCGGTCTCGATCCAAACCCCGCTCTCCTCGACCCGCATCCACTTCCGCCACTGGGCGGTGGGCGCGTAGATTCGCTCCATCGCGTTCTCGAAAAACGAGCGGCTCACCGCCCCGTGAAAAGCCTCCAGCTCCTCCCAATTCCGCTGCGAACGCAGGGCATCAACCGGATCGCTTGCCGAGAAAACGGAAACCGGAAACCAAAGCAGCCAAGAAAGGAGCAGAGATCGCATGCCGCTACTCCATGCAATTCCCAGGCCAAGGTCCATCGATTTGGCCGGAAACTTGCTCGCAGGCCGCACGATGCTGACCTGCCAAATCCACCTCTACACCCTCGAGCTCAAGCAAGCTTGGGCCATCGCCA
This sequence comes from Pelagicoccus enzymogenes, assembly GCF_014803405.1. NCBI lineage: Bacteria > Pseudomonadati > Verrucomicrobiota > Opitutia > Puniceicoccales > Pelagicoccaceae > Pelagicoccus > Pelagicoccus enzymogenes. Next base: position 239,741 of record NZ_JACYFG010000040.1, read on the forward strand.
GCCGGCTCGGACCCGGGGGGCGAGGCATCGGGCACCGCAGCAGCCTCCTGCTCAAGCTGAGCGACCGATCGGGCGCCACCGGATTCGGCGAAGCCGCTCCAGTCGCCACCTACGGCGAAACTGCCCTCAGCGTCCTGCGATTCCTGCGCGAGCTCGATTGGCAACAGCTAAGCTTCCGCGACCTGCCCCGCAGTCTCGCCTACTTGGGTTCATTGCCCGCAGGCAACTCAGCCGCCAAGGCTGCCATCGACCTGGCGCTGCACGATGGCGCCGCCAAAATCTCCAGGAAGAGCCTCGCTGAGCTGCTTGGCCTGCCCTTTCGCCATGAAGAGCTGCCGCCCACCTCCTACAGCATCGGCATCGGCAGTCCCGACGAGATCGTGGAGCGCGCACTGGATGCCGACCGCTTTCCCATCCTCAAGCTCAAGGTGGACGCGCGCAGCTTCGAGACCTCCCTCAGCGCCCTGCGAAGCGTGAGCCCGAACAAACCGGTACGCATCGACGCTAACGAGAGCTGGAGCTCCCGCGAAGCCGCCCTCGACGCCATCGAGAAAATGGCTGCCTTCGGCCCTATCGAATTCGTGGAACAACCCATGCCACGCGGCATCGCCTTGGAGGACGCGGTTTGGCTGAAGCGGCACAGCCCCCTCCCCCTGCTGGCCGACGAATCCTGCTGCGGGAAAGACGACCTAGACGCCTGCGAACAAAGCTTTCACGGAATTAACGTAAAGATCGCCAAAGCCGGAGGCATCGCCCCCGCCCACCAGCTTGCAACCGCCGCCCGCGCTCGTGGACTCAAGGTTCAGCTGGGCTGCATGATCGAGAGCAGCCTCGGGATCGCCGCCGCCCTGCAGCTCGCGTCCAAGGCAGATTGGATCGACCTCGACGGAGCCTTGCTGACTCGCAACGACCCGATAAAAGGCGTAGTGAAAAAGTCAGGACAACTCAACTTCGACCCAATCGTCGAACCCTTCGGGCTACGCGTGTCTCCAAAATTCGACTACTGGAACGAGCAACCGCCCCTGCCCAAGCCAATCGCCGACCGATCCCGCACTCCACCTGCCCACTCCACTTACGGGCGCTCGGTTAACGGAATTCCCTTGGAAGTCCATCTTCCCAGTTCCGGGCATTGCGAAATCTTGATCTTTGCTGCGATCCATGGCGAAGAGCCGGAAACCACCACCCTACTTTCCAAGGCCCTCCGCTCTCTCGACAAGCCTTCCCCCACTTGCGCCGCCGTGCTCTGCTCCAATCCCGACGGCACCCTGCTCGGTACGCGGGTCAACGCCAACGGGGTCGAGCTCAATCGCAATTTTCCCGCCAGCAATTGGCAACCGGACCCCGTATCCACGAAATGGGCACCCAACCACGGATACGTCACCCACTCCACCGGCTCTCAAGCAGCTTCCGAACCGGAAACCCGAGCCCTCATATCGCTCGTGGAGGCCTTGGATCCGAAAGTGATCATCTCCTTGCACGCGCCGCTAGCCTGTATCGAGGATCCCGAATACAGCCCCATCGGCTACTGGCTCTCGAAACGGACCGGCCTCCCGCTGTTCAGCCACATCGGCTACGAGACGCCGGGATCCTTCGGCAGCTGGGCCAAGGAGCGAGGTCGACACGTCATCACCTACGAACTCCCCCCGCTTTCCGTTTCCGCCCTCCACCACAAGCACCTCGACAACCTCGTCGAACTCCTCTGCTACGGCCTCGAGGTATATCGCGAGCCGCTCGTCTTCAGAGCCTGAAGCCAAACGGTAGAGCCCTCCGGATCCGAAGATCACGGAGGGCCGTTTTCAATTGAGCCAAGAGGAAGCGACGACTGCAGCCACCCCAAGTTCCCCGAGGCTCGCTACCGCTCGGCAGCAAAGCGCTAGGATCGCCCCTCGCTACGCCACTTTCGCAGAACGGAGAAAGCCTGCCCGACTTCCTCCTGATCGAGCGCCCAATCCCCGTCCTGATCGAAATTTGCCAAGATAAATGCCGCTGCCTTGTCCGGCGTACCCAACATCGGGTCTTCGCGACGCTCCTCGATACGAGCCTGCAAGGCCTTCGCCTTGCCAGCGTCCTTTTCATCCAACTGGCTCACCCGCTCGAGCCGACGCTGCTCCTGTCGAGCCAGAGCGGACATGAGTTCCGCTTCGTCCACTCTCTGGTCATGGTCGAGATCCAGTTTCAGAAAGAGTTCAGTTCTCTCCCCCGCTTCGGCAAGTTCGGGACGGGCTGCAGCATTCGCTTGCAGGAGGAGGCCGCAGAGGGAGAGGCCTATCAATGCACGATTCGTTTTCATGCCCCTAGATTGGCTCCCAAAGATGACAGGCCCTCGCCGGTAAGCATTACAAAATTGTTAGGCAAGCCACCCAAAGAGAACCTTCAAATTAGGATATTCACCCCTCCCACTGAAAACCTGATTTTCTCTCTAAAAAGGCCAATTCCCCGCTCTCGCTTAATACATCTGAGGCAGTGTCGATACCTTAGGAAAAACCGAATAGTCCCTAGCCGCCCCAAATGACCGTCAACGAGCGATCCCTTTCGTTTCCCGCAACTACGGCGTCCAGCCTGAACAACCAGCTGGACGCCCTCACGCGCCTGCACAGCTTGCTCGGCTCCGAAGCCCTTGCCCACAGCCTCGACGCCCTCTCCGAGTACGGATTCGTCACCGGAGAAGACGGCTTCCCGCGCCACCTCAACCCCGCTCTCGAAGCCATTCTCGGGAACGAGCGCTGCAATCCCCTACTATGGCTGGAGGACCGTCCCTTCGGCAACACGCTCCCGAGTTCCGGCGCGTCCGGCGTCGTCTGGATTCCCCAGCGGCACGGAGCCCCGATTCCGGGCTTCCTGGTCTCTCGTCCCGTCGGAAACGAACGCGTGGGCATCATTCGAGAACTCTCCCTCGAGGGCATGGCCCCAAGCTCCTGCGGTACCGCGGACGAAAACGAGCTTTGCCTGGAGCTTGCGGAGCAGGCGTGCGAGGGACTCGCCGCTATCTCACCTGACGGAACCCTCGCCTACCTCAATCCCGCCTTCGCCCAAGCCCACTCCCAATCATCGGTCTTCCAATTGAAAGGATCCCCTTGGAAGCTACTTCTCGACGACGAAGAAGCCCGCCGCTGGGAAAGCGAAATTCTCCCCTCCATGGACTTCACGGACAGCTGGAGCGGCCCGTTCGCAAAGCGGCAGCTATCGCTACGAGCCGCCGCGAACGGGAACATCCTCGTGAGTTCGCGCGAGCTCCCCGCCGAAAACGCCCGCGACGCCGACCTGGAATTGGCCAAGCAAGAGACCGAGCAACTGTACCAGCAGCTTGACGAGGCCATCGCCAAAGCCAACCAGTCCGCCTTGGAAGCCGAGCTTTCAAACCAAGCCAAGAGCGCCTTTCTCGCCTCCATGAGCCACGAAATTCGCACTCCCATGAACGCGGTGATCGGTCTCACCGGAGTCTTGCTCGCATCCGACATCAACGAGGACCAGCGCGACTACCTGCAGACCATTCGGGCCAGCGGCGACTCCCTGCTCGTTCTGATCAACGACATCCTCGACTTCTCCAAGATCGAATCCAACAAGATGGAGCTGGAAAACCTCCCCATCGATCCACGCTGCTGCGTCGAGGAATCCCTGGAGCTCCTCGCCGAAAAAGCGTCCAGCAAGGGCCTCGAACTCTGCTACGAGGTGAAGGGCGACATTCCCTTCGGCATCCTCGGAGACGTCACTCGCTTGCGCCAGATCCTCGTAAACCTCGTCGGCAACGCCATCAAGTTCACCGAAACCGGCCAGGTTGAGGTGCTGCTGCAGGCGAAGGAAATCAGCGTCGAGGAATGCCTGCTCGAGTTTGAAGTCAAAGACTCGGGTATCGGCATCCCCGCAGACAAGCAGGGGCGGCTCTTCGAATCCTTCTCTCAGGTCGACTCCTCAACCACTCGCAAGTACGGAGGTACCGGACTCGGGCTCGCCATCTCCAAAAAACTCACCGAACTCATGGGCGGAGAGATGCGCGTCGAGAGCGAGGAAGGAAAAGGCTCCTCCTTCATCTTCACCATCCGCGCCGCAACCAGCGCCCCTGTCGTCTACTCGCCCGAATTCGACAACCGCGGAAGGAACATGGTCGCCGGAAAAGCGATTCTCGTGGTCGAGCCCAACCCCGTCATCCGCGAAAAGCTCTCTTCCCAACTCGGCAAGTGGGACGCCCAGGTGCAAAGCTGCGCCAGCCTGGCCCAAGCCTGCAGCCTCGCCGCAGCGACCCCCTTCGAGATCGCCTTCGTCGACCAAAGCTACGCCAAGCACGAGCGAATCCGCCTTGCCTCAACCTGTCGCCAAGCGGGCGCCGACACTCGTATCGTGAAGGTCACCCCCTACGGCAAATCCGAGGCCGATGACGCCTGCCACAGCCTTTCCAAGCCCATCAAGCCAAGCGCCCTGATCGACGTCATCGGCAAGTCCCTGCAAAGCCCCGAGCGGGCTGCGCAAAGCGAACGGTCAGCGCCCGCCAAGCCGCACGCCCAGCTGGGAGAACGCTGCCCGCTGCGCATCCTCATGGCCGAGGACAACAAGATAAACCAAAAGGTCGCCCGACTCGTGCTCAACCAGCTTTCCTACCAGATCGACGTCGCCAACGACGGTTTGGAAGTGCTCGAAAAGCTGAAACACGAGCGCTACGACGTCATCCTCATGGACGTGCAAATGCCCAATATGGACGGCTACGAAGCAACCCGCGAAATCGCCAAACGCTTCCCTCCTGAACGTCGCCCCCACATCATCGCCCTTACCGCAAACGCCATGCAGGGCGACCGCGAGCGAGCCATCGCAGCCGGCATGAACGACTACCTCAGCAAACCCATTCGCCCGGAAAAGGTTGGCCAGGCCCTTGAAAAAGCTTATCACGTGGCTACAGCAATGGGGAACAACTAAGCCTTTCCCTAGCGCTGTACACCGAGATGCCCTATCAGATAACTTGGAATCACAACTACGTCGCTTTCGACTACTACGGCCGAGTCACCGACGAGGACATTATCGAAAGCAACAAGGAAGTGTACGGGGACGTCCGCTTCGACGAGCTTCGCTGGGAGCTCGTGTCTTTCGACCGGACCGAATCCGTCGCCTTCAAGGAGTCCAACATCCGGCTCATCGCCTACATGGATAAAGCCGCGGCCCGCAGCAACCCGCGCATCACCGTAGCCTTCGTCGGCAAGACCGAGATTCTCAATGACGTGCAAGAGGCCTACGCGAACACTCAAGCCGACCCCGTCTGGCCCGTGGTCCATTTCGAATCGAGAAAAGACGCCGTCGCTTACATCAACCAAGACGACGGCTACGCCGCAGCTCGCCACTAAGCGCCTTGCGCGGCGACCGAATCTATCCCGAGAAACGCGAATCCTCTTGGGGCGTGTTCGCGAATAAACTCTTTGCTGGTTCGATCCCAAAAAAAGAGCGTTCCCGCCTCTCGACGGGAACGCCCTCTCAAAATTTTAACGCAGCCTCAACTACTCGGCCACCGACACGCTGTCGTCATGCTTGTGGGAATCGCCCCCCTGCCAGGCACTCGCCTTCTTGGTTTGCTCCGCCGCCACAGCCGCTCCGACGCCGGCGCCAATCCCCGCTGGCAAGGCCACCACGATGCTCTTGTAGGAAAAGCCGCCATAGCCTTCGGTCACGAGGGCATCTCCGTCGCGATAGGTCGCGGAGGCGCTTGGCGCGATGAAGCCGCCGAAGAGAGAGTCAACCGCCTTGACGATCATTGGAGCAAAGGCCGCCGTATCCGGATTTTGTGACAAGATCGCCTCGAGCTGCTTCGTGTCAAAACCGCTGCTGTAGGCGTAGAAAGCTGCATCCTGCGGCAAGCGGCCCGCGACGCTCTTGAACTTATCGGTTCCTGTTAGACCAGCGCTGCCAGCTCCAAAGCTCGCTACCCATTCCTTGTCGGTGTAGACCACCAAGTCGCTCGTGCCGGCTGGAACTTCGACGAACAAGCCCATAGGAGCGTCCTGCATCAGCATCGAAAGATCAGCGATACGTCCACTGTCCGTATCCATAAACTGGAAACCCATTTGATTAAACATGGGCTCGAGACGCGGCAGCAAGGCTCCTGCTCCCTTGAAGGTTGCCCACATCTTGATTTCTGGGGATTTCGGATTTTCCAGACTCTGGTGCACCACCATGTCCACCCCTCCGGAGAGCGCGGCCACCGCCTCTTGGGCGGTCACGTCCGTGCCGGGAATCGGTTGCATCAAGCCTTGCATCACCATGCCTTCGCCCATTGGCCCCATCACCTGCACCGCCAAGGCCTTCGCCGTATTGACGATCTCCTCGAACTTGATCTGACCGGAAAAAGCGGACGTGGCGTTTGCGGGGGCAATTTCCGCCGCCCGGAAAGGTATCGGATCGAGTCCGTAGATTTTCAGCAAGCCTGCAGGGTCGCCCTGCAGAAGCGTTACCGAGCGATTCCGGTAGAGACCTTCTTCCACCTTGGAAGAGCTAACTCCCATCGAACGAACCGAGCCAAAACCGAGCGTTTCGAAAAGCGCTGGAAAATCGAGAGGAATAGGAGGCATGTCCGGAATGACCTGAGCCATTTCCTGGTAGATCACGTTGAGCTTTTCGCCGATGGCCTGGCCATCGCCGTCAAAGTCCATGAAGCCGACGAAATCGCCGTCGAGGTCCAAGTGCTGGGAGGCTTCCTGGAAAGAGCCGCCCGCAAAGGCGAATGTAGTAGAGCCGAGCAGGGCTGCGGTCGCGGATAGTTTCTTAAAGGTGTGAGGATTCATTTGCTTGAGGTATTCACTAGAGGCTTAGTTGGGTTACAAAAAAGAGGTACCCTCCTTAATAACTCCACTTTGTAGGGCAATCACTTCCAATCTTTTACAATGCTACGTTCCTGTATCATCGGCACTGGCCGCATCGCCTCCAGCCTCGAAAAAGACCCGCTGCGCCCAGCCGGCGGCACCCATGCCGGCGCTTACCACGCCCACGACGGCGTGCAACTGATCGCCGGAGCCGACACCCTCCCCGCAGCCTTGGAGGAATTCGGCGCCGACTGGGGCATCGCCAACGAGCACCTCTACTCCGACTACCGACATCTCCTCGCCCGCGAACGGATCGACATCGCCAGCATCTGCGCCTACGCGCCGCAGCGATTGGAAATGGCCCAAGCCGCTCTGGAAGCGGGCGCCAAAGGCCTCTGGCTCGAGAAGGCCCTCGGCTGCTCCATTGCGGAGGGCGAGGCCATCCAAGCCGCCTTGCAGCGCCACCAAGCGACTGCCGTCGTGGACTACCCGCGACGGGCCCGGGCTCCTTTCCGCAAGATTAAGGACCTGATCGAAACCGAGGTCTATGGCAGGCTGCAATCCGTGACCTGCCACATGACACACCAGCTCATCCACACCGGTACCCACGCCTTCGACGTACTTCGCTACTGGTGTGGAGAGGCCGTTTCTGTAAGCGGGAAGTTAGAAAACGGATACGGCACGGAGGACTTGATCAAGGACCAAGGGGGACGAGCCACAATCGAATTTTCGAACGGTACCGTTGCCTTCGTTTCTGCGTATCGAAAAAAATACTACATCTTCCAATTCGATCTCATCTTCGACCAAGCCCGCATCCTCATCGGCAACGATATCGCCAAGGTCTACCGCCCTGCCGCCAGCAAGCTCTACAGCGGATTTAAGGAGCTTTTCGAAGAGCCCGAATACCACTGGGGAGCGACCTACCCTCGCGACATGCTTCCCGAACTCCTCCACTCCATGCGAACCGGAGAGCCTCCACTCTACTCGGTGGCCAACGCCATCGAAGCGCTGCGCATCGCCCTCGCCATCTTCGCGTCCGACGCGGCCGGCGGAAAAGCCCTCGCCCCTTTCTCGGTCGATCCGCAGCTACGTATCGAGAGCCATTGAGAGGGGATACAAAAAACCGCCGCCCACCTAGGTGGACAACGGTCGCGGTTTACATCAAACCCTTCTAAACCCAGACGCTGCTAGCGTCAGTCTAAGCTCTAAAAAGAAAACGTGTAGCGCAGCGTGAGCGGCATGTAGTCTAGGTCGCCTTCATCGTTCAAGGCGCCCAGGGCCAACACATCCAAAACGCTGTCGTTGTCGTCTATCGCCTCTTGCGAATAGATGCCGGTCTCGATGCTCAAAGTCCCGCCCTCGGAAATGCGGTAATCCAAGCCGAAGCCCACACCGTAGCTGAATACCGTGCCTCCGTCGTAGAAGGGGGCATTCGTCAGAGCAGCTTGGTAGGGATCCACAAAAGTAACATCCGGCACGGAAAAAGAAGCGGTAATCTCATCCACGTCCTTTAGACCGATCTGGGCGGAAACGAAAGGCTGCCAGTTGCTCTGGTTCGTGAAGTGGTAACGCACTCCCCCGTAGAGGCCGACGTCTTCGTAGTCGCTGAATTCGCCGTTCAAGGGCAAGCTGTCCGCTACCGTGCCTACCCGCAACACCCCCTCGTCCGAGCTGAGCCGACTCAGTCCGAGAAAGTAAGAGAGGTTCTCGCTCTGCTGGTAAGATGCTTCCAGAGCAAGCGTCATCAAACTGCCATAGACGTCGTCGAAGCTCTTGGCATCCACGTCCACGGGCAGGCTGCCGGGTTCGAGGCCGAGCAACACGGAGCCATCGAAATTGGGACCGCGGTGGACGTCGCCTCCAACAGCGTCCACGACGCCCCCCTTGATGGAGAAGGACCAATCCCCGTTGGCGGCGATCGCAGCAGCTGGCAGGGCTAGAAGAGTAAGTGAAGCAAGCGTTGTCTTAATAGAATTCATTTTGAACAGTATATCGGTGGTTATTTGCATCGTTTGTTTGTACACGAGAAGTAAATCTCCCTCATTGAACTACCTACGAATACGTTGCCGCTCACTGCATGAATTCAAAAGTCGTTCACTTTTTTCGTTCGTTCCTATGGGTTGAGGAGCCTCAACACGCACCGTCTTCTCCAACACGCCCGAGCCCGCCGCTGCGTTCTAACTTTAGACTCGACTTGCAATTCTAACGATAGACCACAAGCTTCTCCCACAACCCCCGTGCCCTTATGAATCGACGCATCACTCTAGCCGACATAGCCAAGCGAGCTGGCTATCACCCTACCACCATCTCCATGGCGCTGCGCAACCACCCGCGCTTGCCCCAGGCCACCACCAAAAAAATTCAGGAGCTGGCCAAGGAAATGGGCTACCAGCCCGATCCCGCCCTCGGAGCGCTCGTAGCCTATCGCCGCAACGCTTCTCCCAAGCAGCAAGCAGCGCCCCTCGCTTACGTGACCAAATGGGACACCGAGTGGGGATGGAAAAAGACCAACACCCACCTCAGCTTCTACGAGGGAGCAGTGTCCCGCGCCAGGGAGCTAGGCTACAAGATCGACCACTTCTGGCTGGGACAGCCGGGCGTCAGCCACCAGCGAACCAACGAAATTCTGCTCAATCGAGGCATTCGCGGCCTTATCATCGCTTCCCACATGCCGGGCTCCGACGAGGAGCCGGCCCTCGACTGGAGCAAATTCAGCTCAGTGAAAATCGACTTCGTGCCCACCCGCCTGCACGTGCACACGATTTCAAACGATCAGCGAGCCATCGTGCAGCTCGCCTTCAAGAAGGCCCTCAAGGCTGGCTACAGACGGATCGGATTCGTACTGCCTCACTGGTACGACTCCTACGTCAACAACGCCTGGTCCGCCGGCTTCCTCACCAGCCAACTGCAAGTGCCCGAGGAAGACCGCATCCCGCTCAAGTTCTTCCACACCTCGCCCGGAACCAATTCCGGCGTGCCCGTCACCGAGTTCGAACAGTGGCGCCTCAAGCACCGCCCGGAGGTCATCATCAGCTACTCCGAATTCGTCAAGTCCGCCTTCGAAATGCTGCAGATCCAAACGCCGGACGACTTCGCCTACATCGATATTTGTCCCGAAACCAAGGACGGAAGCAATGCCGGCGTATTCAACAATTGCACACGCGTGGGCGAGCTAGCAGTGGAAATCCTCGCCGGCCAGCTGCAGCAAAACCAAATCGGCCTGCCTCAATACCCCACCGTCACTAAAGTGGAAGGCACCTGGATCGAAGGAGAGTCGCTGCCCAAACGAGAACTGGCCACTTCTGCCGCGAACCACTAGCAACCGGTGGGAAGGCCGCTCCACCTGTGGGAAGCGACCTTGCGTCGCGATTGCAAGATTCAGATCGTGGCACAAGGCCACTTCCCGCAGATTGGCGTGCGGTCGGCAACAACCGCTGCCGCCTAGTCCATCAGCCCACTTTTCTTGTGAATCTCAGCCAACCGCTTAGCTGGGATTTTCACGACGCGGCGGTCGTAGGTGATGAGTCCGTTGATCTCGCCTTCCACGTCGGTGGTCTGGGTATAGACTCCGCCCGTCACGCCTTTGCGACGCAAATCGCCTAGCTCTTGGGAGCCCTTCTCGTAGCGTTCGACGTACTCCTCGAAATTCTTGGGCAGGCCGCCGTAGCCCCAGTTACGCTTTTCGGTATCCCAAAGATGTCCCTCCACCGCGTATCCATGTCCTCCATACTCGCCGCTCACCTTTAGGTAGTCGTCGTAGAGCTCAACGTCGACCGGAAAGTAGGGCATCGGGTAGCGATGTTCGTCCGCGATATCCCCCACCTCGAAAAAATTTCCGCCGCTGGCTATATTCAGCAAGCGCGTTTGGTCGTAATCTTCCACCCAACGCCCCACTTCCATGGTGCGATGCTGACCCCAGCGTTCGTTGAAGGTGGTCCAAACCACTACCGACGGATTGTTGTAGAGCGTATCGATCATGACCTTCAGCTCAGCCATGCACTGTTCGTGAGCCCAGTCCGGCCAGTCCGCGTCGAGGGCGTCTTGCTCGCCGTTCCAATGGTTTGCGTTACGCGGCTCGTAGCCCGCTTCCACCGCTCGCAGCGATTTCCACTTCGGCCATTCGTCGCCGCCCGCGCCGCCAGAAACGTGATCCTGCCAAACGACAAAGCCGAGACGGTCCGCGTGGTAATAGTAGCGGCGCGGCTCCACCTTCTTGTGCTTGCGGATCATGTTGAAGCCAGCCGCCTTAAGGAAATCCATTTCCCATACGATGGCCTCGTCGGCTGGCGGGTTGAGAAAACCGTCCGGCCACCAGCCTTGGTCCAAGGGACCGAAATGGAACACCTGCTCCCCGTTCATGGTAAAACGCCAATCTCCGTTTTCGTCCTTTGCCTTGCCCACCGTACGGAAGCCCGCATAGGACTCGACCGTATCCAAAACCTCACCACGCGAGTCGATCAGTTCAACCTTTAGATCGTAGAGCTTAGGCGAATCCGGCGACCAAAGCGAAACCGGCCTGAGCACCTGCTCGTTGCGCAAGCCGGTAACCAACTTGGAGGCCAGAGGCTTGCTGTCGTCAAAAATGGATACACGCAATTGAGCGCCCGCGATCGGCTCGCCGCCCAGCTCCGCTTCGATGCGCAGCTCCCCAAACATGTCCGCTTCGATCACTAGGCGCTCGACGAAAGTTTCCGAAACCTGCTCCAACCAAACGGTCTGCCAGATACCGGATGAAGGCGTGTACCAAATCCCTTTGTTGTCGCGCTTCTGCTTGCCGCGCAGCTGGTAGCGGTCGAAAGAGTCCGTCTCGTCGGTCACCCGCAAAACGATTTCATTTTCGCCCTGCTGCAAGGCCTCGCTCACGTCGAAGGAAAACGGCAGGTTGCCGCCAACGTGCGAGCCCACCATCTGGCCGTTCACCCAAACGCGGCTCTCATAGTCGACCCCTTCGAAGTTCAAGAGCGTGCGGGCTTTCGGTTTCGACTTCAGCTTGAACTGCTTTCGATACCAGATCACCTCGTCCTGCTCCAGACGCTTGCCCACGCCGGAAAGCGGCGTCTCGAGGGCATAGGGAACCAAGATCTTCCCTTCCCACTCTTCCGGCTGGCGAGCGCTGCGATGCTGCACCTTCACATCCCAAAGCCCGTTGAGGTTGGTCCAGTCCCCCCGCTCCATCTGCGGTCGAGGATACTCGGTCCACGCGTTTTCGGGCGTCACCTTCTCGCCCCATTCGGTTAACATCGATCCTTCGACCGGGCTCCATTCTTCTGCCGAACCGGCACTGGCAAACAACAATGACAGGGATAGGGGGATTAGTTTCATACATCCACCATTACGGTGTAAGTCACTCAAAACGCTACATAATTGAAAGTTTAACCGTTTAGATCAGGCAATTATCACGTTTTTAGTTCCGTTTTTGAAAGTCTAATCAACTATTCTTGCCTCCGCTGCTCCTCTCGCGAAAACAGATGCTGCCCTTGATCCGATGAAAGACATTTTCCTGACCTTCCTGCGCCTCGGCTGCTACGCCTTCGGCGGTCCCACTGCCCACATGGGCTACTTCCACGAGGAATTCGTGAAGCGCCGCAAGTGGCTGAGCGAGGCCGATTACGCCGACACCGTTGCCCTCTGCCAATTCCTGCCCGGCCCCTCCAGCTCGCAAGCCGGCTTCGCCATCGGCCTGGACCGCGGCGGCATCCTCGGCGCCTTCCTGGCTTGGATCGGCTTCACCCTGCCCTCGGCCGTGCTCATGATCGCCTTCGCCCTCGGGCTGGAATACGCAGGCGACCTCTCGCAAGCCGGCTGGGTCGCCGGCCTTAAACTCGTTGCCGTAGCGGTAGTCGCCAACGCCGCCTGGAGCATGGCCCAATCCCTCTGCCCGGATCGGACGCGCGCGAGTATCGCCGCGCTCGTCGCCCTCGGGCTCCTACTCGCCTCCAATCCATTGGCCCAATTGTTCGCCATCCTCCTCGGGGCGATCGCCGGATTCGCCCTCTACCGCTCCCAAGACCACACGAGCGCCGTGAAGCCAACCAACCAAAGCGGCAGCAAACGCATGGGCTCGCTCTACCTAGGCCTCTTTTTCCTGCTTCTTCTCGGACTTCCCCTCGCCAGCCAACTGTTTCCGGACAACGAAGCCCTGGAGACCGGCGACGCCTTCTATCGGGCAGGCTCCCTCGTCTTTGGTGGCGGCCACGTGGTGCTGCCGCTGCTGGACAGCTACACCGTGCAACAAGGCTGGATCAGCGAATCGTCATTCCTCGCTGGATACGGAGCCGCCCAAGCCTTGCCCGGCCCGCTGTTCGCCTTTTCCAGCTTTCTGGGAACCGGCATCAACCAAGGGCCAGGCGGCGTTGCCGGCGGCATATACGCCTTGGTCATGATCTACTTGCCTGCTTGGCTCTTGGTCCTAGGGGCCATTCCCTTCTGGGAGCGACTGCGCAAAGTCAACGCAGCTCGAGCCGCCTTGCTAGGAGCCAATGCCGCCGTCGTCGGTTTGCTCTTTGCCGCCCTCTACGACCCGATCTGGCAAAGCTCCATCCACGGCAACCTTAGCTTCGGCTTCGCTCTCGCCGCCTTTGCCCTGCTGAAATTCTGGAAACTCCCGCCTTGGCTCATCGCGGCATTGGGCGCTGGCCTCGGTCAAGTTTTTCTCTAAGACTGTTTCAGTCGAAGGAACCACCGCAAATCCTCGCAGCGCCCGCCTCCACCTGCTGGCACGCAATTTGCAATGGGGAGGGCCGTTCCTTCGTCTCCCCCTACGAGGCGGCGGGCTCCTATGGAAACAGAAAACAGCCACCAAATCCTGCAAGCGGGCCGCAACTGCACCTGCATCCGAAAAGCCTCTCGCCTGTCTATTCTGGTCGAGGGCGAAGCCTACTACCCGACCTTGCGGCAAGCCTTGATCAAGGCGGAGCGTCGCATCGCGATCGTCGCATGGGAATTCCACAGCCAAACGGAATTGTGCCACAGCGATCCCGCAGACGGCTATCCCACCGAGATCGGCCCCCTGCTGGACGCTCTCCTAGAGGAGAAACCAGAGCTAGAGGTCCACGTCCTGGTGTGGGACCACTCCCTCATCTATCTGCCCGAGCGAGAGATGAAGCTCTTCTCCGAGTGGCGGAAGAACGCCCATCCTCGCCTCCATTTCGTGGAGGACGAAACCGCTCCCAGCGGAGCCTCCCACCACCAAAAGATCGTAACGATCGACGACCGCCTCGTATTCGCCGGAGGAATGGACGTCAGCATCTCCCGCTGGGACACTTCAGAGCACCGTCCGAACGAGGAACGTAGAATCAATCCCGACGGCAAACACTATCCGCCCTACCACGACATCCATGCCGCCTTCGAGGGAGACCTCGCCACCGCACTCTGCGAGGTCGTCTACGATCGCTGGGAACACGCAACGGGAGAGCAAATCAGTCTAAATGCCAGCGAATCCGAGCTCTGGCCCGACGCCTTGGAGGCGACCTTTGAAGACGTCGATGTATCCGTTTCCCAAATACTTTCATCACCGGAGGAAAAGCCTTCCGAGATCGAACAGCTCCACCTCGACCTGATCGCCGCAGCTAAGGACTTTATCTATATCGAAAACCAGTACCTCGCTTCCAAGACGCTCACCGAAGCCCTTGCTGCAAGGCTGCAGGAGGAGGACGGACCGGACGTCATTATCCTACTTCCCGCCGAAACGAGCGGTTGGCTGGTACAAAGCACGGTAGGAGTAATGCGTGACCGGCTGCTGCAAGTCCTGCATGAATCGGACCGCCACGGACGCCTCCTCACCTGCTCTCCCGCTTCCTTCGACGAAGAAGGGAACAAAGCCAACATCTACGTCCACGCCAAACTCATCGTAGTCGATGACCGGATACTGAAAATCGGTTCCTCGAATCTGAACAATCGCTCCATGGGCGTCGACTCGGAGATCGACCTCTGCATCGAAAGATTGGATACCTGCGACAAGATCAAAAAATTGCGACAAAGTCTGATCGCCAATCACCTTGGCCTCAGCGAGCCCCGGTGGGCAGAGATCGAGGAAAACGAAGCCAGCCTCGCGAAAGCGATCCGCCAAGGCTCTGATTCGGAGAGCTCCCGGCAATTGCTGCCCTTGGAATACGGATGCGACTCGGAGCTAAAAGAAAAGCTGGCCGAGTCGGAACTCCTTGATCCCGACAGCCCGCCCGACCCGGAATTCCATATCTCCCAAAGCCTGCCTGACGACGAGCGTCACCTCGTCTTGAAGCGAATCACCAAAGTCGCCGTGGCCTTGACCGCTATCGTCCTCGTAGGCATCGGCTTCTACTGGGCTTGGGGACAGCTCTTGAGCGAGGAGCGCGCCCGCGCCATGCTGGAATCCATCAAGGACAACTCTTGGCTGCCGCTCGTTGTATTTCTCACCTTTACGATCGGCGGATCGCTGGGCATTTCCCTCAACTTCATGCTGGTCACAACCGCGGTGGTGCTGGGAACCCAATACGCGCTGCTCTACGGAATCAGCGGGGCGATGCTGAGCTCCTGCATCGGCTACTACCTTGGCAAGACCCTCGGCAAGTCGCTGCTGCAAAAGCTCAACTCGAAAACGGTTGCCGCGCTCGACGAAAAGCTAGCCAATCGCAGCTTCAAGTCCGTCGCCTTCGTGCGGCTGCTTCCCATTGCCCCTTTCTTCATCGTCAACATGGCTGCAGGCGCCTCGCAGCTCAAGTTCAAGCCCTACCTCATCGGGACCCTGCTGGGTATGGCTCCGGGCATGAGCGCCGTTGTCCTGCTCGCAAATCGAGCAGAAGCCTTCGCCCACCAACCCAGCCTCTCCACCAGTCTTTCGCTGGGCGCCGTCGCCGCTCTCTTGCTCGCCGCCTTCCTCTACTTGAGGAAGCTGCTAGCCGCGAAGCCCCATGCCAGCTAGGAAGATCCCAAGATCAAGCGGTCGAGCGAGGTTGATGAGCTACAACGTACACGGCTGCATCAACAATGCTGGAAGGTACGCCGCCACCCCCATCCTACGACTCATCGAGCGCTCCCAAGCCGATGTGGTCGCCCTCCAGGAAGTATACGAGGACAGACTCCCCGGGCGAGATTTCCTTCAGCGACTCGAAACGCTACCGTATCCCCACATCCACTACGGAGTGACCTTCGAGCACGATGAGCGGGGAAAGTATGGCAACCTTCTCCTCTCCAAGTGGCCCCTTGCCGAGATCGAGGAAATCGACCTCGGCATTCCCCATCGAGAGCCACGAGCCGCGATTCGCGCCCTCGTCGAGCATCCGCGTCAGACCCTCGATGTAGTGGCTACCCACCTTGGTCTGGGCCGAGCGGAACGAGCCCTGCAACTCGCCAAGCTGGTAGCCCAGTGGGAATTGTCTCGAGCGAAACAACCTGAAGCCATCCGCGTGCTCATGGGGGACCTCAACGAATGGCTCCCCCACAGCGCCTTTTTGCAGGCCCTGCAAGGCCTCTTTTCGCTTCCGCAAGCGCGTCTCACCTTCCCCTCCGTCAATCCCACACTCGGGCTCGATCGCATTCTCGTTCGCCCCAGCCGCTTGCTGCGTAGCCTCGCCCCCATCGACACGCCTGCTAGCCGGCACGCTTCCGACCACCTTCCCCTCTTGGCTGAACTTTCCCTCGGTCGCTCGCTTCAGCCGCTCGTCTGAGAGTACAACCTTTCAGGACGCACGATCCGCCGGGCCCGACCCTTGCAGCCTGCAAGGCCACGCCCGTTTCCAATGCTGCCTAAAGCAGCTGGCGCGAGCTTTGCGGCTCCCACCCAAGTGGAACACCGGCTGGAACGAGCCAGCCGAACCATAGAAAAACTCAACCCCGACAACCAAGATGAAACGCATGAGAACAGCACAGAACCTGCGTTGGCTCTCAGCAGCAGCCGTCGCAAGCATACTCGCAATCCAAGCCCACGCCGCACAGAAGGTGAAAAACAGTCTCGAGGACTCCGATATCACCCGGGCCGTTGAAGAGGAGCTACTCTTCGACCAAGCCGTTCCCTACAACGATATCGACGTCCACACTCTCACCGGAATCGTGAGCTTGACTGGCGAGACCAAAAACCTGCTCGCCAAGGAACGGGCAACACTGCTGGCCGAGACGGTGCGCGGCGTGCGCGCCGTAAGCAACCGAATCGAGGTCAAGCCAACCAAATCGATCAGCTCCCAAGACCTCAAGAAGTCTGTCGAAGAAGCATTCCTTTTCGACCCCGTAGCGGAATCCTACGAGATCAACGTGGAAGCCAAAAAAGACGGATCCATCCGACTCACTGGCGAAGTCGACTCCTGGCAAGAGAGCAAGCTCGCAGAGCGCGTGGCGATGGGAGTCATCGGAGTCACCGAGGTCGACAACGCCCTGACCGTTAGCTACGCGGTGAACCGCCCCGATCATGAGATGAAAAGCGAGATCGAAAAGCTTCTCGCGTGGAGTACCTTGATTGACGACGTGCTCGTCGAGGTCGCCGTGCACGACCAAATCGCAAAACTGACCGGCACAGTCGGCTCGCTCGCAGAGAAACGCCAAGCCGAAAACATAGCTTGGGTAGGCGGTATCAACAGCGTCGATACTTCCGATCTACGCGTCGAACGATGGGCACGCGACGACGATCTGCGCAAGGACAAGTTCGCCGCCAAGAGCGACGAAGCAATCCGTCAGGCGATTAACGACGCCATGCTCTACGACCCTCGCGTCGTCGGCTTAGCCGTCAACCCCGAGGTGGAATCCTCCTGGGTCACCCTCTACGGCAAGGTTGACAACATCCTCGCCAAAGAATCTGCTGAAGCCATCGCTCGCCACACGGTAGGCGTCACGGGAGTGACAAACATGCTGAAGATCCGAACCGAAGCTTCAGTTGAGGAAGAAGCCCTCGCTGACATCATCGAGGCCAAACTGGTCCGCGACCCCATGATTCGCTCGGAGGCGATCAACGTGGAAGTGGACGAAAACACCGTGCGTCTTAACGGAGTGGTGGACAACCTATTCGAAAAGGCCCGCTGCGAAACAATCGCGCAATCCACCGTCGGAGTGACCGAGATCAAGAACTACTTGCAGGTCATGGAGAAGGAGTCAGTCATCGTGTACGACCCCTATCTGTGGGGCTATACTCTCACCCCGTGGGGCTTCTATGACAAATATCGCCCCGTGACCACCGAAGTATTCGCCAACTCCAACGACGACCGCAGGACTGCAAAGAGGATCGCTGAAGAAATCTACTGGAGCCCCTTCATCTCGCTCGAAGACATCTCGATCGCAGTGGACGACGGCGTCGCCACACTCGTGGGCGAAGTTGAATCCTTGAAGGAAAAGAATGCAGCGACCGAAAACGCAATCGAAGGCGGAGCCCTTTCTGTCGTCAACAAGATCGTAGTAGATAGCTAAGCTCAGATAACCACCTCCGCCATTGAAAAACGGATACAAGAAACTTAACTGAACGACACGCCCTCGAGCTCGACGCTCGAGGGCGTCTTCGCTACCCATTATCATCATGAAGCCAGGAAAAACACGCACCGAAACGGATTCGCTCGGCCCCATCGAAGTTCCAGAGGATGCCCTTTGGGGCGCCTCCACCCAACGCGCCCTAAACACCTTCCCCGAATCATCCACCCCTCTACCCCCGCTCTTCATCCACAGCCTCGGACGTCTCAAAGGCGCCTGCGCCCGAGCGAACCTCGAACTCGGCAAAATCAACATTGAGGAGAGCGAACTCATTCAAGCCGCCGCCAAGGAAATAGAGGCGGGCAAGCTCGACTCGCATTTTCCCGTCAGCGTATTCCAGACCGGCTCCGGTACTTCCACCAACATGAACGCCAACGAGGTCATCGCCAATCGTTGCTCTCAGATCCAAGGAGAACCGCTCGGAAGCAAGCAGCCAATCCATCCAAACGATCACGCCAATTGCAGCCAATCCTCCAACGACGTGATCCCTACCACCCTCCATCTCAGTCTCGCCCTCGCCCTCGAAAACGAACTCCGCCCCGCCCTCTCCTCCTTGCGAACCGAGCTGGCCAAGAAAAGCGAAGCCTGGAGCGATCTAGTTAAACTCGGCCGCACTCACCTTATGGACGCCGTACCCATTACCTTGGGACAAGAGTTCGGCGCCTTCACCCGCCAGATAAAAAAGGCAATTCAGCGGGTCGAACGCGGAAGCGATCTCATGAGCGAATTGGCCATCGGCGGTACCGCCGTCGGGTCTGGCCTAAACGCCCACCCGCAGTTCGGATCGATCGTCTGTCGTATCCTCAGCGCTGATACAGGCATCGAGTTTCACGAGGCCCCAAACCACTTCGAAGCCCAAGCCAGTCGCGACGACGCGGTGGAGCTCGCCGGGATACTCTGCGCCGTCGCCACCGCCCTCAGCAAAATCGCCAACGACATTCGCCTGCTCGGCACTGGTCCCCGCGCCGGACTGGCCGAGTTGCGACTCCCCGCCACCCAACCAGGCTCCTCCATCATGCCGGGCAAAGTTAACCCCGTGCTCTGCGAGTCCCTCATCCAGTGCTGCCACAGCGCCATCGGCCACTGCCAGACTGCGATCCGCTGCGGCCAGGATGGACACCTGCAGTTGAACGCAACCCTACCCCTGCTTGCCTCCAGCTTGCACCAAGCCATCGAAGCCATCGCTCGCGGTTGCAAGAGTTTCTCGCAACACTGCATCGTCGGACTCGAAGCCAACGAGGCACGCTGCGCCAAGTACGCCAATGAGGCGCTCGGATTGGCAACCGCATTGAATCCAGAAGTCGGATACGATTCCGCCACTCAGGCAGCAAAACTCGCCCACCAAGAAAACATATCCGTCGCCGAGGCCGCCCAGCAACTCGAGCTCCTCTCCGAGGCTCATTTAAAGAAAGTCCTGGATCCCATGAAGCTTGCAAAGCCGTCCTGAGAACCTGAGATCCCAGCTCCCCTTACACTTCGGTCTCCGCGATCCGGTGACGTACGATCGCCACTGTGCGCGGAAAGATCACGTCGCACAGGTCAAAGGATCGCTCAACGAGCGCGGGAGGCAAGGCCTGTTCCGCCAGCTCTACCGATCGTATCAGAATATTCCCTACGGTATAGTCGTCGAGAACGCCGACAGTCTCTTGAATTTCCCCCTTGGAAACCGACTCCAACACTACCAAGGACCCTCGATAGGACTCGAAAACCGGCTCGTAGGCGTGCGGCAGCACCTTTAACAAGCTCTGCCCCACTTCCGTCGCGTGCTTGTCCGAACCGCCAACCTGCTTCATCGTATCGCTGCGCTGCTTGACCACGCCTACCAACAGCCCAACCGACTGGCTAAACGCATCCTTGAGCATGCCGTATCCGTTGCGTATCGAGCGGCGTATGCGCTTGAGAAAGCCGAGGGATCGCAGATCGGCAATCTCTTCCTCCCACTCCCTGCGAGCCTGAGATTCCGCCACGGGAGCGGGACGATAAATGCGTTCGATCTCGGCGATCTTCTTGTCGTAGAAAACGTAGCTCGCTTTGCTGCGGCCGATCCCCATGGGCTGAGGCGTATCGTAGGTCAGCTCCAAGCAACTGGGAAAAACCCGCAGCTTTCCCCAAATGAACTGCCCATCCTTCATCTTGATGAAAACGAAATCGCCATTGAAAGACTTCAGGCAGCCATCCTTGCGGTGCCGCTCGATCACGATGCCGATGATAGCAGTCAAGAAGAGCAGCCCGATCGGAGCCCAAATCAATACGGTTGGCGACAGTTCCATGCTCCTGCACAAATCACTTTCCCCCAGAAAACCAAGCCAAAACGCTCCGCCAAATACCAGCCCGCCCTAGAGGTATCCACAATCTAGGCACGAAAAAGCCTACCCTAAACGGGTAGGCTAAAAACCTGAGGACTGGAACGAAGGTCCTACTTTGCGAAACGGCGGCGCAAGCCAACGAGCGCAAGAACTCCGAGCCCAAGGAAAGCCAGCGAGGAACCGGTGTCAGGAACCGACTCAACCACGACTTTCATGACTGAGAAGTCGTTGTTGCCGACAGCATTGAACGAAATTTCAGAACCAATAAAACCAAGCTCAACCAAACCGCCGAGGCCCCAAGGATCACCTGTCCAATTGTTCGCGCCCACGTTGATTGCGACGGTGTCGCTGTCTTCGTTTACGAAGATGGATGCCGAAACGAACTTGAAAGAAGTTCCAAACGAAAGCGTGAGGGTCTCGGAGACAAGGGAGTTGTCGATCAGGACGTTATCCAAAAAATGCGAGTAAATGCCCAAGCCAAGCAAACCGTATCGTATTTCCGCGCTGCTTGGATCCGCCGAGGCAGACAAGGAGATGCTTCCGGATTCATCATCGATGAGCTGAGGGTTGGTGTAAGTGCCAAAAAGGCCATCATTGGTAAAATCGAAAGTGTACTGGATCGCGCTGGCGTGGCTAGCGACGAAGAGCGACGCTACCGCCGCAAGGGAGAGAAGTTTTTTCATCTGATGAATGGTGATTAGAGTTGTTTCTTTAATGACGTTTGGTCGCCTCCAGCAGGAAGGCTTTGAGTAGTTTAGCTCATGCCATGCCAGATCTCCTCAAGCACACCTAACCCATTATACTTCTGCATCTTACAAAATAACTATCCGTGTATGAATCGTTATCGACTTACAGAAATGTAAGCCAGGCCGACGGTTTTCAACTCAAGGGTTTTTACTGACCTCCAAAGACACTGATGCTTCGGTATTTACGTAAGATCTCTCAATACCGTAAGGTTCCTTTACGAATTCACCGACACAGGGCCGCTTTTTACAAAGCCAGACCTGACTTAGGAAGGCATGCCGCCCCGCCCTCCCAGCCGGCCGGAGCCACTTCGATTCGGGCTTCCAGCTCGCGACCGCCGACATCGCCAGCACGCGCAGCGCCCCCCCGCAGACGACATCCCTCTAAGATTTGTCCTACCGAGTTTGGCTTTATCCAACCTTTTGTAGCCGCGCCTCCGGCATCGATTCGGGCATAGTAGAGGCCATACCCTTCCCCCACCCGAGCCCCTTAAGGAGAATCGAAACATGACCCGACTTCGCACGTTCGTCCCCACATCCGCGCTGGCTTTGATGCTCGCCGCAACCAGCGCCTTGCCTAATCCAGCCGGAGCCCCCTCCGATCCGCTCTGCGCCTACGAGGTACTGGAGATCCCTGACTGGCTGCGCAACCAGACCATCTATGAAGTCAACGTCCGTCAGTACTCCGAGGAAGGAACCTTCGCAGCAGTCGAAGCCGATCTCGACCGTATCCAAGATCTGGGCATCGGGGTACTGTGGTTCATGCCCATCCATCCCATCGGCGAAACGAATCGCAAAGGCACCTTGGGCAGCTACTACGCAGTGGCCGACTACTTGGGCATAAATCCCGAATTCGGCGACGCCGACAGCTTCCGTTCCCTCGTAGACGCAGCCCATGAGCGGGGCATGAAAGTGATCATCGACTGGGTCGCCAACCATACTGCTTGGGACAACCCCATTTCCCAAAGCAATCCCGAGTTTTTTGCAAAGGACGAGAACGGCGACTTCACGCCCCCTCACGGTACGGACTGGACCGACGTCATCCAACTCGACTTCAGCAACCGCGAGCTTTGGGACTATATGAGTCGCGCCATGGAGTATTGGGTAATCAACTACGACATCGACGGATTCCGCTGCGACTACGCCGTTGGCGTTCCCACCAAATTCTGGAACTTCGCCTCGAGTAGGCTTCGAGCAATGAAACCGGACCTCTACTTGCTCGCCGAGGCCGAAGCCCCCTACCTAAATCAGCACGCCTTCCACTCCTCTTACGCCTGGCCCTTGCACCACACCTTTAACGACGTGGCTCAAGGCAGGAAGAGCGCTTCCAGCATCCTCGACCAAATCAATCGCCAGACAATCGAATTTCCCACCGGCACCCTGCTGCTGAACTTCACTAGCAACCATGACGAAAACAGCTGGAACGGCACCACCGCCGAACGCCTTGGCCCCGCGAAGCGAGCCTTCGACACCCTCGTCTTCACCCTTCCCGGACTGCCTCTTATCTACAACGGGCAAGAAGCAAACTTGGCAAAGCAACTGGAGTTCTTCGAACACGACCCCATCGACTGGAGCAACCTATCCGAGAGCGACTTCTACCGGAAGCTGACGGCGCTCAAGGCGTCGCATCCTGCACTTTCTCATCCCGACGCCAGCTTCCATCGCATCCCCAGCGACCACGACGAGAAGATATTCGCATTCACTCGCATGCTGGATAGCCGACAGGTCACCGTCGTCACAAACCTATCCGCGGAGCCACTCACCTTCCATCTGGCCGATTCACACATCACCGGTACCTACCAAGACCACATCACGGGCGAAACCATCACACTCGGCTATCCAGCAAGGATCGCCTTGGAACCTTGGAATTTCCACTTGCTCGTTCGCTAATCTTAAAAATCTAGAAAATCTTCCAATATGATAAAACGAAGCCTCACCGCCCTCGTATCCCTGCTACTCGCCCACAGCGGGATCGCTCAAGAGCCAACCCGTATCGAACCTCCTTTCTGGTGGGCGCAGATGCCAGTATCCGAACTTCAATTACAGCTCTACGGAGAGAATATCGGCCACTACCGCGCCAGCATCGACATTCCGGGAGTGAGCCTCAAGAAACAGGTCGCGGTGGACTCACCCAACTACCTCTTCCTCTACCTCGAGATCGACGAAAGCGTACCCGCCATGACCTTGCCGATCCTGTTGAAGAACGGCGAGGACCGCTTCACCATCGACTACGAACTGCTCGAGCGGGAGGCGACCGAGGGGCGCAACCAAGGATTCGATGCCTCCGATCTCATTTACCTAATGATGCCCGACCGATTCGCCAACGGAAACCTCGACAACGACGAGATCGAAGGCCTGACCGAAGGTGTCGACCGCTCCGACCCAACCAAACGCCAAGGAGGCGACATCCAAGGCATTTCCGATCACCTCGACTACATCGAAGATTTGGGCATGACAGCCATCTGGTTCACTCCCATGTTCGAAAACAATTCGCCCCCCAGCTACGGGGGCTACCACGGTTATGCCGCTACCGACATGTACGCGGTCGACCGCCGCATCGGTTCCAACGCATCCTACAAGCAGCTCGTCTCAGACGTTCACGATCGCGGCATGAAGGTGATCATGGACATGATACACAACCACATAGGGCTCGACCATTGGTGGATGAGCGACCTCCCTACCAAAGACTGGGTGCACGACGTAGAGAAATTTGGATACACTAACTTCAAGGGCACGATTCCGGGCGACCCCCACGCATCCCAGTACGACTGGAACCGACTCGTCAAAGGGTGGTTCGTCCCCTACATGCCCGACCTCAATCAACGCAACGAGCTGCTCGCAGACTACCTTATCCAAAACTCGATTTGGTGGATCGAATACAGCGGGATCGACGGCATTCGCATGGATACCTACCTGTATCCCTACCCCGAGTACATGGCTCGCTGGACCCAGGAGGTCCTCACCGCGTATCCAAATTTCAACATCGTCGGCGAAGTTTGGGTCGAAACCGTTGCTCACGAATCCTACTGGCAGGATGACCCTCCCAATGTCGACGACGGCTACGACTCCAACTTGCCGTCCGTCACCGACTTCCCTCTCAGCTTCGCCATCCGCGACGGTCTTAAAGAAGAGTTCGGCTGGACCACCGGCTTGAGCAAAGTCTACTACGCATTCGCCCAGGACCGGCTCTACACCGATCCCAATAAAAACGTTATCTTTATCGACAACCACGACATGAGCCGCGTATTCGAGCACCTCGGCAAGGACGAATCGCTCTTCAAGATCGCCTACTCCATCCTGCTCACTGCCCGCGGCATCCCCCAAGTCTACTACGGCACCGAACTCATGATGGGGCATGAAAACCGAGGGGGCGACGACGAAGCTTGGCGCCAAACGATGCCGGGAGGCTGGCCTGACGACAAACGTAGCGTATTCACAAAACGAGGACGTACCGACAAGGAAAACGAGATCCTCTCTTATATGAAAGCCATGAACCACTGGCGTGCCAAATCCAAGGCCCTCCACCACGGCAAGCTTCTCCAGTTCATCCCCGACGAAAACACCTTCGTCTACTTCCGCATCCTCGAAGACGAAGCAGTGATGGTCGCGATCAATGGAGGCGACGAAATCGCCACCCTCGAGAGCTCCCGTTTTGCGGAAGTCCTTGACCAATACCGCAAGGCCACCGTCGCCCCGGAAGGCGCTGCATATAAGATAAGCGAGAAAATTACCCTGAAACCTCGCAGCGCCTTCATATTGAACTTGTCCAGGTAGAGAACGCGGCGATGCAAATCTTGGCGCCCAGCTTTGCTGATGGTGCGCAGCCGACGCTTGAGATTCTTGATACGACAGCCTATTTAGCCCCCGCTTCCCCAAAGCGGGGGCTTTTCTTTATCCATTCACCATCAATTAGTTAAACACCAAACCCACTTTCCCTCGCTCCTTGGGGACCTTCTTTGGACCCTCAAATACGCAACCTAAGTTTTGTCCTATCCATATCAGTTTTATGAGACAGATCCGGTTGGAAAAGGGGACAAATAACGGCGATATTATAAATACTCCAAGAAAGCGACCCGACCGGCCATCGGCTAAGCTTTCTTTGTTATCGCTAACCCAACGTGCCCCACAAAGCCAGTCACAACACTGAGCAGGACGGCTACCTACAAAATACCCCGTTCGTTTGGCACTCCCCCTACAAACGTCTAGAAATATTAAAGCTATGAAATACAATCATGCTCCAAAGACCTATCATCAGGTCTCGCGGATCAGCTCCGCTGCCCTGCTCTTGCTCGGCCTAGCAACCGCCCCCCTCGCCCACGCACAAGATGAGGATGAGGACGTATTCACCCTCGAAGCCTTCAAGGTAACCGGATCCTTCGCCGGCAGCCTCGCCGCCGCCGCCCAGGAAAAGAAATTTAAGCCAACCATCGTGGAAGCGATTTCCGCTGAGGACATCGGAAAGCTGCCCGACACCAGCATCGCCGAATCACTCGCCCGCCTTCCCGGCATGACCTCGCAACGCGTCAACGGACGCAGCCAAGTCATATCCATCCGCGGCTTCCCTTCCGAATTCACCACCGGATTGCTGAACGGACGCGAGCTGGCTACCACCAGCAACAACCGCGACATCGAGTACGACCAATTCCCAGCCGAACTTCTCTCCGGCGCCACCGTCTACAAGACCACCGAAGCCGCGCTCGCCACCCAAGGCATCAGCGGTACAGTAAACCTGCAAACCGTTCGCCCGCTCAGCCACGGAAAGAAGACCGTCGCGACCAACGTGTTCTACGAGTGGACAGGAAAAGACGCCCTCAACGCCGGCTCCGACGATGCAGGTATCCGTTTTACGGGCACGTATATCGACCAGCTCAACGAAGGAAAAACAGGTATCGCCTTCGGCTTCTCCCATACCGACAAGCCCGGACAAGGCGAACAGTGGCAGGCCTGGGGCTACCCGGGCGGGACCACCGAAGAGTACGGTGACATCAACATCATCGGCGGCGCCAAGCCCTTCGTTCGCTCCAGCTCCCTCGAACGCGACTCTTTCATGTTCGTGCTGGAAAACGAGCTCAGCGACAACGTGCACTCCACCTTCGACGCGTTCTACTCGAACTTCGCCGAAACTCAGATGCTGCGCGGCATTGAGCTTCCACTCTGGTGGAGTTCCGCCCAGTTCCGCGAAGGCACCGAGGTGGTGGACGACGGTTTCGTGGTGGAAGGCGTGTACGACAACGTTCACGGCGTCGTCCGCAACGACATCGCGGAGCGTGACGCCGACGTTTACGCCCTCGGATGGAACCTCCAGTTCGAAAACCTCGGCGATTGGTCCGCCGACGCCGACATCGCCTACTCCAAGGTCGACCGCGTCGACACCGTGCTCGAATCTTACTCCGGCACCGGATCCAACCAAAGCGGCACGCCCGACTCCCTTCGCTTCAATATGACCGGAGGCACCGGAGCAGTCTTCACTCCAACCATCGACTACACCAACCCAAACAACCTCGTGCTCACAGGCCCGCAGGGATGGGGTGGAGACATCGTTCCAGGCGGCCAGCTCGGCTACCTCAAGGAGCCACAGACCGAAGATGAACTCTTGCAAATAAAGCTCGGAGCCACGCGAGAACTGGACAACAAAACCTTCTCCGCCCTCCAAGTCGGCCTGCGCTACACCGACCGCTCCAAGACAGAAGCGGAGGTCGGCAAGTACCTCGCCCTCCCGAACGGCGCCACCGAAGCCCCGCTGCCAACCATCATCGGCAACACCGACCTCAGCTTCATCGGCATCCCCGGCATGGCCAGCTACGACCCCATCGCCGCCCTCAATTCAGGGGTCTACGATATCATCAACAATCCAAACGCAGACGTCGTAGCCGTCGACTGGGCCGTAGACGAGCAAATCACCCAGCTCTACTCCCAACTCGATATCGACACCCGTGTGGGAGACGTGCCTGTGACCGGCGCCATCGGCTTCCAGTACATCTTCAGCGACCAGTCCTCCACCGGTCTCGCCGCAAGCGGAACAGGCGACAGCGTACAGACCCTGCCCGTCAGCGACTCGCACAGCTACGAAGACTTCGTACCCTCGCTTAACCTCAACTTCCTGCTCCCGGACGACCAGTACCTGCGCTTCAGCGCCGCCCGCCAAATCATGCGCCAACGCATGTCCGACATGCGAGCCGGCTACCAGTTCAGCTACACTCCGGGACGGGCCAACATCAGCGACCCGATCGAAGGCCCCTGGGGCGGTAGCGGAGGAAACACCTCCCTGGAGCCCTGGAGAGCGAACGCCATCGACCTCTCCTACGAGCGCTACTTCAAGGACGGCATGGGTTACTGGTCCGCAGCTCTCTTCTACAAGGACCTGCGCACCTTCGCCTACACCCAAAAGCAAATCCGCGACTTCACCGGCTTCCCCTACGACGGCGACGAGCCCGCCACCTTCCTGGGAGGCGTCGACGTCCCGCAGAACGGCAGCGGTGGCAGCGTGCAAGGCCTCGAGCTCACCCTCTCCCTGCCGGGCGAAAAGCTTAGCGACAAGCTCAAGGGCTTCGGAGCCATCCTGAACGCCGCCTTCACCGACAATAACATCCAACCGGATCCCAACGACGCCGCGACTCCGCTTCCCGGCTTCTCCGACAAGGTCGCCAGCGCCACCTTCTACTATGAAGCCGACAACGGATTCTCCGCTCGCGTCAGCGGTCGATACCGCTCCGAATACCGCGCCAACGTCGCCTCCTTCGGCCCCCGCGGCGAAGACTTCCGCACCGTACAGGACGAAACCGTCATCGATGGCCAAGTAAGCTACACCTTCAAGTCCGGCAGCCTCGAAGGCGCCTCCATCATCTTGCAAGGCTACAACCTCAACGACGAGCCACTCGTAACCTACGAAGGCGACGACCCACGCTTCGTCCGCGACTACCAAAGCTACGGCCCATCCTACTCCATAGGCATGTCGTACAAATTCTAAGGACAAGAAAACAAACTCCCTCGCTGGCCGCGCGGCACACTCCGTCGGCCAGCTTGGGCTCCCAAAGTAACGGATCTCGCCAGAGATCCGCCCCAATCGGACAGCTGCCCCATAGACATGCCAACTCCAAACAAGACATGGCTGAACGCCCGCCAGTCAGGCGCCCTCCTACACGTGAGCTCGCTACCGAGCGAGACAGGAATCGGCAACCTCGGCGCCGGCGCCCAAAACTTCGTGGACTTCCTCTCCGCCGCAGGCTTCGCATACTGGCAAGTTTGTCCAGTCGGCCCCACCGGATACGGCGACTCTCCCTACCAATCCTTTTCCGCCTTCGCCGGCAACCCCTACTTCATCGACCTCAACGAGCTCGTCCAGAGCGGACTCCTGCTCGAAGCCGAAGTCGCCGAGCTACGAAAGCTCCCCCACGATCGCGTCGACTACGGCCAGCTCTACCACCGCTTCTGGGGCATCCTCGCCAAAGCCCACGCCCGCTTCGATCCGCAAACCCACTCCCTCAAAGGAGGTCAATCCTTTCACGAATTCTACGAGTCACAGGCGTATTGGCTCGACCCCTACACGACCTTCATGGCCCTCAAGGCCCGCTTCGGACAACGCTCCTGGGTCGAATGGCCCAAGGAATACCGCGACCCCAAACGGATCGCCAAGATAAAGCTCAGCCAACCGGAGCTATCCGAACGCTCCCGCCACGCCTTCTACCAGTACGTATTCTTCCACCAATGGAAAAAGCTCAAAGCCTACGCCAACGAGAAAGGCGTGCAGATCGTGGGCGACATCCCCATCTACGTCGCTCTCGACTCCGCCGACGTCTGGAGCCGGCACGACAACTTCCTTGTCAAGGCCGATGGCGACCTCGATGCCGTCGCCGGCGTACCGCCCGACTACTTTTCCGAAACGGGCCAGCTCTGGGGCAATCCCCTCTACAACTGGAAGCATCTCGAGAAAAATGGATACAAATGGTGGATAGAACGCATTGGCTCCAGCCTTGAGCTTTTCGACGTGCTCCGCTTCGACCACTTCCGCGGTTTCGCAGACTTTTGGGTAGTGCCTTCCCACGCCCCCGACGCCTCCGAAGGGGCGTGGGAACTCGGTCCCGGCATCTCGCTCTTCCAAGCTATCGAGCGAGCCGTCCCCAACGCCAAGTTCATCGCCGAAGACCTCGGCTACATCAATGAAGCGGTATTCACCCTTCGCCAACAAACAGGCTACCCGGGCATGAAAATCATGCAGTTCGGCTACGGCCACGACGACAACAACGTCAACCTGCCACACTTCTTCGACCACAACCAAGTCGTCTATACCGGCACCCACGACAACGCCACCACTCAAGCTTGGATCGACTCGCTCAGCGGCGAAAACAAGCAGCTCGTTTTCGACTACTTCGACCTGCACGACAGCCCTACCGTTGATCGCATTCTGCGAGCGGCCTACGCGTCGGTCGCCCGACTCGTCATTACCCCCGTACAAGATCTGCTGGGTCTGGGGGCCGAGGCCCGTATGAACGAACCGGGTACATCGATCGGAAACTGGCAGTGGCGACTCTCTCCCGAGAGCTTCGAAACGCTCGCCCACCGCGAGACCGATCGTTTCCTAGCCTTGCACAAACGCTATCATCGCGTTAACGACACGCTGCAGCGCAACTACTCTGCTCCTCCCGAGAAAAAGGCTGCGTTTGACGAAATCCCCACCTTGCAAAAATAGCGAAGCCCTCCAAGGCGTCGACAGCCCCCACGCACCCTTTCCCAAACGAATCCCCAAATGACCCAACAAAGACTTTCCTTCTGGCAAATCTGGAACATGAGCTTCGGCTTTCTCGGCATCCAATTCGGATGGGGACTGCAGATGGCCAACATGTCCGCCATCTACCAGTACCTCGGGGCCGACGAGAGCGAGATTCCCCTGCTTTGGCTCGCCGCCCCCATTACAGGCCTCGTAGTGCAACCAATTATTGGATACTACAGCGACCGCACCTGGACCCGCCTCGGCCGTCGGCGCCCCTACTTCCTCGTCGGGGCCATCCTTGCCAGCTTGGCGCTTGTCGCCATGCCCAACTCTTCCACCCTCTGGATGGCCGCCGGCCTGCTCTGGATCCTCGACGCTTCGGTCAACGTATCCATGGAGCCCTTCCGCGCCTTCGTGGGCGACAAGCTGCCTGAGGACCAACGCAAGACGGGCTTCGCCATGCAGAGCCTGCTCATCGGGCTTGGAGCCGTCGCCGCCTCCTCCCTTCCATGGGTCTTCAGCAACGTTTTCGGAATGGAAGCCGGATCCTCCGAAGGCAGCGCCATCCCGCAAACGGTAAAGATCTCCTTCTACATCGGCGCCGTCATCTTCTTCGTCGCGGTGATGTACACCATCCTCACCACCAAGGAAAATCCGCCCGAAGACCTTGAAGCCTTCGAACGCGAAAAGGCGGCATCCTCCGGCGTTGGCCACATGTTCGTGGAAATCTTTTCCGGAATCAAAGGCATGCCCAAAGCCATGCGGCAGCTATCCGTCGCTCAGTTCTTCACCTGGTTCGGACTCTTTTGCCTGTGGCTTTACTTCTCCCCCGCCGTAGCCACTCAAGTCTTCGGCGGCAAGGTTGGCGAAGAAGCCTACCAAAAGGGGGTCGAATGGGCCGGGGTTTGCCTCAGCGCCTACAACTTTATCGCATTTCTCTTCTCCTTCGCCCTCATCGCCCTGACGAAAAAGTACTCCGCCAAGGCGATCCACACGGCTTGCCTCGTTTGCGGAGCCCTGGGGCTCGCATCTACGGCACTTGTATCCAACCACCAAATACTACTAGTTTCCATGGTCGGGGTTGGCATTGCCTGGGCAAGCATTTTGTCCATGCCCTACGCCATGCTCTCCAATGTAATCCCGTCCAAAAAGATGGGGTTCTACATGGGCGTATTCAACTTCTTCATCGTGCTGCCGCAAATAGTGGCCTCGCTCGGGTTGGGATTTGTGGTGAAGCACCTCTTCTCCAACAACGCCGCTATCGCCGTCGCCCTTGGCGGCGTGTCTCTCCTCATCGCCGCCTTCTCCCTACGCTTCGTAGACGAAAACAACTGAAGGTACAAAGGGTGGGCCGGCCGCTCCGCCTGGCATCACGCGCCCTATAGCATGCTGCTCGACTCCACTCCCGCAAAACGAGCCAAGTCTTCAAGGGCCTCCTCAGTCGTGACCACGCGCGCATAGCGATCCTTCAAAGTCGCTATACTCGCTTCGTGCAAATAGGGCGTCACGGTTGCGCAGGCATCGCCGACCATAGTCACAAAGTACCCCAAGTCGCTCGCAGCTCGCACCGTGGTCTCCACGCACTCGTTAGTGTAAACGCCACAAACAAACAAGGCGTTCACTCCCATGTTGCTGAGCACAAAGTTGAAGTTGGTCGAAGAGAACACTCCGCTTGCCGTCTTGTTTACCACCACTTCGTCGCCTACCGGAGCCACCGCTTCCACGAACTCCGCTTCCTTCGACCCAGGAGCCGCCAGCAAATCTAGGCGCTTGTGCCCCGGACTGCGGTCTCTACCGTCCTGCGTCAGCGATTGTATCCGCGTGTGCATGACCTCGAGCTTGCAGGAACGAAACGCATCCTGAAGCAGCCTGACGTTTGGAAGCACCGTCTCCTTGAGGCGACCGAAGTAGTAATCGCGGCCCTCCTTGGGCACACCCGATTTCTCTGGCTCCCTAAAAACCCCGAACCCCTCAACTGCATCAAGATACTGGAGGTCGATGCAGAGCAGCCCGGTGTTGTGGTTGATCAACTGCTTGAAGTGCCCCGGATTGTCCACGATCGAATCGTGGTAGATGGACTTCAGGGGATCTCGCTGTTTCTTGTCGTCTTCGCTCATTGGATACACCTTTCACTTTTCGGTTGACCGCGCCATGCGGTCCAAGGCCCGCAACGCCAAGTTCGCTCCCGCTTCGATATCCGACCAAGCCGTCCACTCAGCCGGCGAGTGGCTCTTGCCCTCCCGACTGGGAACGAAAATCATGCCGATGCGCGTAAGCTGGGCCATTATCTGCGCGTCATGAGCCGCTCCGCTGGGCATCTTTAGATAGTCCAGCTCCAACTCCTTCGCTTCTGCCTCCAGCACATCGATAATCTCCTCATGGCACTGCGTCGGCTCGATTACGCTTTGAATCTCGTAGTCGAACATCAGCTTGCGACGACGGGCAATCGCCGAGAGCGCTCGGTGAAAGGCCTGTCCCAAATCTTCCAATACAGCTTTGGAGGTGTCTCTCACATCGATCGTCAGCTCCACCAAACCTGGGACCGTGTTCGGAGCTCCCGGTAGAATCTGGGCTCGGCCAATAGTCGCCCGACTCGATTCCGCCCCGTTCTCTTCCAAAATGCGCGGAATCTCATGGGCGAAATCCGCCAGCCCCATAAAGGCGTCTTCGCGCATTTCCATCGGAGTGGTACCCGCATGGTTCGCAGTGCCGCGGATCTTGATAAGCCATTTGAATAGGCCTGTGATGTTCTCCACGATCCCAACCGACTTCTTGAGACGATCCAAGACTGGGCCCTGCTCGATGTGAAGCTCCAGGTAGGAGTCAATGGTTTCCGGTCCGAGACGCGCGTCGAGGGCATCCAAGGGATTCATACCGCAACGCGTCATGGCCTCAGCCAAGGTGCAGCCCTCCAAGTCGCTATAGTACTCCAACGTCTCCGGAGTCACCGCCCCCACCACCGCTTGGGAACCGAACATCCCGCCGAAACGCCCTTCCTCGTCGCTAAAGGCAACCAACTCCAAGTGACGGGCATACGACTCCGCCGCCTCTTCATCCTTTAGCGTGCGCAGACACTCGAGGGCGACCAAAACTCCTAGGCTCCCGTCTAGAGCCCCCGCGCAGGGAACCGTATCCAAATGGGAGCCCACCAAGATCGTCTTGGCGGAATCCTCCTCGCAAGGAAGGCGCCCGAACACGTTGGCAGCCCCGTCGGTCCGGACTTGCAGACCGCAAGCGTCGAGCTTTTCCCGGAGCCACTCGCGTCCCTGCATGTCGGCCTCCGAAAACGCAGTCCGGTAGAGGCCTCGATCCTCCGGGTTCTTTCCAATCTCAGACAGTTCAAAGAAGTCCTGCTTAAGACGTTCGATATCGATGGTGAGAGCCATGGGATTCCTTTCTTTTATTCGACGATCGCGGTCATCGCTAGTTATCGAGTTTCGCTCCTGATTGGTAGGGCTGCCGCTCGCGGTAGGCCGCAGAACCCAATTCCCCTACTTGCTCGCGACGAAACAGCACACACCCCGTTTCGACTTCTACTCCTTTTAGCCTTCGAGCGCACAATCGCGTAGTCGTTACGGGGATACAACTGGATTCTCGACGAAGGTTTCGCTCAAAATCTGCAGACAGAGCAGGTGGTTGAGCAAGGTGTCCTTTCGCGTCAGGGAGATGGGATCCTTGTCCTTCCGGTAGTCTTCCAAGAATTGAGCCGTCCGCTTCGGACTGAGCAGCTCCGAACGGCGCAAGGCGTCCGGATTGAGAAAGCGTTCGATCAACTCGTTTACCTTGGCCTGCTTGTCCGGACTGGTGTGAGCGGGCGGAGCCATGAAGGCGAACTTCTCGCGCTTGTAGAGCACTTCCGGCAACACTCCTTTCACCGCCTCACGCAATACCCACTTCTCGATATTGCCTTTCACCCGCAGGTTCGCCGGAACCTGCATCGCGACTTCCGCCAGGTGATGGTCGAGAAATGCAGGACGCGACTCCATAGAGTTCGCCATGTCCACGCGATCCCCTCCCCAATTCAAGATCTGGCCTTCCAGCTGGCATTTGCTCCATGTGTACTGGGCCTTGTCCAAAGCGTGTCGGTTCATCAGCATCTTGGGGTCTATCTTGGAGGCGATCCCTTCAATCGGATCGTAGTCTCCGATCTCCTCTTGAGCCTCATCGCTCAACAAGGGCTTCGCCAACTCCAAGGTCGCCATCCAAGGCTGAATCCAAGAGGGAGTAAAGCCGCAGAGCTCTTCGAACGCAGAGTGCTTCAATTGGTTCTCCGCGAGGATCGCGCCCTTGAAGAGTTTGTTCGACTCGTCTAGCAAGCCTTGCAATCGAGCCCGTTCTTCCGGCCGCTCGCTGTCCAGCCCGTAGAGGAACATGTCGCGCTTGAAGGCAGGATAACCGCCAAAAAGCTCGTCCGCGCCCTCCCCCGTAACAACCGTCTTGTATCCACATTCCCGGACACGTTTGCTCATGAGGTACTTCGCGACCCCTAAGGTATTGTAAAACGTGCGCTCCGCGTGCCAGACCGTCTTGATGAAATTGTCCCCATAAAGGTCTTCCGCCTTGAGGTTTATCTGCTCCTGATCCGCCTGCATGCTGTCCGACATTTCCTTGGCGATATGCGCCTCGTCGTACTTGTCGTCGTCGAAGCTGATCGTAAAGGCCTTGACCGGACTTTGCATCGCCCCAGTGGCGAGACCGAGAATGCTGCAGCTGTCGATTCCTCCAGAAAGGTAGCAACCGACCGGCACGTCCGCTTCCAAGCGAAATATGACCGACTCGATGAGCTTCTCACGGACCTTCTCCACGTGGTCCTCCTCGCTCATCATGTCGTCCCGAGCGTCCACCTCCGGGAAATTCATGTCCCAGTACTTTCGGGTCGACGTCTCCAGCTTTCCATTACGCTTCCGCACCACCATCATGTGTCCCGGCTCTACGGCAACAATATCTTCGAAGGCAGAAGTTCCGGGTTTGATGGTCTGCATCAATTGGTGCAAGGCCGCCTTGCGACTCAATCGCTTCGGCACATCTGGGTGAGCGAGGATAGCCTTCACTTCTGAACCGTAGACAAGCGTCTCGCCGGAGTTGTAGTAAAACAGCGGGCGAATGCCGAAGCGATCTCGCACGAACAACATCTCGTCCTTCTCGCGATCATAGAGAGCAAAAGCGAACTCGCCCCGCAAGTGCTCCACGAAGGCCTTGCCGTACTTACGATAGAGCGTGAGAGCGATCTCGCTGTCAGACTTGCAGCTAAACCGATCCCCCTCCGCCATGGCATGGGAGCGATATTTCTTAAAGTCGTAAAACTCTCCATTG
This sequence comes from Pelagicoccus enzymogenes, assembly GCF_014803405.1. NCBI lineage: Bacteria > Pseudomonadati > Verrucomicrobiota > Opitutia > Puniceicoccales > Pelagicoccaceae > Pelagicoccus > Pelagicoccus enzymogenes. The sequence goes on from NZ_JACYFG010000040.1 coordinate 275,010, forward strand.
ACGGTCAAGCTCAGCGACTTGTCCTTGTTGTGGATCGGCTGTTCGCCGGTATTGAGATCGATGATAGAAAGACGCGTATGCCCCATCGCCAAGCCTCGCCCAGCGTCGACATAGCTACCCTCTCCATCAGGACCGCGATGCTCGATCGTCTTGAGCATCCGAGACAGCGTGTAACCATCTTCTGGATGCATCGGTTTTACTGAAAACATTCCTGCTATTCCGCACATAGTTCCTTTGCGTTTGAGCTGCGGGGGATCCGTTCCCCTCGCTCGATTTTACTTTACGGTTGGGATTTCCTTCGGCAGCCGGTTCAGGCGACCGCTTATGCTAATCAACAGCGCCTGCCGCACAAAAACAGCCCCGTGGGCCTGCGAAAAGTAGAGATTGTGCGCCGTGTTATCCAGACTGCAGTCCAGCTCCGACAAGCGGGCCAAGGGGTGCAAAATAACGGCGTTCTCCTTAAGGTCACTGTCCTTGTTCAGCTGATACTCGCTATCGAGGTTCTTGTAGCTGTCGCCTAGAAAGGCGATGGAGTTCATGTAGATCACATCCAACTCTGCCACATGATTCTGCATGTCGTTGGTTACCTCGTAGCGAATTCCCGCCTTCTTCAGTTCCGCTACCAAGTCTTCGCCAAAAGGATCCGCCATCTGGGAGATGACAACAACGCGGCTTATCCTGTCCTGAAACATCAGCGACATGAGCAAGAAACTCTTCACCGCACGCATGCTTCCTGGCGTACCCAAAATTCCAAGACATAGCCGCTTGCTCTTCTTGGACGGGTCCGGGCTCGCAAGTTCCGGCCTCCACTTCAGCAACGCATACCAGTCAGCCAAGGACTGAGTCGGATGCTCTCCGCTGCCGTTACCCGCGTTGATAAGGGGCACGCGCAGGTTGCGACGTACCCGTTCCGCCGAATCGGTTTCGGTATGGCGCATGATAACCATGTCGCAGTAAGCGTTGAACATCTCGCCGATGTCCTCCAGCGACTCTCCCTTGCGAACTCCCGTGACCCCGCCCTCGGGGATACTCAAGACCTTTCCGTCCAAGCGCAGCACGGCGCTTTCAAAGGAAAGCCGCGTCCGCGTACTCGCTTCGAAAAACGCCGTGGTCACGATCTTTCCATCCATGATGTGGTAGGGAGCGATTTCGAAGTTCTCCAGCACGGCAGCCAGCTTCGCAAGCTCGATCACTTCCTCCCGCTTGAAGTCCTTGACCCCAAGTATGGAGCGACCCTTCAAGCCCTCTAGAACCGACAAATTGATCGGGTTGTCTTCGAAGAGATTGACCGGTTTCGGCCTTAACGTTTCCGCGCCTTCGGGGGGCTCCAGAAACTCGATATGCTTATTCAGTTCCAGTTTTTCAGCCATATTACCACAGGTCCTTAGAGATTATGTCCTTGGCAACCATCCAGAGCAAAGTAAGCACCCCGGCCGCCGTTAAAAAGAGCGCCGCAAAAATCAACGCCACCACTACAAATTTCGGAAACAGTACGATCATAATTCCTCCTCGTTCAATTTACTCCACTGAAACCGCGTCTTCGAAAACGCGATCGCCCCAAAGGTAATAAGCATCGAAACAATCGTCGCGATCAACGATGCCGTATACCAACCGTATTCAAAATAAGCGTACAACCCAACTGCAGATCCGAGAACCATCGCCAAGACAGCCCCAATCTCGTTAGATCGGCTCCAGTACAAGCCCGTCACTACAGGCCACACCGCGCTCCCCACAAAAGGCCCCGCAAAAAAAAGAACCGACATCAAGTTTCCGACTCGCGGCAAGCAAATCAGCCAAACAACGAGGCCAAGCCCCACGATAATCATCGTGGAAATCGTACGCAGACGCGCATCACTCACCTCCGGGTTGAACATTTTCTTGTAGACATCCTCCGCCAACAAGTCGGAGGTCGCGGCCAGCAAGCTGTCGATGCTCGAGCCTAGCGAACAAAAGATGACCACGAAGAGCACGACCGCTCCAGCCGATCCAAGCAGCTCTCCAGCAATCAACGGTCCAGTCATATCGATATCCGTAATGTTGATACCCAAGCTGTTGCTAAAAAGGGCAGAAAAGCCTACGGCCAAGGGAATAGGAAGCCAGAGCAACCCGGCCAAGGAAAACGCTTTCGCGACCACCTTCTTGCGAATCGCAAAGGCCCGGCTCCACCAGACGTTGTTGTGGAACACCTCCCCGAAGCCGAAGAACATGTTGTTGAAAAGCGACAACAACGCCACCGGCAGCAACGCATTGAAGAGAGCGGGTTGCGTGCGAACGGAAGTCTCATAGGCAGGCCCCAAGTCGATGCGAGAGAGAGCTGCTACCGCTACTGCGATGATTCCCACGAGGATGATGACGCTTTGAATGAAGTCGGTACCGATCACCGCGTACAAGCCCCCCACTAAAGTATATAGAACGCACACCAGCAGGATCATGCTCATGCCGTACTTGTAGTTGATTCCAGCCAAGGCTTCCAAAACGATACCGCCCGCCATCGCCATGGAGACCAGCCACGCCATCGAGTAAAAGAGAGAAATCCCTAAGAAGACCGACCAAGCGACCTTGCCGTACCGCAGACGAATGAAGTCCCCCGAGGTAAACCCGCGCGGCATGAGATTTCGGATACGCGAAGCCATTGGAGCAAAAAGGAAAAGCCCGAAGCTTGCCGTCGTGAACGCCAACAAGCCCCAAACACCCATCTTAAGCCCAAACTGGGGCACCACCATGATCGTGTTGGAGGTTACCCAAGTCGCCATCGCCGTAGCCGAGCCAAAGGCGATCCCCACGTTGCGACCGGCCAGCATAAAGCCATCAAGGCTCTTCGACTTGCGTCCCCAGTAAAGGCCGAGCCCTACCCAAAGGACGCCAAACGCGATCAGCAAAATCCACCCAACGTTCGGAGCGAGAATGGTATCTTCTTGATTCATCTAAACTCGCCCTAGGCGCTTTCCTTTCCTGCTACAGCTCGACGACCGAAAACGATCGTTAGAATCAAAACGACAAAACAAACCGCGCCCGCTGCCATCAAAGGCCAAACGATAGCCATATCGATATAGTCAACCGTCACGGACAAGCTTTCGTCTCCCCATTCTGGATACGTTCCGCCTTCCGGCTTCGAACGGATCCGAAACGAGTACTCCCCCTCGTTCAAGCCCGAAACAAAGGATGCGGTATCCTGCCCCTCGTAAACAAGCTGGCCTTCAAGAGAACTTCCCGACATCCAGCGACGCACTTCGAACACCCTGTTCGCGGCGCCCCCGGATTCCGACTCGCCCCAGACCAGGGAAACCGTTCCGTCGTCGGTTTGATAGCTCTCACCCCCGGGTTCCGTGAAGCCGGTAGCCAGAGCCGGCGTGGAGTGTAATGAAACTAACGATACAAATAAAAACGCAGCGACAGAGCGTAGCTGCATTCTCATGTAAATGAGAGCATGATGCATATCTACGAGGGGTTACGAGGGATTAGGAGTCGGTCCGCTCGACCGATCTGGGAGAAAGACGACCGTTCCCCCGCAAATCTGCCGTAGTCTCTAGAATGGGGGCGGTTTGGCTATCGGCGGCCTCGGATACCGGCGCGTCGATGCATTCGATTATTTTCTCTAACGAGAGCGCGATCGTTGCCCGCTCCAGTTCCGGAAGCTTGTCGATCGCGTCTACTAAATTTTCCTGCAGCGGAGAGGGAGAGCTAGCCACCATTTGCCGGCCTTTCTCGGTCAAGGTGATACGAACCCGCCGCCGGTCCCTGACAGAACGCTCGCGGGCCAAAGCTCCCGACTTCACCAAGCGGTCCACGATGCCCACCGTCGTGCTGGGACTGAGAAAGACCTCGCTAGCCAAGTCCTTGATGGTCAGAGGGCCAAGCTCGTCCAACTTCAGCATGCACAGAAGCTGCGGCACCGTCATCCCACTCTCAGCGGCAAGCCGACGAGAGTGGCTGTCGATCGACCTCACGATGCGACGCAATGAACTTAATATCCTCAAATCGTAACGCTCGCGCGGCACCACCGGCAAAACCTCCTCCACCTCGCCTCGCGGCTCCAAGGGGACTTCATCTGTCTCTAATTCCTGGCTCATTTGCTAAGCCTTCGAACTGTTTCGACACGAATCATTCGTACACGAATCCTTCGCTCGGAGTCTGGCGCTGTCAAGCCTCCCCTAGATTTCGGGGTCCCGGCGACCGATTTGCAGCACGCAACGGAGCGTCCTCGCCTACCTGGCGAGCACGATCAGGACAACCCCTGCCAAAATGCCCAAAACGCAAGGAGTCTTGGCCCGGTAGTTCCTTTCCCGGAAGAGCAGGTATCCCGCCGCGAAACTCACCAGCACGCCGCCCCGACGCAGACAGGAAACCACCGAGATCATGGCATCCTGGTCGCGCAGGGCCTCGAAATACAAGTAGTCCGCCACCAGCAAAGTGGCCCCGATCAAGGGCATCGTCCAACGCCAGTGAAATTCCCCCCGCGGCCACCAGCGTCGCCACCAGCCGATCATCATCGGAAGCATCACCACCACGAGGTAAATGGAGAACCAGGCCTGCACGGTCGACGCCCGGTAGCCGATGGTACCCATCAGGTACTTGTCGTAGAGACCGCTGACGGTGCCAGCCAGCGTGCCGCCAATCATCAGGAACACCCACTTGTTGCGATGAAACACCAAGCCTTCCAGACGCCCGGCGAAGGACAGGGCTACGAAAGAGCCAAGCGTCACCACGATCCCGGCCCACTGCATGCCGTTAGGGCGTTCGGCAAAGATCACCAACGCCGCCAGCAAGGTCCACAAAGGACCCGTCGCCCGAATTCCACCCGCCAATGAAACCGGCAAGTGCTTCAGGGCAAAGTAGGCCAGCACCCAAGAAACCGACACGATAGTAGACTTGAGCAAAAGGCGCAGGTGGTCCGCCCAGCCCAAAGCGTCGACCTCGAGCATCGCGTGCGGAACCTCGCCCCAAGCCGACAGGATGACCCAAGGCAACCAAAGCAAGGCCCCCGCGCACACGCTGATGAACAAGGTCGGAATCACCGCATTTCCATTCACGGAATGCTTCTTGAACACGTCATACACCCCGAGAAACAAGGCGCTCGCAACTGCTTCGTATACCCACGTCATCTGAAGCCGCACCACTAGCCACAACTCGACCAGCGCCACAACCCCCTTTTCACCCTCCGCAATCCGGCCCCGCCTCCCTCTCCCTTTCGCCGCGCCCTCCGGGGGCTTCCCCCGCGCAAAAAAACGCAAGCTTCGCTTTTTTTGCGCAAGCGCCTCCCCCCTCAACATTGCTCCCACAGGCGTTTTCTGCATCGCACTCGCGAGCGCGATCCCCAAAATCCGCCGAAAATCATGAAAGACAGCATCCTGAACTTCATAAACGACTACAGCGAAGGCCTCATCAAGGCGGGCATCACCGTGCTCGTGCTCATCCTCACCCACTTTTCCATCCGCCTCTACCGCCGCTACATCAGCCACACCAGCGAACGCCACCGCTTCGCTCCCCAGCGCAGCGACAGCATCTCCAAAGCCGGCCAAGCCCTCATCTACCTCGTCTCCGTCGGCATCGTGTCTAACGTATTGGGCTTCGGCATCCAAGGCATCTTCGTCGCCACCAGCTCCTTCTTCGCCATCGTCGGCGTCGCCTTCTTCGCCCACTGGTCGATCCTCAGCAACGTCACCGCCAGCATCATCCTCTACTTCACCTTCCCCTACCGCATCGGCGACCGCCTCCTCATCGAGAACGAGCCCCGGTACAGCGGAGTCCTCAAGGACGTCACCCTCATGTACTTGAAAATCCAGACCGACGGCGGCTCCTACATCACGCTGCCCGCCAACGTCGCGATCCAAAAAGTCATCACTTCGCTCAGCAAACAGGACTACGAGAAGCTGCTGGAAGACCAGAAGAAGGACGACGATGGAGCCGTTTAAGAACTTCATCGACGCCAAAGTCGTCCGCACCCTGTCCCAACTCGTCAAAGCCGCGTATCCAGAATTCGACGACAAGCGATTCCAAAAGCGCTGCCTCGCCAAGCTCGACGCCCTCGAGCTCAAGCAGCGCGCCGCCCTGCTAGCCGAAGAGCTCTGGCGGGAGCTTCCCGACGACCCGAGCCAAGCCTTCGAAGTCGCCCGCCAAGCCATCCTGCCCGTCCCCCTCCTCGAAGAGGACGACTCCTTCGACGGCTGGCTCTTCATGGCCTTCAATTCCCTGCTCACCGCCCATGGGCTGGAAGCCCCGGACGCCGCCCTCAAGCTCGTCCCGGAAGTCACCCAACGCTTCACCGCCGAATTCGGCATCCGCGTATTCCTTATCCACAAGCCCGAGAAAGTCTTCCCGCTGCTTCAGCGCTGGGCCATGGATTCCAACCACAACCTGCGGCGCCTGGTCTCCGAAGGCACCCGCCCCCGCTTGCCCTGGGGCGAGCAGATCACCGCCTTTGTGCAGGACCCCCGCCCCGTCCTGCCGCTTCTGGAGCTCCTCAAGGACGACCCCTCCGAATACGTCCGCCGCTCCGTCGCCAACAACCTCAACGACATCTCCAAGGACAACCCCCAGCTCATGCTCGACACCGTCGAGGCCTGGCTGGCCGACGCCAGTCCGCAGCGCCAGCGCCTGCTCAAGCACGCCTGCCGCAGCCTCGTCAAGCAAGGCCACCCACGCTGCCTCAAGCTCCTCGGCTACCAGGCTCCCAAGCTCAAGGTCGCTGGCTTCTCCGCCAGCCCGCGCTCCCTCAAGCTCGGCGAAAAGCTCGTCCTCCAGCTGGAACTCCAGTCCACCGCCCCGCAAACGCAGCAGCTCATCGTCGACTACCGCTTCCACTTCGTAAAAGCCAACGGCCAAACCTCCCCCAAAGTCTTCAAAGGCGCCACCCTCACCCTCGCCCCCAAAGCGAAAAGGTCCCTCCAGAAGAGCTTCCATCTGAAACCAATTACCACCCGCAAGTACTACACAGGAGAAAACACCGTCGATCTGCTCGTAAACGGCAAACCGCTCGCATCCATTCCCTTCCACCTAAGCGTATCCTAAGTGACCCATCCGCTCAGTTCCATCGATGTCCAAACCTAAAAGTCCCGCCAAGCCCCCACGCTTCCGCAAGACCAAACGCGCCATCCTAGCCGCGACGGGATTCCTGTTTCTCGCCCTTCTCAGCTTTCCCTTCTGGTCCGCCTGGATCGCCAAGCCAATCGCCGCCAGCTTCGGCGTCGAAATCGGTTCCGTGCAACGACTCACTTGGACCCGCTGGCAACTCCGTGAGATCTCCACCGAACAGGCCGGCGTCCAATTGAAAGTCGGCCAAGTCGAGCTCCCCTCGCCCACAAAACTCCTTTTCGAGCACCTCTCCTCCGAACCCGCAACCCAATCCCTCGAGCTCGAGAACTGGCAGCTCGACATCGTCGCCCCGGCGACCGAGGACGCCCCCCAAAACCAGGAGCCAATCACGCTTGCTAAAATCATCCGCCTCGCAAATGGCGCCCTCGAGCAGCTCAGCAACTACCTTTCCCAAATTACCCTCAGCTCCGGCGCCGTAACCCTCAATGGCCAGCCAACGCTCGAAGTCGCAAGCCTGGAGCTCAGCCCCAAGGAACTCTCCGCCGCTCTTCAGCACACGCCCAGCCAGACCGAGACCAAACTGCAAGCCCGCTTCGCCGCCGACCGTCCTTGGCAACTCGCCGCCCAGCTCCCCCAGCACCAACTCGTCCTCGAGGCCGAAGTTCAGGCCACCGAGACCGACGCCAGCCTCGTAGGCGAACTGCGAAGCCACCAAAACGCGATCGAGCTGCAAGCGGATTGGAGCCGCTCCCTCGTTCCCGACAAGGCCACCATCCAGAGCAACGACTTCGAGCTCGACCAACGCTACGCCTTTTGGGGATCCGCCCCGCCCCTCGCCGTTGACTTGCTGGCGAATTGGACCGGGCAAGGCTTCGATTACCGTATCGACGCTTTCGATACCACCGACCTAAGCGGCGACTCCAGAATCCAGCTAGCGGGCATCGGTTCGCAAACCTACCTGGAAATCGAAACCGCCAAAGTCGACCTGCCTTGGCTCACCGTTGAGAGCGACAGGCCCATACGCCTCGACTTCTCCTTGGACAACCCCTTGGAAGCCGCCCAACTCGAAGCCAAACTCGACCTCGGAAAACTTCCCTTCATCGAGGCCAGCGGAAAACTCGACGCCCTCCTGAAAACCCGCACCTCGCCCGAGGGCTTGCCTATCCTCACTGCCGACTTGCAGGGCGCAAATATAACACTCTGGGACAGCACCCTGGAAAGCCTGTCCGCCAACGTGGACCTGCTCGGCCAAGAGGCTACCATCCAGACCTTCGACATCCGCTCCGCCGCAGGCTCCACGGCTCACCTCACCGGAGGCTACGAAATCAAGGAGCAACGGTTTCTCGACTCCCAACTCACCCTCCACCTCGAAAACGAATCCCAACGCCTGAGGGACTTGATGCCACCCATCGAATGGCAGACCCTCGACGGCGACCTCCGCCTCGTCGGCCCCTTGGCCGACCCCCAATTCGAAGGACACCTTGCCTTCGCTACCCTGCAGCTCTCCAGCACTCAGCCCTTCTCGGTCAAATCGCACCTAAGAGGCACCCTCAACCAACTGGACGCTGAGCTGCAAGCGGCGAACGAGCTCGAAACCCTGGCCCTCGCCCTCCACCTCGAACGCACCCCGCAGCAAGCAACCGTAAAGCTCTCCCAACTCGACCTCGCCCGAGCCTCCGGCGAGCCCATCCTCACCCTCGAAGAAGCCGGCACCGTCACCTACGACCTCCAGCAAGCAAGCATCGAGTCCTCAGGCATCCTGCTCGCAGGTCCGCAGGGACAACAGCTGGAACTGAGCTCCCTGCGGCTCACCAACTCCCAATTCGCCCTCCACGCCACCGCCATCGACTTCGAGACCGACGTCTTCAACAACTGGCTCGCTTCCCCAGTCCCAAGCTTGCGCATCCAAGATTTCGATACGCAGGCCAGCCTCAGCGAAACCCAATCCCAAATCACCACTTCCGGCTCCGCCTCCTGGACCCTCAAGGAATCCAGCAACGTCAACCTGTCCTGGCTCGCCAAGTCCGACCCCAAACGCTCCGACAGCCTGAGCATCGACCACCTCGAAGTCGGGGCCGACTCCAAGCACATCCTCGTTGCCGAGGGCCATTTCCCCATCTCCGTCAATTGGGCTCAAGGAGCCCCCAAAACCAAAATCCACCAAGACGCCCCGCTCGCCTTCTCGCTCCAGTCCTCGCCTCACCCCGACTTCTGGGCCTCGCTCGAAAGCCTCTTTCCCATCGCCCTCAAACGCCCCGTCATCAAGGCTCAGCTCTCCGGCACCCTTAACGACCCGCAAGGCACCTTCGACTTCAAGCTCGCGTCGCTCGACTGGCGCCACCCGAACGACGCCAGCCGAAACATCCAACTCCAAGACCTCTCCGCCTCCCTGCTCGCCGACTCCCAAGGCCTCGCCATCAAGACCTTCGAAGCCCACGCCGGCAAAAACGCCGTCCACGCGAGCGCCACCCTTCCCATCGGACAAACCTCCCTCCTGGACCTCGCTCGCGACAGCCAAAAACTCGACTTCTCCCCGCTCACCGGGCAAGCCCGCGTGGAACTGCTCGAGCTGGAGGCTCTAAAAAGCTGGCTGCCTCCCGTCCTGCGATACGAGGGAAAAGCTCAAATCGACGTCAACTTTGACGCGGGCGAAATTTCCGCGGTCGCGAACATCGAAAACCTCGCCACTCGCCCCCTCCCGCCGCTGGGAGCCCTCTCCAAGATTTCCGGCCAAGTCGAGCTCGCCGAGGGAATCTGGCGAATCCAGAGGGTACGCGGACTGGCTGAGAAAAGCCCCTTCACTCTCACCGGCACAGCCGACCTCAACGACTTCTCCAACCCGCTCTACGACCTAGCTTTTTCCAGCAAGGAATTCCCGCTGGTACGCGACGACGGATTGCTCTTCAGCGGCGATATCAACCTACAGCTCGTATCCGAAAACCAAGAGCCGCCCCTCCTCAAAGGATCGCTCAACCTCACCAAAGGCCTCTTTCTCATAGAGCCGGACTTGCTGGCGAGCTCCACCAAGACCGTCAGCTCGCGACCGCCCTACTTTTCCGTCGAGCAAGAGCCATTCGACGAATGGGGCATCGATATCGATATTCGCGGAAACGAGTTCCTGCGCGTCTCCAACTCCTTTTTCGAAGGCACCCTCTCCGCTGAATTCGACCTGGAAGGTACCCTCGGCACGCCCCTGCTCATCGGTAAGGCAGAAACGAATACAGGCCGCATCTTCTTCCCCGCCAGTTCGCTAAGGCTAAAGTCGGGACAAGCCTACATCACCCGCGATCGCCCCTCCGAGCTGCAGCTGGAAGCCATCGCCGAGGGCCGACTCTTCGCCTACGACATCAACCTCGACGTCGGCGGCACCGTGGACGATCCCGAGCTCGTCATCACCTCCAACCCCGCCCTCACCCAAGTCGAAGCTCTGCTCCTGCTTACCACGGGGGCGCTGCCCGACGCCCAAGGGAACCTCGCCCAAAAGTCAGCCACCTCCCTCGGACTCTTCATCGGCAAAGGGCTCTTCAAAAAACTCACCGGCGGCAACAGCGACTCCGCCAGCAAGCTCAGCCTGGAAGTCGGGCAAGACATCTCCCTGCAAGGAAAGAAGACCATCGACGCCAGCTACCAATTGACCGAGGACTTGGAAATCGAAGGCGAGTACGACAAGCGCGACGAATTCAACGCCAACCTTAAATGGACCATCTTCAAGCGATGACCCGAGACGTACTTCATCCAGCAGGATACGACCTTGTGTCGCGATCACGCTTCGCTCTTCACGTAGGGCTGCCGCTCGCGGCACGCCGCATTGCCCTCAGTCCGAGGCCGCTCCTTTCCATTCTCCTAACCTTCCTTATCGCCCAACTCTCGCCCCTCGACGCCGCCCCCGTGAAGGTTGGCGGATTCGGACTTTTCGGCAACGCCGAGCTGCGCAGCTCGCTGCGCCTGCTCGAAATCGAAGAGGGCGAATTGGATGCCCAAAAAATCGACGACGCCGCCTTCCTCCTCCTCACACGCCTCACCCAAAACGGCTACCTCGACGCCCAAGTCAGCGCCACCTATCGAACCGCCGACGAGGAAGAGCACACCGCGAGCTGGTCCGCGCCTTTCGAACCAAAAATCCCAGAAGGCGTAGTGGCCACCGAACTACGTTTCCAAATCGACGAGGGCACCCTCTACTACTACCAAGACGTCACCATCGACGGCCTCGTATCCTTGCCAGTCGAGGAAGCGAAGAGCTACATCATTCCCGATACCTCGCTCTATTCCCGCAAAAAGGACCGTTCCTACTCGCCGAACATCCTTTCCAATCACCAAAAACAGCTCACCGCTGCCCTCGTAGCCATCGGCCGGACCGACGCGAAAGTGACCGCTAGCTCCATCGAGCTCGATAAAGCGACCGGCGCCGTAAACGTCACCTTCCAAGTCAGCGAAGGCCCGCTCTACAAGATCACCCAAGCCGAAGCGCACTACCTGAGAGAGGAGAATCTGGTCGAGACCAAGGAAATCCCGCAAGGAGCCATCTATACCAGAACCTGGGTCGAGGACCAAACCCGAGCCATCCGCAACGAAGCCTACCGTCTCGGCTATCCGGATACAAAGGTCAGCAACCGCGTCATAAAAGCGACTCCCGAGGAAAACACCGTATCCGTGCACATTCGCTTCGAAGTGCGCCGCGGGCCTAAAGTTACGCTCACTGGCGTGGAACACAAAGGAGCCACCAACACCCACCTGCCACTGCTCGACCGCAAGACCGACCTCACGCCCGGCGAACCGCTGGACATTACCAAGGCCGAGGCCGCCCGCCGACGCCTCTCACGCCTCGGCATTTTCGAGCGAATCGATCTGAGCTACCAAGCCGACGGAACCGGTCAGCGCAAAGCGATATTTGACTACAAACCCGGCGAGCGGATAAAAGCGCAGCTGCTGCTCGGCTACGGCAGCTACGAGCAATTCCGGGCAGGCCTGCTCGCCCGTCGCGAAAACCTCTTCGGCCGGGCCCATACCCTCTCCTTCGAAGCCATCCGCTCCATCAAGTCTACCAGCGGACGGCTCGACTACACCGTGCCCGAGCTGCTCGGAGAATCCATAGACGGCACCTTCGAAATCAATTTCCTAGACCGCCAGGAACTCTACTTCGACCGCGAGGAGCGAGGCGTGTCCGTCGGACTCTTCAGGCGCTTTCCCCAGCTCCTCACCGACGTGGGAATCGACTACGCCTTGGAACGCAAAGCTTCCAGCGACCCGAAGTTCAACGAGGAATTCGGCCTGCAAGAGGCGAACATCGGCAGCCTCTCGCTCCGAGCGACTCGGAGCAACATCGACGACATCTTGTACCCTAAGTCCGGATACGAGATCAGCGGAGTCGTGCGTTACGCGGACGAATCCCTCGGCGGAGAATCGAGCTTCCTCAAACCCGAACTCGGCTTCGCCTACCATAAGCGACTCGGAGATCGCTGGCTTTTCCACCTGGGAACCAAGGCCGCCCAGATAACCTACCCCGAAGGCGGTCGCGCCAAGATCCCAGACAACGAATTCTACCTCGTCGGCGGCGAAAACTCAGTGCGCGGCTACCGTCGCGGCGAAGCCGTTCCGCTAGCCGAAGAAGGAAAACCTACCCGCGTCGAGGCCTACGCTCTGATCAACCTCGAGCTGGAATATCCCATCTTCGATCGCCTCAACATCGTGCTCTTCACCGACGCCGCCCGCGTTTGGGAACGGACAGATACCACCGACGTCTACGAAGACCTCGCGAGCGTAGGCCTCGGCTTTCGCTACAACACCATCGTCGGTCCGGTGCGACTCGAATACGGCCACAACATCGACCCACGGCCGGAAGACCCCAGAGGCACCGTGCACCTCTCGATCGGCTTTCCTTTCTGACAAGCCGCCTTGCGGCAGCTTCGCTGAGAGCGCTAAACGTCGCTCGAATCGGAAACCACGAGCGGCTCCGAATTTTCGCTAACGCATGCCTCGCGGGCGGCGTTCTCCCAGAATGCCTGGGCAAACGCAGTTTTGTTTCCAGCTAGAAACTTGCGCAGGCACTCCTGGTCGCGAGCTGCAGCGATTTCCTCGTTTGGGTTTGCGAATTTCATAAATTTGTTAATTCTATCGGCTACGTTTGCTAAAACTGTATTTTTTTAATAAGTACGCAAACGCACCCAAGTCACAGAGCCAGCGGCGCGCTAACCTTTCCCGATTCCTCAACATCGCTCCCGAAACTCCGTTACTTAGCGAGCCAACCCTCGCTTTTCCATGCCGAAATTCCCACTCGCAGTCTTCTGCCTCGCTGTATTCTGCTTCCTCGCGACTCGCTCAATGATCGTCGAGGACTCTCGCACGCTTTCCCATAAGAACGCTCCCACAAAAGAGGCAAAGACTTCGGCTCCATCAATCCCCGCTGAGATTCCCCCATCGCGGCCAGACCCGCTACCAGCGAACCCGTTCACCCAACTTGCCGACTCGCTCTTCCACGGCGAACTCAAGAAAGGCAGCGCCGCCTACGAGACGCTGTCTTCCCTCTTCCTCGAGTGGGGAGCAGCCGACCCGCATGCCGCCATGGCATACCTCGAACAAGCTCCCAAAGGGAAACAACGCTTCGCTAAGGCTGTCCTGCGTGGATGGGCCCAAAGCGGCGATTTCCTCGCTGCTCGAGTCTGGATCCAGAGCAACATCGCTCCTCAACTTGCCACGCCATTTTACGCAGCCCTGATCGACGGACTTGGTGATATCGATCGGCCCGAAGAATCCATCGAGCTAGCGCTCAGCACCGAAGCAAAAGCTCGGCCCGCCCTCCTGCAACGCGCCATCGAAAACTGGGCTTCCCAAGACCTCGCCGCCGCTTCCCGCTGGATCGAAGCGAACGAGTCCTCCCTCTCTCCCCGCGAACAGAACCGAGCCCTCAGCGGATACGCCAAGGCATGGGCCAAGAAGTCGCCCGCCACGGCATCATCCTGGGCGCAATCCCTTCCACCCGGCCGGACTCGCGACAACGCTCTGCTCGCAGCCTTCGACGAATGGGTACAGAGAGATGCAACCAAGGCGGGTTACTGGATCTTCAGTCAAAAGCCGGACGAATCGATTAAGAAAGTCCTCTCCCAAAACGCTCATCTGGTAGCCCACGTCAACCCGCAGGTAGCCTTCGAGTTCATCGAAAACGATCCCGCGAACGAAGAGGATCCCTACCGCATGCGCGGGCACCTCGCCATGGCTTTGGATAACGTCATGCACAAGGCTCCCGCCGCAGCAGCCCCCTATATCAAACGCGTCGAAGCCCAAACCCTGGCCGCCGCGAGCGAAGGCCTCACCCACGCCCCCTACCAAGTTTCCAATCAATCTTATGTCGAGATGGTCAACCGATGGGCCGCTTCCGACGAGGATGCCGCCTTCGCCTACCTGGATACCGCCTCCAACCTCAGCGAGGCCGATCGCGAAGCGATCAAGCAAGGAGCAATCGACAGGCTGCAGACCACCGACCCCGACAAAGCTGCCTACTACTTGTACAAACGCTGGCAAGACGCCGACCAGGTTAACGCGCTGCAATTCGCCGCCTCGACCACCAAGGACCATCTCGACATTTCCGTATCCAATATTAAGTCACACTATCAATCTATCGCCCAGGCTTGGGCCAAATCAGACCCAGAAACCGTGGGTTACTACCTGGAACGGCAAGAAATCCTTGATCCCGAAGAAACCGCGGAGCTGCTCGTCGCCATACAGCCTTTCGACGGCTAGAGCGATCGCTTGGCAGCGCCAGAAAAGCGATTCCGCAAAGACAGAGGAACTCGCGATTAGCAGGGCTCCCGCCGAGGGAGCCCTTTCCCAAAAAAAGGGCCTGTAGTCGTGAAACAACTACCAAGCATACTGCCAACCAAGCGTCAGCGTGTCTTCGCGGTTCATGCCAACTCCATTGAGCTGCTGGTAGATCGGCTGTCCGTATTCCAAAGCCAGGCGGTGACCGCGCAAGGCTCCATCAGTCCACAGATAATTAAGGCCGACAATCGCCTCCAAAATATCCCCACCGTAATTTGCTTGGAAATGCGGCGGAGCGGAGTGGGCATGCGGTCCATTGTAATGTCCGTCAAGCGGCCCTTCCGCAGAATACTTCAAGCGACCGGAGAGGCTCCAGGAAGCGTCCACCAACCAGCTTCCCCAAACCGAGGCATCGAGGGCATCGGATCGGCCGAAGCCAGACTCGCCCTCGTCTTCTAGGCGAATCGTTCCCAATACTTGAGCTCCCCAGCCAAAGCCTTCTCCGAGGCCTGAATAGGTCGCGCCCACCTTCGCGTCCCAAGTCCCCGATCCGAGCTGCATGCCATAAGGTTGAAAGGAAGCGTGCATCATCTCCGCCACAGAACCGGTCGGAGCGCTCAATCCGAGATTCCAGTGCATCTTCTGCTTTCCGTATTCCCAGCCCTTGACGAGAGCAGTCAGCGAGGTGTCGCCCCAGCCGGAGGTCGAGTGGCTCATGTCCATGCCGTGCCCCCCGTGGTCGTCATGCATGCCTCCCATGTCGGCGTGCGGATTCATGACCATATCCATGTCCATCTCCAGATAGTTCGTCATCAGCATCAGCGTCACGGAATCGCTCGGAGCGTACATGAAGCCGACCATGCTCATGTCCATGTCCATGCGAGTCGCGGCCGAGGAGAACCCCGCCGCAAACACCTCGTGGGAAGTCAAGGAGTTCTCGCCTTGACGATGCCCTTCCATGCTCATCGTCATGTGACGTACGGAGAGCATGTACTCCCCCCCTCTGTGGAGGTGGTCGCCCATTACGCCGATTGGCGCATGACTGTCGGCTCGGCCACTCTTGGCAGCGGACATTTGCGCTTGGGGAAACGCAGTTGCAGAAAGGCTCAAGGCCAAAGTTACGGACGCGAAGGTACGCGTGGATACACGAGAAAAAGTGTTATTCATTTAATCTGAAAGTTGAAGTAAAGATAGGAACTCTGTCTCCGCAGCATCTTCTGAATGGCGGAGGCGGGCGAATAAGGCCCTTGAAACGATCTATACTTCCACTCTCGGAGGCGGCTTCGACACCTCGTCAGAACGCCCAGCGAGCAAATTTGTGCCCATTTGTTGTATACAACAAAAGCTATCACTTGGCCTTATGTTTAGGGCAAGTTCGCAGTCGTCCGCCATCACCAGAAGCTTTGCGATACCGGCCGACTCCTTCAGAGTCCCGCTCTCGCTTTGCTTCCTATTTTCCTCGCGAACGACCAAGCACACCTCACAGAGGTCTTGCCCTTCGATGCTGGAGAGCAAGGCCGCGCCCACACCACGGTCATCCAAGCGCTCCTTGGTCATGCTCGACCATGCAGCAAACTGCCCCAACAATAGCACGCTGTTCGAAAGACTCAAACAGACCGCTATGCAGATAGCTCTGGACAGTAAAGGAAAAGGCACGGTCGAAACCCATAGACCGAGCGCCGCTTCGGTCAATCCCAATCACCCCTGAGATTTACACTAGAGCTTCACGAAAATCCGGCGCTTCCAGAGCCAATAAACCGGCAAGAACAACACGCCCACGTAAAGCAACGCATAGAGCAAAGAGGCCAATTCACCAGACATTCCAAGTCCGATCGCACCGTCCATGAAGCGCTTGCTCAGACTCGGCCAGTAGCTGGTGGAAGCGTAGAAGAACAGGGTCAGCATGCCCGAGAGGGCGTAGGCGACAACGGGATTGGAACCGAAAATCACACCCACTTGCGCCCAGCCGCGATGACGCTGGATATCTACTAGCAACAAGCAGGCTGCCAAACAGAGCGTCGACCAGCCCCCGGAAAAAAGAACGAACGAACTGCTCCACAAGTTCTTGTTGAGAGGAAAAACCCAGCTCCAGACCTCACCTGCCAGCACCGTTACCACTCCCACGAAAAACAGCCAACTCACGCGGCGGTAAGGATCTCCAATCCCCAAAATCATAGCTCCAACCAGCATGCCAAAAATCCCCGTGCCCACCGCAGGCAAGGTGCTCAAAACTCCCTCCGGGTCCCAGGTCCGTTCCCACATGCTTCCGGGAACGAACTTTCGATCCAGCCAGGCCTGCAAGTTGGTGCCGGGCTCCAGGTTTGGGGCTAAGGCGCCTTCGCTCGCCGCCTCTACCGACACCGCCTGAGACGCCCCCAGAGCTCGTTCAACGATACCCGATTCCAAAGCTCCACGGTTCACCTCGTCAAGCGGCACCGGCACCCATTGGAGCAAGCCCCAGTATGCCAGCAAGACTCCAGCTCCCAAGCAAAACTGCTGCCGCCAACTCGTATTCAAAAACAGGATAGCGCAAACGCCAAAGACGATAGCGATCCGCTGCAGCACCCCCACGACCCGAACCTCCTCGAAATTGAATTGCGGCCAGAGATTCAGGAAAACGCCCAAAGCAAAGATCTTAACCACTCGCCAAAGGATTTTTCCGTAAGCGGAACGACGCTCCGCCTTCCGCTGAGACTTCCCCACATACGCCAATGCGATCGATACGCCTACGAAGAACAGGAAGAAAGGGAAAACCATATCCGTGACTGTCACGCCATGCCAAGGGGCATGCAGCAAGGGCGCGTAGACATGCCCCCAAGATCCGGGGCTGTTCACTACGATCATCCCGATTATGGTGAATCCGCGCAGGGCATCCAGAGAGAGGAGACGTTCTCGACTACGGTTCATTGTGTATTCAGTTAGCAATTACTCTCTTTAAGATATAGGCGATGCCCCCTGTCGCCAAGGCGAGCAAAGCAATGCCTAACAAGAGATTCCCATAAATCAGGTAACCCACTCCAAACAGGAAAAAGTACACCGAAAAGCTACCCACCAAAAATCCGGCGATGCCTCGCGTCAGGCTTTCGCCTTCCGCTGTCTCCGGAACGGCAATCCCCTTCTCGACCAAAGAACGGCGCACCCTTTCCCAACCAGGGCCCACTGGGCGGATCGCAAGGTAGAAGCGTTCGAGTACCTCGTCGGAACTAGCAGGCGTGAGGAAAGTCACCAGCAGCCACACCACTGTCGTAAGCGAAACGCTGGCAATCAGCTGCACGTAGCCTGCCAATGGCTCGAACCCGAGGCGTTCGTATCCAAATTCGAAGAACAGGGCCACGAAGAACGAAACGACCATTCCCGAAATCTCGGTGGCCGCATTCACCCTCCACCAAAACCAACGTAGGATGAAAATCAACCCTGTGCCGGCCCCAATCGACAAGAGGATGTTGAAGCTCTGCATCGCGCTCTCCAGAAAAAGGGCGACCACTCCTGCCAAAACCATCAGCACCACCGTCGACAAACGCCCGATCCGCACCAACTCCTTCTCGCTTGCTTCCGGCTTCACGAACCGCTTGTACACGTCGTTCACGACATAGGAAGACCCCCAATTCAAGTGGGTTGAAATAGTAGACATGAAGGCCGCCACCAAGGACGCCACCACCAGCCCCAAAATCCCGGCTGGCAAGAAGGCCAGCATCGCCGGATAAGCGAGGTCGTCACGAATGAAGTTTTCGTCGAGTGCGGGAAAGGCCGCTTGTAGCGATTCAAGATTCGGATACACGATGAGCGACGCCAATCCCATCAATATCCAAGGCCACGGACGTAGACCGTAATGGGCTAGATTAAAGAAGAAAGTAGCGCCGATCGCATGCCGTTCGTTCTTGGCTGACAGCATACGCTGGGCCACGTAGCCACCGCCCCCAGGCTCCGAACCGGGATACCAAACGCTCCACCATTGCACCGCAAGCGGTACGATAAAAACGGATACGACCATGGTGGAATTCGAGAAGTCCGGGAAAAGGTTTAGCTTATCGACGACATTTGGATGCGTCAGCAATCCGCTCAAACCTCCCACTTCCGGCATCCCCACAATCAGAGAAGTCGCCCAAATCGACCCCAGCATCGCGATGCCAAACTGGATAAAGTCCGTTATCAAAACGCCTCGCAGCCCTCCTAGAGAACTGTAGACAACGGTGATCGAGGACGCGACCAGCAGCGTCTCAATCGGTGAGAGCCCCAAGGCGACTCCCCCTAGCTTGATGCCTGCCAAGCAGACGTTGGCCATGATCATGACATTGAAGAAGACACCGAGATAGACCGCGCGAAATCCACGCAAGAACGCTGCCGACTTCCCGCTGTAGCGAAGCTCGTAAAACTCCAAGTCAGTAGAGACCTTGGAGCGACGCCACAGCCGGGCGTAAACGAAAACGGTAAGCATCCCCGTCAGCAGAAAAGCCCACCAAACCCAGTTCCCCGCGACTCCATCTTGCCGCACGATCCCGGTAACGAGGTTCGGCGTATCGATCGCAAAGGTGGTGGCCACCATGGATACACCCAAGAGCCACCAGGGCATGCTGCGGCCGGACAGGAAGTACTCGGAGGAGGACTTTCCCGCTCGCCGCGAAACAACGAGGCCAATCGACAGGGATATAACAAAGAAAAGGACGATAATAATCCAATCAAGTGGGGATAGGGACATAAGCTTTTAGGGGCAGGTTTTGGAGGTAGGAAAACGGTAGGACGACTGCCACGTCGCCCGCGATGCAAAATCAAGACTTCACTTCTCAAGTAATCGCTCGACCCCATCTACGACTTGCAGCTCTACTTTTGCGACCGGTTCGCGAGCTCGCTCTAGGACCGGTGCAGCGTCTGGCGACTCGCCGCCCATCGCCGCAAGGCCTAGCGTCGCCAGGTCTCTCAACGCTTCCGACAAGGGTAACGCTTCGCGAAGCGCAGGGGAACGATCGGCCAAACGGGCAAAGGAGGCATGGTTCGTACGCCAAACATTCAACATGCTTTCAACCGCGGCCTTGTCCGCGGCATGCCCTGTCTCGAGGTAGGCATCGACCAGCGCTCTGAAGCGGCGAGCATCTTTCGCGTCAGCCACCGCGACGTCAGGCAACAAGGTATAGGGCGAAAAAGAACGGTAGCTCAAATCCGCATTGCGGCGGTAGATCTTGAGCGGCTCGACCACATCCGCTAGAACTCGTAGAGCCTCTATATCGTAGCCACCCGCCAAACGGCGCATCATCATGTCGCGGTTCTTGATATGGGTCAGGCCCAATTCTTCGAGCTGCAGAGCAATAGTATCCAACCTTCGGTACATATCCTCAACATCTCGAATCGAAGCGTCCGACCAAAGCCGTTCGGCAATGGCAGCCGTGCGCGGCCAAATGCGCGAATCCACTGTTTCCAAGGTCACGTGCTCGCTCCACATCGTCGCTTCCCCACCGTAGACACGGGCGCGTTCCTCTTCGTCCAGGTCGATATCGGAAGGGAGCGGATCTACCAAGTAGTGTTCACTAGCCGGCTGCATCAAGTCGATATAGTAGCCATTGGACAAGATACTCGCGTATCCTTGCTTAGCGGCCGCCTCCATCGAGTCGCGTCCCCTCCAAGAGTGGATCATTATATTGGTCGGCATGGTCGGCTGCAAAATCTCGTCCCAGCCAACCATTTTCTTGTCGAGCTTCTCCAGGATGGTCAGCAGACGCTTGTTGAAAAAGCTCTGCAGCTCGTGGTTGTCCGCGATGCCGCGTTCCTTCATGAAAGCCTGAATGTGTTCAGCCTGGTCCCAGTGGTGGCCCTCGTTTTCATCGCCACCGATATGGAAGTACTCATCCGGAAAGATAGCTGCCATCTCCGTAAAGACTGCCTCCAACACTTCGTATACCCGTTCCTTGGTCGGATCCAAAGTCGGGTCGAAAATCCCCCAGCCCCGCTCGATCTCATAAGGCCCTGGCAAGCTTGCCAGCTCCGGATGCCCAACCAACCAAGCAGTCGCGTGCCCAGGAACATCAAATTCTGGATACACGCGAATTCCCCTGTCTGCAGCGTAGGCAACGATCTCGCGCATCTCATCTTGCGTGTAGTACATTCCATCCGATCCCATTTCATGCAATTTCGGGAAGCTCTTGATCTCAGCTCGGAACCCCTGGTCCTCGGTCAAGTGCCAATGCATTACATTCATCTTCACCGCAGCCATTCCATCCAAGTTGCGCTTGATCAAATCCAGCGGCATGAAGTGACGAGCCGAGTCGATCATCAAGCCCCTCCAGGGGAATCGAGGGGAATCTTCGATTCTGGAAACGGGAAAGTAATAACCTTGCTCGTCGGCCGACAAGAGCTGCAACAGCGTTTCCAAACCGTGCATCGCACCTAGATCCGTCTCCGCGCTCAAGCGCACAATCCCCGCTTCCACGGAGAGGAAGTAAGTCTCGTCCTCGCCCAGCTTGACCTCCCCCGGACGTTTGACAGAGATTTCGAGGCCAACCGACTCCAAGGTCTCACCTTTCTCGACGTAGTCTTGGGGCAGGAACAAACCCGTCCGTTGGTCCAAGCGGCGCAGGAAGCGACTGGCCGCTCCGTACAACCGATCGTCAGGTTGGCCACTAACCTTCACGGCGAACGATTTTTCGATGCGAAAGCGGCCCTCTCCTACCATTACCTTCTGGGGAATCGGCAGCAAACGGGAGAAGGCCTCTTCGCTCTCCAACACGCTTGCCGTCCCCGTAATGTTCCCTCCCATGATCGTTACTGCTGCCACTATTTGAAAAATTCGCTTAGCCTTCATAGTTACCTAACCATTTTTTGGATACGCTCGAGCACATCCGATTTGAATCGATCCAAATGCCCACTGACAAAGTCGGCGACACTCAGGTTTTCGTTTTCCAGCAATGGACTAAGGTCCATGGCGAAAGTGTAGCCGCTCACTTCGTCGACGGAGTGGGACTGATAAAAGGTCGCGTTGGCATGGCGACGCCCCAGCGTGGCGTTCACATAATCTTTCCCTCCCGCAACTTGCGACTCGAATATCGCGACCAAGTCCCGAGCGAGAATTGGGTGGGCGTCGACAGGCAATGCGATTTTGCGCTCGTCGTCCAGCCAATCCAAGTCGCGCCATACTTCGCAGCCATAGACACGTTCTGGACGAGCTTCCACAGGCAAGCGTCTCAAGGCTTCCAAACAACGGGCCAGCACCGCGATATGGGTGTCGTGCTTGTCGGCTGGATTATGGAGGTACAAAGTGTGCGGTCGGCAGGCATCGAGCAACTCATAGAGCTCGTCTACTAAGCCAGTCGCAGCCTCCGCGTCTTTCACCACCCGGCTCGGAATCCCCAGCTGAGCCTGGAAAGAATAACCTCCCATTTTAGCCGCCCGATTCTGCTCGCGATGGCGCACTTCCTTCATCTGGTCGTCCGTGTAATCTCGATACGCTCCCTCTCGAGCGCTCCCGCCACCATCCGTCACCGTAACACCTGCGAACCAGTTCGAAGCGGAACGATAGCAGGTTGCGATCCCATGGTAGGCGAAGATTTCCAGATCGTCCTGGTGGGCCCCAATGCCCATGTGAGTGACGCGCGATTGGGCGGCCTGCAGGCTCACGCCATCCGGTATAAAGTGCTTTTCCATAGAACTACTTGCTTGCGCCTTTCACCGTGCTCCAGCGAACAAAACATTCGATCGCCTCGTATTCCGCGAGTCCCAGCTTGTCGTAGAGAACCGCCGTGCCTCGATTTCTTTCAACGGCCTGCTCCCACGCCTCGCTTTGGTCCGCATTCATGGAAGGCAGTTGGCTGCGTTGGGAGCGGTGCTGGTAGATCGCTTGAGCTTTGGCCTTAACCTCGTCCGGACTGCAAGGAACTGCCATCTCTACTTGATGAATATCCCATTCTCGGCCATCGCTTCGATACAACCAAACATAACAATCCTTGTACCAAGGTTCCGAAGAAAAGCTCCGTATCGCGTTCTCGAATACTGAGAAGCTCTTGGCCTGCACCGAACTGGGATCCGCAGCCTCTCCAGTTACGAAGATTTGATGCGGCTTGATTTCGTCAATCAACCTAGACATGGCAGCCACATCCTCCTCCCCGACTTCAAAACGGCGGTAGCGTCCCTTTTCGTAAAAAGGCAAATCCAAAAATCGGATACAGCTTTTCGACAAGCCGCACATTTCTAGGGACGCTCTAGCCTCGTTGCGCCGCAGGTAGGACTTGAAAGTACGAAGCCTTGGAGAATCTTCCGAAAAGGCGCCTTTTTCCTCCAGTTCCCGCAATACGTCCGATGCAATTGCGGAATCCCCCGCCTCCAGCATCAAGTCCGCAGCCCAATTCGCTTCCTCGTCCGGCACTCCTAAACTACCCGAAGTCAGGTAAGCAACCGTGACCTCGTGACCATGAGCAACCAAGCGACTCAGCGTCGCCGCCATCGCCAGCACGTCATCCTGCGGCTCCGGACTCAGTACCAACACACGCTTGCGAGCGGGCAAAGCTCGCTCGGGCCGGTAGGTGTCGTCCGCGTCCGGCTTGCCGCCCGGCCATCCCGTGATGGTGTGCTGCACCTCGTTGAAAACGCGAATGTTCAATCCATAGGCCGGCCCCTGCTCCGTAACCAGCTCCGAAAGACCGTTCTCCTGATAGTCCTTGTCGACGAGCTTGAGCAAGGGCTTGCCCAGCTTGAGCGAAAGGTGCGTCACCGATTCCCTCGCTAGCTCGGGCGTCCATTCCGGAAAGCCGACCAGCCACGGGTACTTGTTGCGAGTCAACTCCGACGCCGAAGCTGTATCCAATATAAAATACGCATTGCTGTGGGCCTGCAGGAAGCTGGCCGGCAGGCTCTCGACCGGAGCGTCTTCCACCGCTGCCTTGATCACCTCTGCTTTGGAGCGTCCCCAAGCGAGCAGGTACACTTTCCGAGCATCCATGATGGTCCCTACCCCCATGGTCACGGCGTAGCGCGGCACATTGTGCTCACCTTGGAAATCGCGGGCAGCATCCAAGCGGGTCAAGCGGTCTAAGGTCACCAAGCGCGTCCTCGAGTGCGGTCCAGAACCGGGTTCGTTGAATCCAATGTGGCCGGTTCGCCCAATGCCCAGAATCTGCACGTCGATGCCTCCGCAGGCCTCGATCTTCTCCTCGTACGCTTGGCATGCCTCGAATACCTCCTCGCGAGCGACCGCGCCCTGAGGGATATTGATCTGCGCCTCCGGCATGTCGATATGGTCAAACAACTGCTCGCGCATGAAGCGGTGGTAGCTCTCTGGATGGCGGCTCTCGATTCCAAAATACTCGTCTAGGTTGAAGCTGGTCACATTCGCAAAGCTCAGCCCCTCTTCCCGATGCATCCTCACTAACTCCCGATAGAGAGGCACTGGAGTCGAACCCGTCGCCAGACCGAGCACAAAAGACTTCCCCTCCGCTTGCCGCGCTCGAATCGCCTCCGCGATTTCCTTCGCCACCTCGCACACCGCGAGGCTCGCGTCTTCGAAGACCTTGGTAGGGATCCTTTCGTACAATTCCTGTCCGCTTGGTTCACTCATATAAATCAGGGGTAGAGTTGGGATGAGGGCGAAATGAGGTAAGCTGTCTAAAAGGATAACACCTAGAACGGTGGCAAATATTTGCAAATTTGATCTATCCTTTGATATTTCCGATCACATGCAGACCCCATACTCCCAAGCCGCCTCCCAACTGGCCGCACTTCGGATGCAAGCGCCGGACGACTATTTCCACGGCGTGAAAGCCCGCAACCTCTGCTACGTCGACAACATCGTGCTCTTCCACCGCACCCGCAAGCGAGAGCTGCAGCGTCGCACCTTCGAAAGCCGGCCGCACCACCGCTTCGTCCTCATCGCCTGCTTCGAGACGGAGGGAGCGATCAACGTCGACGGGCGCGTCTTCCACCTGCACCCTGGCGACGCCTTCCTCGTGAAGCCCTACCAGTTCCACTTCTACATGGAGGTGCAAAACGAGCGCATGAACTGGCTCTTCCTCACTTTCGAGACCCGAAACCCGAAACCTTTCGAAGTTTTTGCCAACACCCCCATACCGCTCAGCCAAGCCCTCTGCCAAGACGCCGTCGACATCGCCACACGCTACACCCAAAGGGAAACGCTCGACGAGGTCAGCCTCGACATGACAACCTTTGCCGCCTCCAGCCTCCTGAACAAGCTACGCGCCTACTCGCTCAACCGTTCCCGCAAGCTGATCGC